>JALWGN010000094.1 GCA_027013575.1 Desulfurobacteriaceae bacterium
ACTCCAGAAAATAGGAGAGGAGAAGAGGAAAGATACAAAGGTTATCGTCGTAATAAACAAGATAGACGGGGTTCAGAAAGAGGAGCTCCTTCCCCTTATAGAGGAGATAAGCAAGGAGTTCCCGTTTGTTGACGAGATAGTTCCCATCTCTGCTACGAGGGGAACAAACCTTGACAGGCTTTTAGAGCTCCTCGTTAAGTACCTTCCGGAAGGTCCCAAGTACTACGAAGACCACATGGTTACAGATCAGCCTTTAGACCAGTTTATAGCCGAGATAATAAGAGAGAAGATAATGCTCTTAACCAGAGACGAAGTTCCACACGCTACAACCGTTCAGGTTGTTAACATACAGCCTGGAGACAAAAACCCCGACATGCTGGTAATAGATGCCGACATAATCGTTGAGAAAGAGTCCCAGAAACCGATAATCATCGGTAAGGGTGGGCAGAAGCTAAAGAAAATAGGTCAGCTTGCAAGGGAAGAGCTTGAGCAGCTCCTCGGAAAGAGAGTCTACCTGAGACTGTGGGTTAAGGTGAAGGAGGACTGGAGGAGCAGACCTGAACAGCTTAGAGGCCTCGGCTACTCTTACTGATAGGGAGGAGGTAATTGAACAGAAGGCTTAAAGCGTTTCTGATATACGCTTACGTGTTTATCTTCCTGTACATGTTGAACAGCCTTATAACCTGGTTTTTTATGTTGAAACACCTCTCTCCTTGGCTTGGAACGGCTGTAGAAGCTCTGATAATGGTTTTCGGTCTGTTCCTCGCCTTTAAGAAACTGATGGAGCGTTACTACGGCGTTGAAGACGGTAAACAGGTTGCTTTAGCCTGGCTCTTTCACTTTGTTCCCTTTATTGTCCTCTCCTTCGTTCTCTTTCTCCTCCTCATAAAGGCAATACCAAACCCTTCACTTGCCGTTTTCATCTACCTTAACGCCGACATTGTTGTTCTCTACTTTACTTTCAACTTTGCAGTTAAAAAGTTTATAGAGGAAAAAGTTGGCTAAGTACATTCAGGGTGCCGCTTTCTATCTCTTTATCTACCTGCTTCTTGGCCTTATAAATTCGGCAATCCTCTACGTTTTAACGAGGGTTTTCCACGTCTATCCGGCAATAACCCTTGCCTTCCTTCTCTTCCTTTCGGTTTTTGTCCTTTTTTTCAGCTTTGAGAAGTCTGTAGAACTCTTTTCAGGGATAAAGCCTTCAAGGAAGAGGTTAACTGCCGCCTGGGCTCTTCAGTTCTTTCTCTTCCTCTTTTCGGCAACAGCTGTGGAGAAGTGGCTGGCAGGTAACCTTTCAAACCCAAAGCTCTTTAAGATACTCACCGTTTTTGTCAACTTTACCCTCTTCTTCTTAACCTACTGGCTCTCTACAAAACTCATAATCTTTAGAGGTAGGAATGAGGCTTGATAAGCTCCTCTCTAACGCAGGCTTTGGGGCAAGGTCTCAGGTGAAGAGGCTTATAAGGAAAGGCCACGTGACTGTAAACGGAGAGGTTGTTAAGGACCCCGGCTTTCACGTTGACCCGAAAAAGGACGAAGTTTTAGTTGACGGAGAGCCTGTACTTTACGAGGAGAACTACTACATCGTTCTTAACAAACCTGCCGGCTACGTAACATCAACGAAGGACAGGGAGCTTACAGTTATGGAGCTCCTCTCAGACATCCCTCGCTTTGAGAGGCTCTTTCCGGTGGGAAGGCTTGACAAAGACGCCGAAGGTCTGCTCCTTCTGACGACAGACGGAGAGCTTGCACACAGGCTCACTCATCCCAGGTGGAAAGTTCCCAAAAAGTACTTCGTTGTTGTTGAGGGTAGGCTTACGGAGGAAGCAGTTGAGCCGCTGCGAAAGGGGATAGAGCTGAAAGACTTCAAGGCCAGACCGGCAAAAGTGGAGATACTGAAGGCCGGCGACGAAGAGTCGGAGGCAGAGATAGAGATAACCGAGGGCAAGTACCATCAGGTAAAGAGGATGTTTGCCGCCGTAGGGCACCCAGTTAAGTACTTAAAGAGGGTGGAGTTTGGCGGTTTGAAGTTAGGGGAGCTCTCCACCGGCCAGTACAGACACCTGACCGAAGGGGAGCTAAGAGCCCTTAAAGCTTTGTTAGGCCTTAAGGAGGAGGTTTAAGGGCTCTTTACAAACTCGTTTTTGTAGTAATCGTAGATCTCCTCAAGTTTCATTTGCATCATGTTGTCAACAAGTCCCGGGCTGAAGCCGGCTATGTCTATTAAGGCTTCCCTGAGGATGAATATGTAGCCTTCAACGGTTAGAGCTATCAGGAAGTCAACGAGTTTTGAGAATGAGTGGAAGACTTTTACCGCTTCCTCCGGAGGGAAGAACTCTGAAGCTTTTTTAAGGAAGTTCATCTTCAGCCTGTTAGCCATAAAAATCATCGTATCGTTATCTATTTTCCAGTAAACGTGGATAAGACCCACAAAAACTGAAATTCGTAGAATTTCTCGTCAATATTTCCAGAAACCAACTGTTCGTACCACTTTTTGTTCTTAGATTTAACTTGCTCTACCGGAATTCTCTCAAAAACTTTAGCGGTTTTTGGGTAGGATAAGAGCGTATTGTAGAAATCGTCCATAAGGTCGTCTGCCCAGCTCAGGAGAGTCTCCTTTCGCTCTTTCAGAATATCTATATCTTCTTGCTTTACACCTATTAAATGTTTTGCATCCTCTAATATTTCATGTAGTCTTTTTTTAGCATGCTCAAGAATTTCCATCCTTTTCACCCTCCGTTAATTTTATTTTGTATCTTAAACTGAAGTATAACTCCACGTTTTCAGAAAGTGAATAGCGAATCAGCACCTAAGTGTAATTTTGCAAAAAAAAAGGGAGGAGAGGAGAAGGGATAGAGGAGGGAGAGGTGTTTACTCCTTCTTTAATTTAACGTCTGCGTGAACGTCCATCTGAGGATAGGGTATAGAGATACCCTCTCTGTCAAAGGTCTCCTTTATTGTTTCTATCAGTTCACTTCTGACGCTCCAGTAGTCTTCCCCTTTTACCCACGGCCTTACGGCAATGTTTACGCTGCTGTCTGCAAGCTCAACTACTGCCACAGAAGGGGCAGGCTCTTTCAGAACTTTCGGGTGGTTTTCCAGTATCTCTTCAAGGAGTTTCTTGGCCTTTTTCAGGTCGTCGTCGTAGCCTATGCCTATTACGAGGTCAATTCTCCTTATAGGTTCGGCAGAGAAGTTCTTGATGTGACTTGAAGTGATGTTGGAGTTGGGAATGAATATTTTGACGTTGTCGGGGGTTTTTACAACGGTGTTTACCAGGTTTATCTCCTCTACCTTTCCAGTTACTCCCCCGGCCTCTACAACGTCTCCAACCTTGAAGGGTCTGAGGAAGAGGATGAGGATTGCCGAGCTGAAGTTTGAGAGGCTGTTCTGGAAGGCAAGGCCTGCGGCAAGGCCGATGGCACCTATTACAGCGGCAAACGATGTTGTGTTAACTCCTAAAGTGCCCAGGGCGGCTATTATCACCAGTATCAGGATGCCGAAGTAGGTTAGGCTCTTTAAAAATCTGGTCAGGGTTTCGTCGGTCTCTGTTTTCTGGAGTGCTTTTTCAACGAGCCTGGCGATGATCTGGGCTACCCACCTTCCGATAATAAATACAAGCAGGGCTCCGCCGATTCTTACAGCCCAGTCGGTAACTAAGGGAATGAACTCCTTAAACACCTTTCCCCCTCCTTTGTTTTAGTTTTTTGTTTAGATTGCTTTATTAAAGTTAACCATTTTAATGTTCTGTTTGTTTTATAAAGTTTTAAACTTCCCTGCAGCTGCCCCTGTAACACACTTTCAGTTTCTCCAGTTTCTCGTTTTTCTCTGTTAGCCTGTAAGGCCTGAAGGGGAGCTCTTTCAGTTTCTCCTCCCTTCCCTCAACTCTCTGGAACTCCCGGTAGATGACGAGGGCTTCAAGGCTTGACGCAGCGGCAGAGGGGTGTTTTTTCAGAAGGTTTGAGAGGCTGCTCAGGCTCTTTTCAAGGGTTTTTCTGAACAGGCTCTCTCCTGTAAGGTGGTAGAGAAGTGATAGGTTCTGAAGCATTACTCCGTTGCCGCAGGGGTAAGCTTCGTCTAATAGCTCTTTCTGTCTTATGGGGAGCTCCCCTCTATTTGAGATGAAGAAGTTCCCTGAGGTTTCGTCGTAGAAGAGTTTTACTGCCTTCTGTGTCAGCTCAGCGGCTTTCTTCAGGAGCTTCCCTTCCCCCGTTACCAGGTAGAGCTCTAAAATTCCCCTTACGGTAAATGCGTAGTCGTCTAACACTCCTCTCTCTTTCGGCTCGCCGTCGTAAACTGCGTGGTAGAGCTCTCCGTTTCTGTAGTGGGTTTCAAAAATCTGGCTGTAGAGTTTCTGGGCCGTTTTGAGGAGTTTACCGTCTTCTGTGCTTCTGTAGGCTGAAACGATTCCCCACAAAAGGTATCCGTTCCAGTCTGTCAGTATCTTCTCATCCCTTAACGGTTTAACCCTTTTCTCCCTTTCAGAGAGAAGTTTCCCGTCAACTTCCCCCTTTTTCTTGAGGAGCTCCTTCAGCTCCATTCCCAGCTCCTCGGCTACCCTCTCAAGGTCTCTGCCGATAAAGGGCAGGTTGTAGCCGTTTTCGTAGTTCCCTTCAGGTGAGAGGTTGTAGAGGTGCCTTGAGAACTCAAGCTCTTCAGGGGTTAAAACCTCTTTAAGCTCTTCCCACCTCCACAGGTAGTACCTTCCCTCTTCTCCTTCTGAGTCTGCGTCCTGTGCCGAGTAGAAGGTTCCGTACGGGCTCTCCATCTCCCTTTTGAGGTACTGGAGTATTCCGTTTACAGTCTCTTTAAAGAGCCAGTAACTGCTGTAGCTGTAGGCCGTTGAGTAGGCAACGAGGAGTCCTGCCTGGTCGTAGAGCATCTTCTCAAAGTGGGGGACGAACCACATACCGTCAACAGAGTACCTGTGGAACCCTCCTCCTATCTGGTCGTATATTCCTCCCAGTCTCATTGCTTTCAGAGTGTAGGCTGCCATCTCAAAGGCTCTCTCTTTACCGTACAGGGCTGAAAGGTTTGTGAGGAGCCAGAGGTTGTGGGGCTGGGGAAACTTTGGAGGTGGTGAAAAGCCGCCGTTGATTTCGTCAAAACGGCTCTCCATCTCTAACAGGTAAGATTCTACTAACTCCTCAACTTCCGGAATTTCCCCCTGAGACTCTAAGGAGAAGTTCTTTAGGTGTTTGACCACCTCCTCTCCTGCAGAGAGGAGTCTTTCCCTCTCTTCTTTCCACATTCTTGCTATTTCGGTAAGAACTCTCAGAAGCCTTTCCCTGGGGATGTAGGTTCCTGCGAAGAAGGGCTTTCCGTCTGGAGTTGCAACTACCGTTAGCGGCCAGCCTCCGCTGCCCGTCATTGCCTGGCAGGCTTCCATGTAGAACCTGTCAACGTCGGGTCTCTCTTCCCTGTCAACCTTTACGGGAACGAAGTTCTCGTTCAGAATCCTTGCCACCTCTTCGTCTTCAAAGCTTTCTCTCTCCATTACGTGGCACCAGTGGCACGAAGAGTACCCTATTGAGATAAAGAGGGGTTTCTCCTCCTCTTTTGCCTTTTTGAAGGCCTCTTCTCCCCAGGGGAACCAGTCAACGGGGTTGTAGGCGTGCTGCCGCAGGTAGAGGCTTTTCTCGTTTATTAACCTGTTCGCTTTTTTCATGGTCTAACTCCTACTTATCAGGAATAGTTCTCAGTTTAGCATTCCTCGTTAGAAATGTCTATAATTATTTCGTCAAATACAGAAAAAGGAGGAGGAGATGACTTTTGATGAGTACCTGGGGCGTTTTGACTATGAAGAGAGAAAGCGCATGAAGATTGGAACTGAGGAGCTCCTTGAGCTTTACGCCAGAGGTGAAGCGGAAATAGTTGACGTCAGATTTCCTGAGGAGTACGAAGCCTGGCACTTCGGGTTTGGAAAGCACATACCCTTAAACGAGCTTCCCGATAGGCTTAACGAGCTTGATAGGAACAAAGTAATAATTACCGTCTGCCCCCACAAAGACAGGGCTGAGATTGCACGGCTCTACCTTACCCTTAAAGGTTTTAAAGCCAGGTACTACACAGAAGGTCTTTTAAAGCTTGCAGACTACCTGAGGGGAGACAGGGCAAGGGAGTTTGTGAAGAAGATAAGGGAAGGTTAACGGTCTTCCATCTCAAACCACCTGCCATTGAAGCTCTCAAACTGGTATTTCCCGTTTTCCACTCTGAACCTGTGGGGGAGGAGCGGGACTTTTCCGTACCCTCCGGGGCCGTCTACTGCGTAGTAGGGTATGGCAAGGGGAGAGAGCCTTTTAAAGAGCTCCCTCAGTATCTTCAGTCCTTCTGTTATCGGTGTTGAGAAGTGCATCACTCCCTTAACCGGGTCGCAGTGGAAGAGGTAGTACGGGCGAACCTTTATCCTCTGTAAGTTCCGAAAGAGCTTCTCAAGGACTTCCGGGGAGTTGTTTACCCCTTTCAGGAGCACAGTCTGGTTGTTAACGGGAACGCCACTTTTTAAGAGGGCTCTCACCGCCTCCTTTGCCTCTTCTGTTACCTCGTCGGGGTGGTTAAAGTGGGTGTTCACCCAGACCTTCTCTGCCTTTTCAAGGAGTGAAAGGAGCTCCCTCCTTAAAACCGACTCCGGATCAACTACCGGAACTCTGGTTCCTATTCTCACAACCTCAACGTGGGGAATTCTCTTCAGCTCAAAGAGGAGTTTTTCAAGGATGTCTAACGGCAGCGTTAGAGGGTCTCCCCCAGAGATGAGAACGTCTCTGATTCTACTGTTTGAGGAGATGTAGGAGACGGCCTCCTCTATCTCCCTTTCTGAAATCGTAAACGCCGGTTTCTTCCAGTTCCTCTTTCTCATACAGTAGCGGCAGAGGACGGGGCAGAAGTTTGTCGTAACGAGTAAAACTCTGTCGGGGTACCTGTGGGTAAGGTTAGGAGTTACGACGTCTCTCTCCTCCATAAGGGGGTCGTCTTCTCCTTCCTTCTGAACTTCCGGGTCAACTTCCCTGAGTGAGGGAAGGAGCATTCTCCTTACTGCCGGTGATCTCTTGGCCAGCTTCAGGTAGTACTCCGTTGACGAAAAGGGGTAGATGGGGGTTACCCTCTGAAAAGCCTCCCTCTCCTGTGGGGTGAGGGGAAGGAGCTCCTCAACCTCAGAGAGCCTTCTTAAAACTCTACTCAAACTTCCACCCGCAGGCTTCAAGCTCTCCGTAGATGGAGTCTCTCTGACCGAACCGGACGAACTTAATGGTGTCCCCTTCCATCTTCAGGTAGACCGCTCTGTACTCTCCGTAGGGAGAGGTTACCCTTATCCTGTAGATGTCGTGTTTTGAGTCTCTCTTTAAGAGTTTGGAAGTTGTGTCTATTCTGGTTAAGGCCGAGATAAAGCTGTCAAAGAGGAACGGTCTTACAGATACCTCTTTAACCATGTCTTTCCTGAACCTTTTGGAGAAGAGCACCTTTAACCTGTTCTGGCCTGCTGCAAGGCCGGAGACCGAGTTGAGGGCTACTTCAATGAAGAGCTCCACCTTTGATTTGGGAACTTCCTGAGCCTTTAAGTTCTCTATCTGTCTGTCCTTTTCAGCTATTTCGCCTTTCAGCTTTGCTATTTCTGTCTGAAGGTCTTCAATTTTCTCCTTATAGCTGTCTATCTGTTTGAGTTCTCTCTCCTTCTTCTCTATCTCTTTCTGTCTCGTCCTGTACTTTGTAAGTTCGCTCTGAAGCTGGTTAATTTCCCTGTAGAGTTCCTTTATCTTCCTGTCTTTCCCTTTCAGCTTATCGTTCAGGTTCTTAATCTGGTTTATGAGCTGTTCTCTTCTTGGAGCTTGCTTTTGAGGTCTTTCCTTCTTCTCCTTTATCTCTCTAAGCCTCTTCTCCTCGGCCTCAAGGAAGAACTGTTCTATATCGCTAAAT
>JALWGN010000095.1 GCA_027013575.1 Desulfurobacteriaceae bacterium
TAATTGCGGATAGTTGAGGGAGACTTAGAGAGAATCTCAGCTACCTCTTTGACCGTGTAGAACCTAACGCCAAGTATCTCTTTCATTATTCATTACTTGCCTTTTTCTCCAGGTTTATTTTTCTTGTTGACAGTTCAGCCTTACACAAAACAGCCAGCTTGTTAATCTTCTCAAGAGCCGCTATTATCAGTCTCTCCTCTCCCGGAGGGAGTTCCCTGTAAATCCTCAGAGCTTTTGTAAAAATCTCAACCGTGAACTCTTTACCTTCCATCATTCCCTCCCTTGAGTTGCACAACTATTGTGCAGATTAGAGAGAGTATAGCAAAACACAAAGAGCCACAGTGTTTTTATTATTGTTAGTTTTCATATTTAGACCGTAAAACTCTTAAAATCCCAGTAAAGGGTTGAAATTTTGCTGGATTATATATAAAGCACTTTTACGGAGGAGAAAAATTGAAGGGAGAAAAGTACAGCTTTGAAGACCTGGTTAAGATAATGGAGAAACTGCGCTCACCGGAAGGGTGCCCGTGGGACAGGAAGCAGACACACGAGAGCCTTCTTCCCTACCTTTTAGAGGAGACTTACGAGGTTATTGACGCAGTAAAGAAGGATAGCGACGAGGAGCTTAAGGAGGAACTGGGAGACCTCTTACTTCAGGTTATCTTCCACTCCCAGATTGCAAAGGAGAGGGGAGCCTTTGACATTGAGAACGTTGTTGACTCCATATCTAAAAAGCTCATCCACAGGCATCCCCACGTTTTCGGAAAGAGAGAGGACATAAAGACTGCAGAAGACGTTAACAGGGAGTGGGAGAAGCTCAAGGAAAAGGAAGGTAAAAAGAAAGAGTCGCTCCTTGACGGTATCCCAGAGTCCATGCCGGCTTTAGAGAGGGCGTACAAACTCCAGAAGAGGGCTGCAAAAGTAGGTTTTGACTGGAAAGGGTTTGAAGGAATAAAGGAGAAGCTGATTGAGGAGATCTCAGAGATTGAAGAGGAGATAAAGAAGGGAGACAGGAAGAAGATAGAGGAGGAGGTGGGAGATCTTCTCTTCATGGCAGTCAACCTCGCTCGGTTCTTGGGTGTTCATCCCGAAATTGCTCTCAGGCGGGCAAACGAGAAGTTTGAGAAGAGGTTCCGATACATGGAGAAAAGGGCGAAGGAGATGGGAAGGGATTTAAGTGAGATGTCCCTTGAGGAGATGGAGGAGCTCTGGCAGGAAGCAAAGGAGAGTGAGTAGTGATAAGATTTCCTAAAACTCTCTGGAGGAGACGATGCCCCTTTTTAGGAAAGTTCTCTACCCTACCGACTTTTCAGAGCTTGCAGATATAGCAAAAGAGTACATAAAGAAACTTAAAGAGGCAGGAACAGAAGAGGTCGTTCTTCTTCACGTAATCCACCCTCTGGAATTCTCACTTCCTCAGTTTGACGACCCGTTCGCGTTAGACGTTGCAACCATCTATGCCCATATACCTGAGATAGAGAAGGCCATCCTTGAGAGCCACGAAAGGATGCTGAAGGAGATAGAGAAGGAGCTCTCCTCTTTTGGCTTCAAAGTTAAAAGGATCATGACGGTTGGAGACCCGAAGGAAGAGATAGTAAGGGTTGCTGAGGAGGAAAAAGTCAGCGTTATAGTAATAGGCTACCACGGAAAAGGCCTCATTGAGAGAATCCTTGAGATGGGAAGCACGGCAAAGGCCGTAATTAAAAACGCAAAGTGCCCTGTACTGGTAGTTAAGAAGGTGGAGGAAGAGTAATGGGAAGGATAAAGGACATCAGGCCTTTAAAGTGGACTGGTGAGAGCCTTCTGCTTTTAGACCAGAGAAAACTCCCCCTGAAGGAGGAGTGGATAGAGTGTAAGACCTACGAGTGCGTAGCCAGAGCCATAGAAGAGATGGTTGTAAGGGGAGCTCCCGCCATAGGCGTAACGGCCGCCTACGGAGTTGTTTTAGGGGCAAAAGAGCTAAAGGAGAAGGTAAAGAGTTACATAGACTTTAAAGCCAAGCTTGAGCTGATAATAAACAGACTTGCAGCAACGAGACCTACGGCCGTTAACCTCTTCTGGGCTCTTAAGAGGATGAAGAAGATTGTTGAGGCCGGAGAGAAGATAGAGGACATAATAGCTGCCCTTGAGACAGAGGCGATAAACATAGAGAGGCAGGACGTTGAGACAAACAGGAAGATAGGGTTTTACGGTGCGGAGCTCCTCTCCTCACGGGAGGTAATTCTGACCCACTGTAACACCGGAGCCCTTGCAACTGCCGGTTACGGAACTGCCCTTGGAGTTGTAAGAGCTGCCGTTGAGATGGGAAAGGAGGTAACAGTTTACGTTGACGAGACGCGCCCCTACCTGCAGGGAGCAAGGTTAACTGCGTGGGAGCTCCAGCAGGAGGGAATTCCCTACTACCTGATAACGGACAACATGGCCGGCTGGTTCATGTCTTTAGGTGAGATAACCTGCATAATCGTTGGAGCAGATAGAATCGCAAGGAACGGAGACACGGCAAACAAGATAGGAACCTACTCCCTGTCGGTACTGGCAAAGGAACACGGAATCCCCTTCTACGTAGCCGCTCCAACCTCAACATTTGACCTATCAATATCAAGCGGAGTTGAGATACCTATAGAGGAGAGGAACCCTGAAGAAGTCCTCTACTGCCACTGTAAAGACTGCCGAATTGCCCCGTACGGCGCAAAAGTTAAGAACCCTGCCTTTGACGTAACGCCACACGAGAACATAACGGGGATAATCACAGAGAAAGGGGTGATAACGGCTCCGAACGAGGAGAGCATCGTTGAGTTCTTCTCAAAAGCGTAGGGGCATCGTCCTCTTCCTCGTCCTAATCATGGTGGCGGCCGTTGCCGCCTTTCTCTTCTCGGTCTTCTACCTCTCAAACTCAACCTACAGACAGACCGAAGGACTCAAAGACTACGTTACATCGTACCACGCAGCCGTTTCAGCCGTAAAAATTGCACTTAAGTACCTGAAGGAGGACAACAACGGCTTTGACGGAGAGGGAGACGACTGGTCTAAACCGGTAGCCTACAACTACAGGGGGATATTCATCTCTATCAGAATAGCCGACGAGTGCGGGAAGTTTAACGTTAACAAGCTTACAGACCCAAGGTACTACAGAGTGGGGAAGAGACTCTTCAACGAGCTGGGAAAGCCGGAAATTGCAGACGCCATAAAAGACTGGATAGATAAAGACAGTGTCTCCTCTCCTTTTGGAGCAGAGGCAGACTACTACGAGTCTTCAGGTTACAGGCCTTCAAATAAGCCTATGAAGAGCCTGGGAGAGCTCCTCTACGTTAAGGGAGTAGACAGGAAAACCTTCAGGGAACTCTCTCCCTACCTCACAGTATACGGAAACGGGAAGATAAACGTAAACTCAGCCCCGAAAAAGGTTCTCCTGGCACTCTCAGACCGAATGGGAGAAGAGGCGGCCGATAGTATAATTGAGGCGCGTCCGATAAAGAAACTGGAAACGCTGAAGGAGCTCCCGGGGATAGACAGGGAGCTCTACTACGAGATACTGCCCCTTATAACAAACAGGTGCAACTTCTTCAGGGTGGAGGTAACGGCATCCTACGGAAACTCAACCGTTACCGTTGTAGCTTACACAACAAGGAGCAGAATCCTTGAGTGGAAGGTCGTTGAATGATAGGAGTTGACTACGGGAGCTCCTCAGTAAAGTGGTTCAACGGAAGAGAGTTTGGAACGGGAATTCCAGAGGGAAAGAGCTTCACACTGGGGCTCTCATCCTCAGAACTCTTAGTAAGAGAATCCTTCTACCCCCTCTGTACGGGAGCAAAACTCAAAAAGCTCATCGTCAACGACGTATCAACAGATCTGTCAGTCCCTCCGGAAGAAATATCTGTAGCCTTCTGCAGGAAGGAAAAACTGGAGAAAGGATGCAGATTTCTGGTCTTTGTTGAGAAGAGAAAGAACTTAGAAGAGCTCCCCCAGGAAATCGCATCAAGAGCACAGATAACGGTAGACCTTCTCGGCGGAGTTACAGCAGCGCTCACTCTCTCTGAGAACTTCACCCTGTTAGACGCAGGAAAGAGAAAAATAGCTCTGGTAAGGGTAGAAAACGGAAAGATTTCAGAAGTTGAAATCCTGAGAGGAGGCTTTGAGTACCACACAAACTCAGGGGAGATTGCCTCACTACTGAAGGGTAACGAGAAAAACGTAATTCTGGTGGGGGGCGGAGCTCTCTCAGACCGTTTCAAAAAGGAACTCTCAGAAATTACAGACTTCTCCGTTCCGGAGTTCTCCCCCTTTGGAAAGGAGACCCCGATCTACTTTAACGCCTACGGACTCTACAACTTCAAAAAGAGCCCCTGCAAGGCTTTCTTTAAGAGCTTCTCCAGCCTATCACAGGAACTCCTCAAAGAGAAGGGGAGAATCATCTTCCTGGCAACGGTAACCGGCCTCTCCCTCCTTTCCCTTACAGGAGGTCTCTTCCTCGGCTACCTGTCTGCAAAAAGGGACTACTACGCTGAAAAGAGGGAAATCACAGGGGAGCTCTCAAAACTGCTGGGCGAAAAAGTTTTAGCACCGGAGATTCAGATACCCCAGGAGCTTGAGAAGTACAAAAAGCTGGCAGAGTTCCTTAGAATAAATACACCCTCGCTCCTTTACTACTTAAACGGAATCTCAAAGTCTGTAACAAAAGGCGTTACAGTACTTTCCTTAGACGGAAGTCTCTCCTCAGGTCAGTTTACAGTAAAGGGGAGAGCAGATAACGAGAAGTCTTTAAAGTCGTTCGTTGAGAACCTGAAAAAGTACTTTAAAAAAGTGGCTGTATCGTCAACGAAAGAGGGTAAATCGGGAATAAACTTTACGGTGAGAGCCGGAGTTGGAAGTGGAGATTAACGGTTTAAGAGAGCGGTTTACGGAGTACTTCTCCTCACTGTCAGACAGAGAGAAACGGGTTGTAGTCCTCGGAGTCCCTCTCCTGCTGGCAATCCTGTTCACTTTCGCGGTAATAGTTCCACTCCAATCGCTAAAAACCGGGTACGAAAGGAAGAGAGCTCTCCTTGAGGAGAAGTTTGAGAAGTTAAAACCGCAGGTTGAGGAGCTCCTCTGTCTGAAGAGAGAGCTCAGCCCGATTGAGAGAAGGCTTAAGAGGGGAGCAAACCTTGACGTTCCGTCTTTCATTCAGACGGTGGCCAGAATGGTAGGTCTTGACGTTAAAAATGTAAAGGTTCAGCCAGGGGAGGAGAAATACGGATACAGGAAGGAGATAGTTACAGTAACTTTTAAGGAGGCAGACATAAACAGGGTAGCAAGGCTCATCTCCTCCCTTGAGAACGGCTCCTACTACTTCAAGGCCGACGGTATAACGGTAACAGACTACGACGAGAACGGACTCGTCTCCGGTAAAGTTACCCTCTTCTTCTACAGGAGGGGCGGTGAAGGTTAAGAGAGCTCTCCTACTCCTCTCAGTCTTTACCCTCTCTTTCCTGATTTCCCTCTACCTGACCTTCCCCTTTGAGAGGGTGGCAGAAAGAGTACTGATAGAGAAAGGGTTCTACCCTCAGAAAGTCTCATTTCACCACTTTCCGCCACGGTTAACCATAGGGGAGCTCCCCTTTGGCGGCGTAACCCTGAAGAGTGTTTCTATAGAGCCCAAAGGTCTGAAGAGGTTTTTAGTTAAAGCAGAGCTCTGCGGCGGAAACCTTGAGGTGAAAACAGACACCTCTTTAGAGAGGGTAGAGTTTACAGTTCACGGGATAGAACTCTCTCGCTGCCCGTTAAAGTCAGACTTTAAACTGTCGGGGAAGTTAGACGGGAAAGGTTACCTGGTTTTCAGGAAGAGACAGATAACCGACGGCAAAGGAGAGTTTACTCTTTCAGGAGTCAGCCTGAAAAACGTCAGCTTCGGAATCTTCTCGTTTAAAGAGCTTGACCTTGGAGAGGGTAGAATAAACTACACCGTAATCGGCAAGAACTACTTAAAAGTTTCCGGAGAGCTTAACGGGAAAGACGCCCGGGTAGAGATTAAGGGTAACGTCAGCTACAACCCGAAAAACTACATGAACTCTTACGTAAACCTCAGCGTTTCGGTAAGTATGAAAACGGGAAAACTGAAAGGTCAGAAGTTCAGGTTTACGGTAAGGGGTAGCTTTAACTCTCTAAGGTTCTACTGATGGTTGACTACTTAAAGGGAAGAGTGTTCAGGAAGTACGGCAACGCTGTAACGCTGCTGTGTGGCCCCTTAGGTATTAAGGTCTTTGTTCCTCTTCCCCTCCTTAACAGAGTAGAGGAGGGAGACGAGGTAGAGCTCTTTACGGAGCTGATAGTACCGCCGGAGGGAGCTCCCACCCTCTACGGATTTGAGACGGAGGAGGAGAGGGAGCTCTTCAGGAAGTTGATTAAAGTTCCAAAGGTGGGAAGTAAAGTCGCCATCTCCATCCTCTCCCACGTTGAGCCGGAGGAGTTCAAGAGGACAGTACTTGAGGGCGACGCCGACTACCTCTCTAAAATCCCCGGCCTCGGGAAAAAACTCTCAGAGAGGATAATATCTGAGCTCAAACCGGCAGTTGAAGAGGAGAAGGTAAGAAAAATACCGGCGGAGCTCTACGAGATCCTCACCTCTCTGGGTTACAAAAAGAGTGAGATAAACAGCGCCCTGAAAGGCATAAATTTAGAAGGGCTCACAGTGAACGACGCCGTTAAGCTAGCCCTTAAACGCCTTTCAGGGAGAAAGTTTTGATAGAGAGACCGAGAACTTTTGACGAGTTTTTAGGACAGGAGCAGGTAAAGAGACTCCTGAAGGTTGCCGTAGAGTCGGCAAAGAGAAGAGGAGAGCCTTTAGACCACGTCCTCTTTTACGGACCTCCCGGGACGGGAAAGACCACCCTTTCCCACATAATCGCCAACGAGATGGGAGCTGAAATCAAAGTTGTAGCGGCTCCAACAATTGAGAGAAAAGGAGACCTCTTAGGCCTCCTTATGAGCCTGAACGAGGGAGACGTTCTCTTCATAGACGAAATCCACAGGCTCAACAGGGCTGTTGAGGAGACCCTCTACTCTGCAATGGAGGACTTCAAGGTTGACGTTGTTAGTGGGAGCTCCCGCTCAACCGCAGTAACCTTAGAAATTCCTCCCTTCACCCTGATAGGGGCAACAACGAGGCTCAACCTGCTAACCCCTCCTCTCCGTTCCCGCTTCGGGCTGATCTGCAGGCTGGAGCTCTACACAGTAGAGGAGATGGTTAAAGTTGCAGAGGCCGTAAGCAGAAAGCTGGAGCTGAAGGTTGACCGTGAGGGGCTGGAGCTCCTTGCAAAGTGCGGAAGGGGAACCCCGAGAATTCTGATACAAGTTATGAAAAGGGTAAGGGACTACGCCGTCGTCCACAACTGGGAAGTGGTTGACAGGGAAAAAGCTGAAAGAGTCCTTAACGAGCTCGGCATAGATTCTTTTGGCCTTGACAGGTTAGACAGGAAGATACTTGAAACAATAGCAGAAAAGTTCAAAGGCGGCCCCGTCGGACTCAACACGCTGGCTACGGTCTTAAAGGAAGACGTAGATACGATAGAAAACGTCCACGAGCCTTACCTGATAGAGATGGGGTTCCTGGTTAGAACCCCGAGGGGAAGGAAGATAACGGAGAGAGGCCTTGAGGCCATAGGGAAACCCTC
>JALWGN010000096.1 GCA_027013575.1 Desulfurobacteriaceae bacterium
TTTACTTTTATGGGCTGGTTCAGTCCTAAGTACTCCATGGAGCTCCTGTAGGCTCTTATGAACAGGTTTCTCTCGTCTTTTGGGAGCTCCTCTTTTCCCTCTCCCTCTATCTCAACCTCGTAACTGTCTGACGGTTCAACGTAGAACTCGTTGTATAAGGTTAGGGCAAGGCCTAAGGCGTCAAATCCGGGACCTAAGTTGCTGGTTGAGGCGGGAACGGAGACCTTAAACTTCATCATCTACCTCTTTCTCTTTTGTGGTCTCAATTTTATCAGTTTCTCCTCTCATGTATCTGAGCCACTTCTCCTGCACCTTCTCAAACCCTATTTTTTTCGGCCTGTAGTACTCCCTTTTCTCCTTCAGGTATTCCTGATCTACCCAGTTCCTTTCGTAGTTGTGGGGGTATTTATAGCCTCTGTTCCTCTTTCCGGCTCTAAGGTGTTCTGGAACTTCAGGTCTGAACCCTTCCTTTACATCTTTCTGAGCCTCTTTAAGAGCTCTGTAGACGGCGTTTGACTTCAGAGATGTTGAAAGGTAGAGAACAGCTTGGGCAAGGTTTATTGCAGCTTCTGGCATTCCAACGTTTAAAACGGCGTTAAGTGCTGCGTTTGCAACAAGGAGGGCTTCAGGGTTTGCGTTCCCTATGTCTTCAGAGGCAAATATCACAAGGCGCCTTGCTATGAACTTTGGGTCTTCTCCTGCCTCTAAAAGCCTTACGGCGTAGTGGAGGGCAGCGTCTGGGTCGCTTCCCCTCATTGACTTGATGAGGGCTGAGATAAGGTCAAACCTCTGGTCTTCGGTTATTGGGGGAGCTCCCTCTCCAACCACTTCTTCTGCAAGTTCTAAATCGGGCTCTTTCCCACCGGTGAGGGTGTGGAGCTCTTCTAAGAAGTTTAAGAACTTCCTTCCATCTCCGGCAGATGCGTTTACAAGTAGGTTTAAGATAGGTTCCGGGACCTTAAACCCGGGGAGGCCGTTTTTCTTTGTTGTTGCCAGTCTGTAGAGCTCCAGCAGGTCTTTCCGGCTTAAGGGTTTAAATCGGTAGATTTTTACCCTTGACCTCAAGGCGGGAGTGAGGCTGAAGTAGGGGTTTTCGGTTGTTGCTCCTATTAAGATTACGTTCCCCTCTTCTGTGTCTGGCAGAAGGGCGTCTTGCTGGGATCTGTTGAAACGGTGGATTTCGTCAATAAAGAGGACGGTTTTCCTTCCTAACTTTCTGTTTTCCCTACCTCTCTCTAAAACTCTTCTTACGTCTGAAACGGTAGAGGTTACGGCGTTCAGTTCGTAGAAGTCTGCTTTGAGTTTCTCTTTTATCAGGTGGACAAGTGCCGTTTTTCCCGTACCGGGAGGGCCTACGAGGATAAGTGAGTGAATTTCTCTGCTCTCAACGAGCTTTCTTAAGGGTTTCCCCTCCCCAACTATGTGTTTCTGGCCGACAAACTCTGAGAAGTCTTTTGGTCTCAGCCTTGCAGGGAGGGGCTTCCTGCCTTCAAAGAGCTCCAACTACTACCTCTCTTCTCCTTTAAGGGCAACTAAGAGGTTGAAGAGAGACCAGAAGAGGTTGATGATGTCTAAGAAGAGGGCGATTGCTATCTCAACAGGCGTTCCCTTTTCGTTTACAAGGCGGGAGGTGTCGTAGAGGATGAACCCTGAGAAGAGGAGAGCTCCCATTCCAGACATAACTACATTAAGGAGTGAGTTGTGCCAGAAAAGGCCGACAACGGCCATAATTACAACCAGAACGAGACCTGTAAAGAGGAAGCCTCCTAAAAAGCCGAAGTCTTTCTTCGTAACCAGAACGAAGAGGCTGAGAACTCCCGTTACTCCCGCCGTTATGAGAGCTGCCTCTTTGAATATTTCCAGGAGAAACGGGGACTGAAGTATTACTGCTACTGCCGGGGCGTCAAAGAAGCCAACTGTGAAGGTGAAGAGGGTGAAGAAAAGGTAACCTAAGAGGTTACTCTGGAAGAGCAGTGCTAAAAACATGGTTCCTACAGTTGCCACCAGTGAGAGTATCAGGTATCCCCACTTTCCAAGGTGGGCAAACATCGGAAGGAACTGAAGGCCTGCTCCTACTCCGAAGGCCATCGTTATGAAGCCTACCGTTAAGAGGAGGTAGGTTTTCCCCAGAAGTGAGGCTCTGCTCTCCTCGGGATAGGTTATTACTGAAGTTCTCCTCTCTTCCATCACTCCTCCTTTTTAATAAATAGAAAGTGGCGTTTGAAGTTAACGCCTTTAGGTTCTACCTCAACTTCTCTAACTCTGTAGCCGGGGATTTCTCCTCTGAAGGGCTCTTTACCCCTGTAGATGCACAGGATTGCTCCTCTGTCTAAGAGGTGTTTCGTTATCTCAACTGCACCTTCAGGGTCTTCAACGGCTCTCATTGTCAGGATGTCAAACTCTCCGTCAACCTCCTCTACTCTTGAGCACTGAACGGAGACGTTTTTC
>JALWGN010000097.1 GCA_027013575.1 Desulfurobacteriaceae bacterium
AGACTTCGTTCCCGTTCCGGGGACGATAACCGCCTACTACTCCCCCGGTGGAATAGGAGTGAGGATTGACGGCGTTGTCTATAAAGGCTACACGATTCCCCCCTACTACGACTCAATGGTTGCAAAGCTCATCGTCTGGGGGAGGAACTGGGACGAGACCATAAGGCGTTCAAGGAGAGCTCTAGGGGAGTTCGTGATAAGGGGCGTTCCAACGACCATTCCATTCTTCAAGAAGATCCTCAACGACCCTGAGTTTGTAAAGGGACAGTTTGATACCTCCTTCATAGATAGGAAGATAAAGGAGTTCACCTTTATTCAGGAGACAGACCCAGAAGTTTTAGCCCTTGCAATCTCTGCTGCAATTGCGGCACACCACGGGCTTTAAAGACGTTTCAGGAGGAGTTCAATGGGAAAGAAGATACAGTTTACAGACGTAACTCTTAGAGACGCCCACCAGTCCCTCTTTGCCACCCGTATGAAGACCAGGGACATGGTGGACATTGCTCCGGTTATAGACAAGGCCGGTTTCTGGTCTGTTGAGATGTGGGGCGGAGCAACCTTTGACGTCTGTCTCAGGTTTTTAAGGGAAGACCCGTGGGAAAGGCTGAAGATTTTGAGAAAGCTCATGCCCAACTCCCGCCTTCAGATGCTCCTTAGGGGTCAGAACCTTGTCGGTTACCGCCACTACCCGGACGACGTTGTAAGGGCTTTTGTGAAGAAGGCGGCAGAGGACGGAATAGACGTTTTCAGGATATTTGACGCACTTAACGACCTGAGGAACGTAGAGGTTGCAGTTGAGACTGCAAAGGAGATGGGGAAGATAGTTGAGGGAGCTCTCTCCTACACCATCAGCCCCGTCCACACAGAAGACCTCTACATAGAACTCGCCCTCCAGTTCAAGGAGATGGGAGCTGACATCATCACGATTAAGGACATGGCAGGTCTTCTCTCTCCTGAAAAGGCCTACTCACTCGTTAAAGCCCTCAAGGAGGAGGTTGGCCTTCCCGTTCACGTTCACACCCACTGCACAAGCGGTATGGCTGAAATGGCGCAGCTGAAGGCTGCAGAGGCTGGAGCTGACCTCTTTGACGTTGCAATCTCCCCAATGGCCTCAGACACCTCTCACCCTGCCGTTGAGACTATGGCTTACGCCCTTGGAGAGTTCGGGTTTGAGATAAACCTTGACAGATCCGCCCTCAGGAAAATGGCACAGCACTTTAAAGAGGTTCGGAAAAAGTACAAGAAGTACGACATAGACTTTAAGGGAATAGACGCTGCTGTTTTAGAGCACCAGATACCGGGAGGAATGATATCCAACCTGATAAACCAGCTCAAAGAGCAGGGAGCTCTAGACAGGTTGGAGGAGGTTCTTGAGGAAGTTCCAAGGGTTCGTGAAGACCTTGGATACCCACCCCTCGTTACTCCTACAAGCCAGATAGTTGGAACCCAGGCGGTTCTTAACGTTCTGGCCGGTGAGCGCTACAAGATGATTACTCAGGAGACGAAGAACTACGTTAAAGGGCTCTACGGAAGGCCTCCTGCACCTATAAAGGAGGAGATTATCAAGAAAGTTTTAGGAGACGAGGAGCCTATAACCTGCAGACCTGCAGACCTCCTACAGCCTGAACTTGATAAGTGCAGAGAGGAGATTAAAGACCTTGCAAGGAGCGAGGAGGACGTTCTCTCCTACTGTCTGTTCCCCAAAGTTGCCAGGGAGTTCTTTGAGTGGAGAGAGAAGGTTGAGAAGGGAGAGATTCCTGCCATTTCCGAGGAAGACCTCCACGACATGGAGGAGGAGGAGAGGAAGTGTCCGCAGCCCCTCGCTCCTACAGAGTTCATCATAAACGTTCACGGAGAGAGCTACCACGTTAAGATAGCAGGTGTTGGCCACAAGAAAGAGGGAAAGAAGCCCTACTTCATTAAGATTGACGGAAGGCTTGAGGAGGTTGTTGTTGAGCCTTTAGTTGAGATCGTTCCTACAAGAGAAGAGGTTGAGATAGCTGGAGAGCTCACCAGCGCCTCTAAGAGGCCGAGAGCAACAAAGGAGGGAGACGTTACCTCCCCTATGCCTGCAAAGGTTGTTGAGATAAAAGTTAAGGAGGGAGACAGGGTTAACGAGGGAGATGTTGTTGCAATCGTTGAGGCCATGAAGATGCAGAACGAGGTTCACGCCCCTATAAGCGGAGTTGTTAAGGCCATTTACGTGAAGCCGGGAGATAACGTTAACCCGGACGAAGCCCTTATGACAATTGAGCCGGAGTAGGAGGGAAGGTTGAGGTCGTTCCTTTTGGGTCTTCTCCTCCTTACGGTTCTCGGGGGAGCTCTCTCCTCCTGCTGCCACTGTAAGCCTTACTGCCACCACAGAGAGTGTGCCTGTCCTTGCCGCCGGTGAGCTGTAGGTATATATTTCTCCTTGCGTCGGGGCGTGGCGTAGCCTGGTAGCGCGCTGGCATGGGGGGCCAGAGGTCGCCCGTTCAAGTCGGGTCGCCCCGACCATTTACCAAACAAAAATAACGGGTTCGTAGTGAAGAAAAGAATTCTGGTTTTTCTTTTTCTCCTGCTTTTCCCTCTAAAGGTTCTCGCCTCTCAAAGTGGCTGGATTGAGAAGAACGGCTACTACAAACCCTACGTAAAAGTAAAAGCAAACAACTGTTTAGTTCTTTTTATTACCGAAAAAGGCAAAGTTTACAGAGGAAAGTGTAGGAAAAACCGTTCAGTAGTTACTCCTGGTAAGAAATTTTTTACGAAATCTGTCAGAATTACTTACGTAATTTTGAAGCTGGAAGATTTCTCTTACCCTAAAGTAATTGAAATCGGAGAGATAACCGAATAATGGTTTCCACCGTTTTAAGCTTTGCAACTCTTGGTATTGACGCTATCCCTGTTAAAGTTGAAGTTGACGCCTCAAGGGGGCTGCCAACCACAGTTATAGTTGGCCTTCCAGATTCAGCAGTTAAGGAGAGTAAGGAGAGGGTTAGGGCTGCAATTACCAACTCCGGTTACCCCTTCCCTGTAAAGAGAATCGTTGTAAACCTTGCCCCTGCAGACGTAAGGAAAGAGGGAACCCTCTACGACCTGCCGATTGCCTTAGGGATTTTAGGGAGCTCCGGCCTTTTAAACCTTGAGAGGCTTGGGAAATTTCTGATTGCTGGAGAGCTGGGGCTTAAGGGGGAGCTCCACCCGGTAAAGGGCGTCCTCTCTGCCGCCATTCTGACAAAAGAGCTTAAACTTGACGGTCTCATAGTTCCACCTCAAAACGTTGAGGAAGCCCTCCTGATAGACGGCGTCTCCGTCTACCCTGTAGAAAACCTGGTAGAGGCCGTTTCATTTATTAACGGAGACGTTGAGATACCTCCAGCAGAGAGAGGAGTTCTTGAGCGTTCGTTTAGCTATAAAGTTGACTTCTCAGAGGTTGTCGGTCAGTTCCAGGCAAGGCGTGCCCTTGAGGTGGCGGCAGCAGGCAGGCACAACGTTTTCATGGTTGGCCCTCCCGGCTCTGGAAAGACGATGCTTGCAAGGCGCCTGCCAACGATCCTTCCTCCGATGACAGAAGGAGAGGTAATAGAGACCAGCCGCATCTACTCCGTTGCCGGCTTAACAGACGAGGTTCCCGTTTTAAACAGACCTTACAGAGCTCCCCACACCTCAGCCTCAGACGTTTCCATCATAGGAGGTGGGAACTCACTCCGCCCCGGAGAGGTAAGCCTTGCCCACAACGGAGTCCTCTTTATGGACGAGTTCCCCGAGTTCAAACGGAGCGTTTTAGAAGCCCTTCGGCAGCCTTTAGAGGATAGAGTTGTTACCATATCAAGGGCTTCAGGTTCTGTTACCTACCCGGCAGACTTCCTTTTAATTGCTGCTGCCAACCCCTGCCCGTGCGGTTACTACGGCTTTGAAGACGAGAAGAACTACTGCAGGTGTTCTCCCTCTCAGGTGAGGAAGTACAGGAGCAGGATTTCGGGCCCTATACTGGACAGGATAGACCTCTACGTTCCGGTTCCTGCAGTAAAGCCCGACGAGTTTAAGGGGAGTAAAAAGGGGGAGAGCTCCGAAAGAATAAGAGAGCGGGTTGTTAAGGCCTGGGAGATTCAGCAGAGGCGGTTTTCACAGCTACCTATAAGTTTCAACAGCCAGATGGGAAGAAAGGAGATAAGGGAGCTGGCAGAAGTTTCACCTGAGGCGGAGGAGCTCCTCATCTCAGCCTCAAAAACCTTAGGCCTTTCAGCCCGCAGCTTTGACAGGGTTTTAAAGGTTTCAAGAACGATTGCCGACCTTGAGGGGAGTGTTTCTGTTGAACCCCACCACGTTGCCGAAGCCCTGAGTTTCAGGGAGGAGAGTTGAAAAGAGCAGTTTTTTTGGATAGGGATAACACTCTCATTTATGACCCTGGTTATATCCACGAGCCTGAAAAGGTAAGGCTCTTAGAGGGAGTTCCTGAGGGGCTGAAACTCTTAAAAGATGCCGGGTTTCTCTTAGTTGTCGTTTCAAACCAGTCCGGAATCGGCAGGGGATACTTTGAGGAGAAAGATTTCTGGGCAGTTAACGAGAGGTTGCAGGAGCTCCTCAAACCCCACGGCGTTCAGATAGACGCCTTCTACTTCTGCCCCCACAGACCCGACGAGAACTGCAGCTGCAGGAAACCCAAAACCGGAATGGTTGAGAGAGCCGCTGAGGAGCTGGGAATAGACGTCTCTGAGAGCTTTGTAATCGGAGATAAAGACTCCGACGTTGAGCTTGCCTTCAACTGCGGCTGTAAGGCCGGCGTGAAGGTGGGAGCTCCCCCCTTTGAAAACTTCCTCAAGGTCGCACAGTTCGTCCTTAGCCTATATTAACTCCCAAACTTTTGGGAGGTTTCTCTCTTGAAGCTCTACTCCCGTATAAAGACAAAGCCTGAAGACTTTATCGTTGAGGAAATTCCAAACCTGAAGCCAGAAGAGGAAGGGAAGTTCCACTTTGTTGAGCTGAAAAAGCGGGATACCTCAACCTTAGAGGCTTTAAGGGTTATCTCAAGGTTTCTGAAGATTCCTCTGAAAGAGATAGGTTTTGCCGGCCTTAAAGACCGTTACGCCGTTACTACCCAGTACTTAACCATTCCGGCTTCCTACCAGGTTTCAGACTCCTGCTTCAGGTTTACGGGAAGGTGGCAGCAGGTTGACTCTTTAGACTGGAACAGGGAATCTGGCTTCTGCATAAAGGTTTTAGGTAAAGTTGACAGGCCGTTAACTTTAGGAGACCTGAAGGCCAACAGGTTTACGATAACCGTTCGGAACTTTGAGAAAAACCTGAGGGAGCGGTTTTACAGGAACTACGAGGTGGTTAAGCGCTACGGCTTTCCCAACTACTTTGGAGAGCAGCGTTTTGGGAGCGTTAAGAGCAGAGACGACTTCGTTCTCAGGTATCTGTTAAGGGGAGATTACGAGGGAGCTCTCCGGAGCTACTTCTTCGGTAAGTCAACTATAGACTTCTGGGGAGACTGGAGGGAACTCTACAGAACGCTCTCTCCCACTTTAGAGGAGTATGAGAAAGACCTGATCAGAGGATTAATGAGGGGACTTACCCCGGAAAAGGCCTTTAGAATCCTCCCTAAGAACGTTCGCCTCATGTTCAACTTTGCCTACCAGAGCTTCCTCTGGAACGAGGTTTTGAGGGAATACGTTGAGGAGAAGTACCCTTTTGTTCGCGTTCCCTTTATAAACAACTGGAAGCTGAGCTACTACCTGGAAGTTTACGATATAGACCACCTTAAAAACCTTGAAATCCCCTATACAGGCCACAGGTTCCCGCCAAAAGACAGGGTTTTAAAGAGAGCTCTAAAGAAGGTTTTTAAAAAGTACGGAGTTAAAGAGGAGTGGTTTGACAGGGAAGTTGGCGGAATGGTCGTTATGACAGACGGTTTAAGGAAGGCCGTTGTCTTCCCCGAGGGTTTTAAGATTCTGGAAAAAACAAGGAGCCGGATAAGGCTACAGTTCTCGCTTCCCTCCGGCTCCTACGCTACGGTTCTTCTGCGGTTTCTCCTTAAAGGGTAGCGAGTATTGACTCGGCATGGTCTTCCGCCAGCAGGCAGCTCTCAACTATCTCTTCCTTGGGAAGGGTTTTAAGGAGCTCCGGCAACTCCACCTGCTCCCCCGTCGTCAGTTTGTCGCAGAGGGAGAGGAGCTCCCTCGCCGCAACCTTTAACTTCCCCAGCACACTTGAGTCGTTGAGAATTCCGTTTATTACGTACTCTGAAACTCCTGCCTTCTCAAGGACTTCCTTTATAGCCTCGCCAATTTCCCTGTGAACGCTGTCTAAAATTCCAACCATGAAGGCCTCGTCGTCGTGCTCTGGCATTAACCTCTTTGCCAGTTCCCTCATAAGGTAGGCAAACTTGAGAACCTGTTTTATCTCTTCTTTACTTGCGTTTTTCAGGAAAGAAGAAGTTAAAAGGATAAAAACGTAGTCTTTCAGGTTTCTGTATCCAAGGTAGGCTATGGCCTGAACTATAGATTTAATCTCCTTTCTGAGTCCAAAGTAGGGTGAGTTTATGAACTTCAGGAGTTTTGCAGAGAGGTTGGGATCCATACTCACTATCTGAGCTATTGTGTTAAGCTCTTCCCCCTCCAGGAGGGCGTTGATAAGTTTTAGCATTACCTCTCTTTTCAGTTCCAGCCTCTCTATCTCTGACATCTCTCCTCCCTTTAAATAATTTCTGCTATCTTCTGTGCCTCTTCCTGAGATTCAAGGCAGCTTCCTACAACTATTTCTCTCTTTAACCTATCGTCTGGAAGTTTAAAGTTTTTATCTCCGTTTACTATCCTGTCGCACCAGGGAAGGAGTTTTTCTGCAAGAACTCTTACCTTCCCCAGAGGGGAAGAATCACTCCTTAACCCTTCTATTACAGCTCTTGAAACGCAAACTCTTTCTAGCTCTTCTATCAGTTCTTCTCCCTTCTCATCGTAAACCTGACTCAGTATTCCGACGAGGAAGGCGTCGTCTTCCAGGTTGAGTTTCTTAAAGACTCTTTTTGCAACGGCTTTGTTCAGGTAGGCCAGTTTTAGAGCTCTGAGGAGCTCCTCTTTACTTTTATCCTTTAGGGTTGCAGAGAGTAAAAGGGCGAAGGCTATCTCCTTGAGTTTCCTGTAGCCTATGTAGGCCACTGCGTCCTCTACCGAGTGTATCTCCCTTCTGAGGTTGCAGTAGGCAGAGTTTACAAACGTCAGTATTTTGGCGGTAAGGTGGGGATCTGCCGAGATGATTCTGGTTACTGTTTCAAGGTCTTCCTCTTTCATCAGAGCTTCTATCAGCTTCAGCAGAACGGTTCTGCTTATCTTCTCCTCTTTCATCTCTAAACCCTGAAGGCAGCGTAGTAGAAGCCGTCTGTGTTGTCCCTGTGGGGGAAGAGACGGAGCTCCCCACCCCTGCTTCTCTCCCTTAGCGGCTCAGGAACTCTCTCAAACTCTGAAGGCTTAAACCCGTTTTTGACGGCAAACTCCCTGTTCTCCTCTCCTTCCTCTCTCTCTAAAGAGCAGACGCTGTAAACGATACCGCCTCCCGGCTTT
>JALWGN010000098.1 GCA_027013575.1 Desulfurobacteriaceae bacterium
GCTGGGTGTTTGTCCGTTCTACCAGCGGGTTGATAAGCCCGACAGGCAGGTTTACAGGCCTGCGAGTGAACGGACAGGGTGGTAGTCCGGCCCTAACAGGACTTTTGAGAAGGCCTTAACGATTTAAAGGGGTGGTGTGTTTTCTTTTTGGGGAAGGTTTTTCCTTTATCTAGCTTTAGTTTTTGTGTTCCTTGTGGTTTCTGTGTATGGGTTCTGGGTTTTCTGGTATCACGGGAAGGGAGCTCCCTGGGTTGATTCTTTTCTGTGGTTTATGAAATCTGATTTTAGATTCATTCTCCGTTATTCGTTTACTCTGGGGTTGGGAGCTTTTATTCTCGGAGTTTTTGCTTCTTCGTTTTTCTTCCTGAGAGAGATGGGGGAACTCTCCCGTTATGAGAATTTGAGGGAGAGGTCTGAGGAGCTTGAGAAGAAGGTTTCTTCCCTAACTCAGAAGGAGAGAGAGCTCCGAGGGAGGGTGGGAGCTCTCCAGAGGGAAAAGGAGAGTTTGTCTGCTTCTGTGAGTGATCTCAGGAAAACAGCTGAGCTCTTGAAGAGAGAAGTTCTCAGTCTAAATGAAAAGAGAAAGAGCCTTGATAAACTCATAAGAGAGGCGGTGGAGAGAGGATATAAAGAGGGTCATGAGAAGGCTTACGGAAAGGTCATTGAGGAGCTCCGGAGTTTGAGAGCTCAGAAATCTGCTCTCGTGGACCTGTTCAACAGTGAGAGGGAGCTCAGGGAGTGTTTTAAGAGGGTAACGGGTATGAAGCTCTTGCAGTTCCTAAATGCGGCTAAGAAGAAGTCTAAGGAGAGCTGATAGTGAAGGTTTTTGAAAGGGTTTTAAAGGCCTGTATTGGGAAGGTGATAAGAGTTAACTACGGGAGGTGTTCTGGAAGTAGAGGAGTAAGCAAGTGTCAGGTTGAAGGAGTTCTGTTGGCTTTTGACAATCTATGCATAGTAGTTGGGGTTTATAGCCAGAAGGGGGAGATTATTAAGCTTGTGGTTATTAAGAAAAACGAAGTTGAGAGTATTGAGATTACGGACAGAAATTCAATCAAAGAGATTCACGACCTTATTGTAAATTCGTTCTGGGGGAATGATGAATACAAAAGAGTTAATTATCCGGAGAATTGAGAAACTTCCGGAGGAGTATCTTGATGAAGTTCTGGACTTTATCTCTCTGTTGGAGGAAAAAGGAGATATTGAGTTAGCTATTTTGAGTGAATCTTCTTTAGGAAAAGACTGGTTGAAACCGGAGGAGGATGAGGCTTGGAAAGATTTATAAAGGGCGATGTTGTAGTTGTTCCGTTCCCTTTTTCGGATTTGACTAACGCTAAAAGAAGGCCTGCTTTGGTTGTTGCCGATTTAAGGGGAGATGACCTTATCCTCTGCCAGATTACGAGTAAACAGGTAAAAGATGAGTATGCAGTTCCTCTAAGGGATGAGGACTTTCAGTTTGGCAGTTTGAAGAAAGAGAGCAACATCAGGCCTAACCGCATTTTTACCGCTGATAAAAGAATCATCCTCTACAGAGTTGGGCGAATTAAGGAAGAAAAACTTAACGAAGTAATTGAGAATATAATCCAGATTTTGAGAGCTTAAATGGAGTTGGGAATTAAGAGGAATTCCGGGCTTACCTATGCTCTTAAATATGCCGCTAAGGTTCTGAAACAGGGGATAGGGGTTTCAAAGTGCGAGGTTTACAAGCGGTTCGGAGGTAAGTCTCCTCTCATTCACTCCTACTCAACCTTTAACCGCTACATGGGAATAGCCAAGGAGTTTGTTAACTGGGCAAAGGAGCAGGGAGTAAACAGGCTTGACAGGGTTCAGTATGAGCACGTCAGGGATTTTCTCCTCTCTAAGTCTGAATACTGTTCAATGAGGACCCTAAAGGTGAACGCTTCTGCTCTCAGGAAGTTCTTTGAGACGGTAGGAAGGGGAGACATTGCCGAGAGGATAGGAGAGGATTACCAGGAGATTTACTCAAAGGGGAGAGCTCCCGGCAGAGCTCTGGCGTTTGCTCATCCGGAAAGGGTTATTTCCCTGCTTAAGGAAGACGTTCACAAGGTTATAGCGGAGCTCCAGCTGTTAACGGGAGCCAGGATAGGAGATGTTAAAAAGATTCAGGTTGTCCCGGAGGAGAAAAAAGTCGTTATCACAAAGAGTAAAGGCGGAAGGACCAGAGAGATTGATTACTCCGATCGTCCTGAGAAGTTTGAGAGGATAAAAGAGCTTGTCGGGGAGCTCCGGGAGTATCTCAAAGGTTCCTCGTGGAGCTCCGTAAGGGAGGGCTACTATAAGGACCTTAGACAGGCAGTTTGCCGTTCAGGAGAGATATACACGGGTTCCCATGCTTTTAGAGTCAACTACGTCAAAGAACGGTTGAGGGAGCTTCGGGAGAGAGGATACTCCGAAAAAGAGGCACTC
>JALWGN010000099.1 GCA_027013575.1 Desulfurobacteriaceae bacterium
CTGTAACCTCAACGTTCCCGATTCCCGGCAGGAAGTCAAAGAAGAACGGAACCCTGTCGCTGTAGATCACTCTTACGTCTTTTCCCAGCTTTTTCAGGAAGTTGAACCAGCCGAGGGAGCTCCCCACTGCATCCCCATCGGGGTTTTTGTGGGTGGTTATCATTATCTTTCCGCTGATCTCTTTTAAGAGCTCCGCAGTCTCTTCTCTGTTTAGCTTCATAGTTCCACCTCAGGGTCAATCAGGAAGTTTGGCCTAGGAACGGTTCTTATCTTTAACCTCTTACCTAAAAGGTGCTGAACGTAGCCGGCCGCTCTGTTTAGCCGCTCTACTGCAAGGAGAACGTCTTCCTTTTTGAGGCCGGATATAAAAACATCCACTCTTGAGCCGTCTTTAGAGAGTTCCACTCTCTTAACTGTAATAAAGAGGTTCTCCGGCAGGTCTATCTCCCTCCTTACGATGTCTGAAATCTCCCTCAGGAGCTGGGATTTAAGCCTTTCTCTTCTAAACCTTGCCATCTACTCCCCGCTTACCGTAAGTTCTTTAACCAGAACTGAAGGACTGCACACGTTACCCAGCCACTTCTGGTCTGCTCCCACCTCTGTTACGTTCTTAAGGAGCTCCTTCATGTTCCCAGCAACGGTCATTCCTGTAATCGGGGTAATTCTCTTCCCGTCAACGTAGTAAACCCCGCTGATTCCGATTGAGAACTCCCCGGATATCGGGTTTACCGTGTGGATACCCATTGCGTCTGTTACGACAATTACCTCTTCAGGGGTTTTCACCATCTCCTCTAAGCCGAGAGCTCCCCTCTCAACGATTAGGTTGGTTATTCCAGACGTTGGGAGAGAGGAGATAGAAGGCCTTATTCCGTTCCCTGTAGGCTTCAGTCCCAGCTTTCTGGCCGAGTAGATGTCAATGAGGAAGTTTTTGAGGACTCCCCTCTCTACCACCGCCTTCCTTCTGGTTACGACCCCTTCATCGTCGTACGGGCAGCTTCCCAGTCCGTCGGGGTGGTGGGGGTCGTCGTAGATAGAGAGTGCGTGACTTGCAATTTCGTGGCTGAGTCTGTCTGCAAAGAGGGATTTCTTCCTTAAAACGTTGTTTCCGAGGAATGCGGCAGAGAGGGTCTCTATAAGCTCTGCGAAAACTGTATTTTTGAAAATTACTGGGATTCTCTTTGTCTTAATGGGTTTTGCTCCCAGCAGCTCTACAGCGTTGGCTGCAGCCGTAACCGCAACGAGTTTGGGGTTTAACTGGTGGAAGAACCTTGCAGACTGGTAGTCCCACCCTATCTGGGAATCTCCGTTCTCCTCTGCTGCAAGTAGAATGCTCAGGGTGTAGCTTGTTGCTGTGTAGCTGAAGCTGTGGTCGTTTGAGTTGTAGTAGTAAACAGTTGTCTTTCCGTCTCCATAAGAGGCCTTTCTTACCTTCTTTACTCTGCCGTCAAACTGTAGAGCCAGAGATTCAAGCTCTTTTGCCAGTTCAATTTTCCGCTCCGTAGGTATGTTTTCGTAGTCATCGTCTGTCAGCTTAAGGTCAAAGGAGGTCTTTTCCGGCATTGAGAAGGAGTAGTCGTCGGGTTCGGAGCACTTTGCGTTCTCCTTTGCACACTCAATTGCTATTCTCATTCCGTCGTCTGAAACGTCGTTTGTGTAGGCAAAGCCGAGCCTTCCGTCAACAACTACCCTTATGGCAACCCCTTTTGTCTGTGAAACTTTTATCCTGTCAACCTCTCCATTCTTTACCTCTATTCCGGTTCCGTCTCCCTCTACGGCGTAGATGTCGTAGTCTTCAACCCCTAACTTTTTCAAGTAGTTGGCGGTTCTTTCAATTATCTTAAACATTACCTACCTCCAGTCCCCGAAAGTAATCTCTCACCTCCTCCGGCTTTCCACAGCTCTTCTTGCCTTCTGTACAGTATCCCAGATAATAGCAGTTAGGCCCTACCCCTTTGAAGAGAAGAGGAAACTCCTTCTTTAGAATCTTCAGCATCTCAACTGCCAGCTCTCTTATCTCCCACTGAGCTCTTGAGCAGGTTCTCAGCCTCAGGAAGTGGACCATCTCTTCACCGTTCATTGTAACCACTATCCTGGTTGAACAGGCGTTGGGAAGAACGAACCTTGCGTCCTCTTTGGGAGCTCCCCCCTCAACAAATCCCTCGTAGGCCTCTCCCAGGAGCTCCATAATGTCGCCAAAACTGTACTTTCTACCCTCTATCTCAACCTCTTTTCCTTTAAGGCTCTGGGGCTCTACGTAGAGGAAGTTTTTCATACTTACGTACCTCTGGGACTGTTGGCTGTAAGATGCCGGCCTGTGTCTTACGAGCTGGTGAGAACAGGCCCTTGATATACCGTCAATCAGGAAAGTAAACGTTGAGTGGCGAAGGAGCTCCTTCCTGTCTGAAAGTTCAGGGTAGTTGTAAGAGACAAGGAAAACCCTCAAGGAAAAACCTCCGATTTCTCAGCAGTTGTGGAAGGTTAATTATAAATCTTTGCTCTCTTCAAACTGAACGAGGGGGAGGTTTGCCTCTCTGGCTATCTCCTTTGCCAGCCAGTCGGGATATCCTTCTCTGTATATCACTTTTGTTATTCCTGCGTTAATCAGCATCTTTACGCAGAGTGAACAGGGACAGTGGGTACAGTAGAGGACAGCCCCTTTCGTTGAAACGCCGTGAAGAGCCGCCTGTATTATTGCGTTCTGTTCTGCGTGAAGGCCTCTACAGAGCTCGTGCCGCTCACCGCTAGGAATTCCCAGCTTCTCCCTTAAACAGCCAACCTCTTCAGGGTGCTTAAGGCCGCTGGGAGGACCGTTGTAACCGGTGGATATTATCCTCTTATCCTTAACGAGAACGGCCCCAACCTTCCTCCTCAAACAGGTTGAGCGGGTTGAGACCATCTGAGCTATAGACATAAAGTACTCGTCCCACGAAGGCCTCGGCAATTAGTGGCCGCCTCCTAAGAGGTGGTGGTAGGCTGTCATAATGAGAGTAATGAACATAAAGATGTAGAGTATTATCTCTACAGAGGCTATCCACTTCCTGAAGCCGAAAATCGTCTTTAGAGCTCTACTTGCCATCTCTCCTCCTCTACAGCCACATAAAGATAGACTGTGAGTACCAGTGGACAAACTTAATAAACCACACACCTAAAATCGGAAGGAGCAGGATACAGAGAACAGCTATCAAAACTATCCAGGCCTCTTTCTCTATATCCCTTGAGCTAACTTCCCTTGCCATTGCTTAACCTCCTATTTGTAGGAAGGGTTCTTGTGGTGAACTTTATCCGTGTGGAACAGCTTGTACCTGTAGAGAGCGTCAAGTCCGTGGCAGTCTACACAGATGCTGCCTTTAAGGTCTTTATTCCTCAGGAAGCTGTTGAGAGCGTTTCCTTCAACCGGTTTTCCTGGAACGCTTCTTGTCCACTTACTCCATACGTGCGGATCGTGGCACGTTTCACATGCAATCTCTCCTCCAACGTGAACCTCTCTTCCGTCTTTTGTAAAGAGAGGCCAGTCTCCGCTCCTTCCCGGCCTGTTGAAGTTCCTTAAAACGACATCTTTGCTTGGGTGGTAGTAGTACTTAACGGTCTTATCGCTCCCGACTCCACCTTTAGTGTGGCAGGTGAGACAGTAGTTAGACATTCTGTTGTCTGTAACCTGATTCACTTTTGTAGCCCACAGGAGTTTGTCAGTTGCCCTGTGGGGAACGTGGCAGGCAGAACAGACTCCATCTTTGAGGACCTCTTTGCCGAGAACGTTCTTGAAGTTCTTCTTAACGACCCTCATGTCGTGGTCGGTTCCAATTACCGCTGCTTCCTTAACGTGGCAGGCCGTACAGAGGGCGCTATTTCCTGCTACGGTGTACCTTGTTAGCCTTTCTCTGTCTGCTCCGTTGTGCGGGTCGTGGCAGGTTGCACAGTCCATAATTCCGATCTCACCCTTCTTGGCAGGGTGTCCTGTCATCTGGTTGATAAGTGGCAGTCGGGAGTTCTCAATCATTGATAGGTTCTCTTCTGTAACTCTTCGTCCCATTGGGTGTGTGAACTTACCTACCGTCTTGTCTGATGCTAACTTACCTTCTGCGTGGCAGGAGAAGCAGAGTTTTTCGCCAATGGTCTCTCCTTTTCCTGGCTTTCTGTTCCACAGAACTTTAAACTCTGGGTTGTGAGGTGTATGGCAGGCAGCACACGGGCCGCCTTTCATGAGCTCTTTCCTCTCCCTTTCCGACAGTTTAACATCAGGATTGTTTAAAAGGTCGTGAGGCGTTCCCTTTAGGTTCTGGTCTGTATGACAGGTAAGGCAGAGCTCCGAGTTACCCTTAACAGGAATTCTAAGGAGTTCGGTCTTGTGGGTGTGTGGGTCGTGGCAGGTTGCACAGGATATCTTCTTGCCAGGTAGTTTATCAGATGGGTTCTTAACTCCAACAGGGTGTTCGTTGAAAACGCTCTGTTTAACTTTGTGTTTTGCCATTCCTTCAGGGTCGTGGCACGCTAAACAGAATCCGTCAACAGGCGGCTCCATAGGGGAGGTTTCGCCGTAAACGACCCTTGACAGGTAGCCACCTTTTGCCTTGTGGACGTTGTGGCACGCCGCACAGTCTCCTCGCTTCCACCTCTTCTTATCAATCTCTCCGTGAGGACCGTTCTTAACGTCTGCCTCTTCCCTATGGCAGGTGTAACAGAGCTTCAGTCGGGGAGCTCTTAAGAACTTCCCTTTCGGGTTGTTGTCAAAGGAGTGATGTGGATCGTGGCAGGTTGTACAGGCAAGCTTTTTACCTGGAAGAGGCAGTTTTAGTGCTATTTTCTCCTTAAGCTTAACTCCAGTTGGGTGAGTTAAGGTTCCTACTGTTTCTACCTCTTTTCCGCCAATTACGTGGCCGGGGTAGTGGCACGACAGACAGAGGAGGTCTGTCTGGCCTTTTGCGTCAATCAGAGCTGCATAGTCAAAGGCATCCTCAGGTATAGGCCTGCTCCACAGCTCTCTTCCCTTCGCCTTGTGGGCTACGTGGCATGTTTTACAGGAGTTTCCGTCTATGTTGTGTTTCGTCTTTAAGACAGCTTTCTCCTGAACGTGGCACAGTACGCAGAGTTTTTTCTCTTCGGCTACGAGAAGGTGCTTGTTCTCTTCTCTGTGAACTTTGTGGCAGGTCATACACTCAACTGACGAGGTAACGGCCTTTTTCTCTTTGAAGAAAGCAACGTCGGCACCTTTAGGCAGTTTCCTGTGTATAGGGTGGTTTCTGAAGTTTGGGTGCTCTTTAGAGTTAACGTTGTCAATGTGGCAGACTGCACAGAGCTGGGAGTTCTTTGCCGGTTCAATGAGAGCTTTGGGAGCTCTACCCCTGTGTGCTGAGTGACAGGATTCACACTGAACTTCTCTGTTTTTGGTAACTTTTCCGCCTAACTTTTCTATTTCAACGGCGTATTCAAGTTTTAGTTTCCCTTCTGTATCTTTGAGTATGGGGTGGTTCAGGCCGTGCTCAGCGTTCTCTTTATGACACTTCATACAGAGAGCCGAGTTAACGTTAGGTTCTCTCATGAACGTGTAGTCTAGTTTCTTTTCACTACCTGTTTTTGTGTGGGGAGTGTGACACGTACCACAGTAGAGTTTCCCGTTAAGCAGCGGGAAGCCTTTTGGCATCTTGAAGTCTTTAGGAACTTCTTTATCTACTGGGTGGGAAAAGTGGCCGAATCCGAGGAAGGTTAACCTGTCGTCTGCCATTGAGCCATCGTGGCAGGACAGACACATCAGTTTATCTGCCGCTTTAAAGGACTCAGTTGTAAGTAGTTTTGGAGATTTAACCTTGGCCTCAAGAAGCCAGTTCTCGTGGCAGACAAGACACTCCTTCTTCATACTCTTTCTCAGTTTAGCCTCAGAAACCCCTGGAACCACGAGAATGCTTAAAAGGACAAGAAGTGATTTCCTCATTACTTGACCCCTTGGATCTTAAATGTAAGGACTCTGTTTTTGAGTGGCTCTAAAACAAACAGCTCTCCCTTGTAACAAGTAACAGCCGTAGGATAGTAGAGTCCTTTTGCTACAACCTCTTCAAAGCCACCGTAGATATCAAAGAGCTGAACAGCTCCCGTAATAGCATCTGAAACAGCAACTGTTCCCTCCCCGCAGAAGGCTACTCCTTTTGGTCTGAAAAGGTCTCCTCCCTCTATTCCAAAGGTCCCAAAGCTTGTAACGTAGTTTCCGTCTTTGTCAAACTCCTGGATTCTGGCGTTAACGGAGTCAACCACGAATACCAGTTTTTTGGAATGGTCCGCCATGAAGATTCCCACGAACTCACCTGGAGCGCTACCTTTGCCTCCGACTCTTTTGATAAGTTTTCCATCCAAGGAGTAGATGTCCAAGGATTCGCTCTTTCCGTTTGTTACGTAGAGCTTGCCGTTAATCTTTGTAACGTCTATGGGGCGCCCTTCCAGGTTTAAGGTCTTCTCAACGTTTCCCAGGTCATCCAGTACGTAGAGTTTCCCTTTCTGGCTTGTTACGTAGAGTAGTCCGTCACTGGCGGTTATTCCAAATGGAGAGTCAATCTTAATGTCTGTTAAGTGCTGTCCGTACAGGTCGTAAACGGCTATCCTGTTGTTGAGACCATCTACGACGTATAGCTTACCGTTGGAAACGGCGATGTCTGAGGGGAACTTCCAGTCTCCTTTAATTTCCCCTGCTAGAGCTCCCGCCATTGACGTTATCAGAATCACAACCAGTAGAAAAAGTCTCTTCATTCCTTTCACCCCTTACCAGATAAATTTGGGGAAGTGGATTGTTTTGTACTCTTCAAGTCCCTTTACTATCTCGTTGTGTTCAAGGTCTTTTACCCTCTCGTCGCTGAAGCCGAGGGCTTTAAAGTCCAGCTTCCCGTTTACCTTGTGGCAGTCGTTACACTTAAGAGGGTGGTCGGTTAGAGCGTTGTGCATCTTTGCTACGGCTGTTACATCTTTAAGTAAGTTCTCGTTTCCCTTTAAAGGTATATCTACGGGCTTTCCGTTGTAAATCGGAACTATTTTTGCGTTGCTCTCTTCGCCAGAGAGCATTACTCTGTTTCCGACTTTTACGTACCTGAGGCCATAGAAGTCTCCTTTTTTAAGGAGAACAACTTTGCCGTCTTTTATTTCAGCCCAGCTGTAGGTTATTCCGGGTTTTACGAAGTGGCAGACGTTACAGCTCATAAAAGTTCCGTGGGCGTTGTAGAAGGGAGAGAACTTCCTGTCTTTCTTGTGGGCAGCAAACGTATGACAAGCACTGCACACGTCGTTAAGCTGGTATTTGTAGTAGTTTGGAGCGTGGAATGGTTTAGGGTACTCTTTCAGGTTTGGGAGCTCCGGCCTTTCAAACTCTTTTAGTTTCTCCTTCCACTGGTTAACGTTGTTCGCCGGAGCTGAAAGAAGCGGACTTTCAGCCGCTATCGTAGTTACCGGTAAGAGTAGAACCGCTATCAGTAACTTCCTCATTATCCGTTCCTCCCTTCAGCTTCCTTCTCAAGAAGGTGATGTGCGTACTCGTGCATTCTCTCTATCATCTCCTCTTCAGGGAGCTTTTCAACCTCAAGTACAAACTGGTACCTCTCCTTCAAGAAGGGATACTTCTCAAGGAGGTGAGGTTCATTTTCGGCAACGGCTTTAATGATCCGTCTGTAGCTCCTGGGCCTCTCTTCTATCCATTCAATTTCAGAGGCTGTTCCTGTAAGCCATATCCAGTCCATTGGGAACTTGTTGGGTCCGTAGTGAACGATGTACATGTGGACGAGAGCAATCCAGCCCAGAGCCAGAACGGCTTCGTCTGAGTGCATCAGGTAAGCTATCTGAATGGTTTCTGGTGGAAGGTGAAGGAATCCTGTAAAGACTTCTGGTAGCCAGAGTATCCAACCTGTAATACCAATGGCAAGCATACCCCAGCCAACCGCCCAGAAGTCAAACTTATCAACCCAGATGTACTCGTCCCAGTCTGGAGGCACTTTTCTGAAACCGAGTAAGTACTTAATGTAGTGGACAAAGGTAACGTCTGTAGGACCTGGAACGATTTTGAAGTAGCCGAAGAAGTCCTTCTTTGCCAAGTCCCAGTTTGCTATGAGTATGAGAATAAGGTACAGGACTGTTAGGAGGAAGTCGGAGAACATTATGAAACCTGAAATCCTGTGTATTGTCATCTCTCCAGCTATTCCACCAAGCAGGCCTATAAGGGGTTTTGCCCAGGCTGTGTCGTAGAACTTCAGTGGATATCCTGTAATTATCTGCCAGATGAAGGTTGAGAATATTCCTACGTGGAGAAGCCTTTGGAAGAGCGTGAACTTCTGTATCATTATCTTCTCACCGTCAACGATGAGAAGCTTATCCTGTTCTGCTCTGAGTCTAAATCTTCTCTTGAAAGCTTCCCAGAGTCCCATTAGTGTTTCCTCCTCAGGTTTTTAAGAAGGTCTAGTCCTACGATTGTAACTGCAAATAGGAGAGTTCCTGTTGTGAGCCAGAACATAAACTCCTCTATTATCTTCACAACTTTCTGGCCTAGGGAGTCGGGAATCGGGTGCATGTGGACCCACTTGGTAGTGGCAAAGTTCTTCATATCCTTTTCTGGAACCAGTGGGTGACACTCTGTTGAACGTCCACAGGTTAGTTCAATGTTCTTGACGTTTATGGAAGACCTAGGATCGTTCTTGTGGAATATGTCGTGGAAGTTACCGTCCTTGTTTGTATGACAGTCTAAGCAGTCTGCTGCCCTGGTGTCTTTCCTGTCCAGGAAGAGCATCTTTGAGTGCATTGTTACCTTGTAGGACTCAACTGCAGTTAGAACGTGTTCCCTTTCAAACTTGTCGTGGATTCCTTCAACATCAAGTGCCTTCTCCATTTTCTTTTCATCTTCGTGGCAGGAGGCACAGAGCTCCACAATTTCCCACCCGTCCCTTCTTGTCTTTACAAACTGGTGGGTAAAGCCGTTCTTTATGATCGGGATAGGTTCTCTGCTAGCTACGTGAGAAAGTCTGTCCTTTATCCAGTCCTTGTTCTGGTGACAGATGGAACACCTGTCAAAGCTCATTTTCATTGATTCAAATTTCGTTACGTCAATAAGCAGGTCGTTTGTATGGCAGTAGGTACAGTACGGGTAGAGGTCTGGTGCCTTTTCGTAGTTTTTACCGTGGACGCTCTCTTTCCACGTTCTGTAAACACCCCTGTGTGAGAACGGTTTTTTAGTTGAAGGGTCAACAACGTGACACTGGGTAGCACAGTTTACTTTTGCGTTTTCAGGCTTGTGGGGGTACTGTTCTATTCTGTTGTGACACTCTGTACACCCAACGTTTCTGTGGATAGAGTGGGCGAAAAGAGCATCGGAGATACTACAGTCTTTAATTCTGTTCTCTTTATCAACTACAGAAAGGCCTTTTAGCCTGTGACATACCAGACATCCGTCATCCGTATTACCCATACCCAGGGCTGTTCCCGTAATGGCAATTGCCCCTGTTAATCCCAGTATGAAGGCTTTCACTCTCTACCCCCTACTTAAGCGAGTTGATGGAATGGCAAACCTGGCAGAGTTTGCCGCCTTTTAGGTCTTTACTCATCAACTTAACACCTTTTGTATTAAGCTCAAACCTGTTGAGGTCCAGTTTAAGCTTCTTGAGTTTGTAATCCAAATCTGCCTTTTCTACTTTTGCCCATTCCCTATCCTCAGGAGGTGCTGGAATAGCAATCTGAGGGTGAGGGTTGTGACAGGTAATGCACTCAATGTGGCCATTTACGAGGATCAGTTTAGGTTTCCTGCTCTTCAGCACTTTTTCGTCAAGTTTGGGTTTGAGCTCTCTTATTGATGAAATTTCTACTACGTCAGCTTTTCCTTTAACCAGTTTGAGAACTTTTTCCGGTTTCGCCCTGAGGTGTTCTGGAGCTCCTACGTGGGGTGTTTCAGTGTGGCAACCAACGCAGGCCTTGTAAGCCTCTAGTTTGGCACCAAAGCCGTGGCAGTAGATGCAGGCCTCTTTTTTCTCCTTCCAGGGTAGTTTAGAAGCTATCGTCTTATGAGGATTGAACTTCCTGTAACACTCGGGGTTATGACACTGGAAACAGAAGTCGTACCTGTGTTTTATTGGCCTGTTTGCTCTCAAGAAGTCTTTGTTGGAGCTAGTCATGTCGTGACACGTTGTACAGGTAAGTTTTCCATCCCACGTTCTTGGGAAGTTGTTGGGGACCCTTATACAGTCAGTGTCTCTGATCTTCACGTCTACAGGGTGTAGAACCGGACAGCCGGTTGTATGACATTTAAGGCAGAATTTGGAGTCGCTTCCTGTGTACCCTTTACCGCCACATTCAGCGGCGAGAGCGTTCCCTGAGAAGATCAGCCCTACAATGGCTATTCCTATCAGTCCCTTCCTCATCTTGTCCAGTTCCCCTTTGTATGGCATTCCATGCAGAAGCCTACTCTGTGGCATCTACCACACTTAGCTGGGTCTGCTGCTGCCTCTATGCTGTGAGTGTACTCGTAGTTCCTTGGATGGTACCTGTGTTGAATGGTGTCTCTTCTTTCGTGGCACTCTATACAGAACCTCTGCCTGTGACATTCAGAGCACTTTTTTGGCCTTGACTGGTAGGCAAACTTATGGGTCTTCATCCAGTTGGCCGTTTTGTGGTCGGCCGGCTCAATCTCTTTCATGTTGAAGTGGCAGATGTAACACTGAGTAGGGGCATTTGGAGCAGGGGATTTACCGGGGTTGTTGTGGCAGTAGTGACAGGTTACTTTTGAAGGCATGATTATCTTCTTTGATCCTTTTTCAGCCGCCTCAATGTCGGCCCACGACATTTTAACGTTCATCTTGTGGCACGGTACGCATCCATGTCTATCTATAAATTCCTTGTGTTCTATATGGTGAAATTTGGCTGTTGCTCCCAGTTCCTCTTTATAGTTCACGTTTCCCTTACCGCAGGAAGCAACTGCCGTAATTAGGGCTAGTAGAGTAAGGAGTTTCAGTCCCTTCCTCATTTTCTATCCTCGGCCTTTTTTTCTCCTGTTCCACCCCAGAAGAGCAGGTTATACCTCAGGATGAGCCTTAGGTCGTGGTTAAAGTCTTCGTTGTTTCTGTAGTCCACTCCAAGTTCAAGGTTTGAGAACTCAGACGTCTGGTAAGCTCCTCTCAGGTAGTAAGCCGTAGCCCACTGTCTTCCGTAGGTTACCTTGTCGTAGCGGGCTATGTCTGCTGTTCCGTTAAGCGTGAACTTACTGCACACGTACTTTGTAAAGCCTATCTCTACACCTCTTAGGATTCCTAGCCAGCTGTTCTGGTAGAGGAGAGCTCCGTAAGCTCTCAGTCCGTTTTCAAACCAGGTATCCCTTACAGCTCCCACTTTTACTAGGTATCCGTTGTCCTTTCCTGTTCTTTGGATGTCTGTCAGTGTTAAGTTTCCGAAGAGTTGCCACCGTTTGGAAATATCGTAGTAGGCGCTCTGAGTAAACCTGAGTTCTCTTCCTTCTGGAGAGAATAGGTAGAAGATTCTATCCTCTCTTATTCCGCCGTCGTACGTGTACGAGTTGTCGTAGTACTCCAGTTCTGTGTTTAACCGTAGTTTCCTCGTTGGGAAGTAGTTGAACCCGAGGTTAACGTCTGTTAACTCTCCGTGTGCTGTGTCAAGTTCCAGACGGCTGTACTGGATCAGTTTCTCCGAGAGGTAAGTGTAGTTTCCAAGTGCAAAGGAGCTCTTCTTGACTTTTCCGTTATCTCTCAGGTGTTCAAATCCTAGATAGTAGCCTCTGTAGTCAAGCTTGAACCCTAGTAAGAAGTCGTTTCCGGAGTGGGTATTTGGCTCAAAGTACCTAGGTTTTCCTAGGTAAACCGTATATCTCAGTCCGTTTTTTAACTTAGCGTTAAGTTTTACAGCATCTGCTACGTACGTTTCAAAGCCCTCTGAGATAAACTGCCTTCCAACAGAGAGGTTAACGCTTCTGTCCCTCTTTAGGGGAACGTCAACGTAGAGTTGGTAGAGGTCAAGGTTCCAGTCGGTGCCGTAACCCAGGTCCTTCCAGAGTTTCCCATAGAAATGAAGGTCACTGTTCCCCTTTAGATCTCTGACGTCTAGTTTCAGGTAGTTATCAAAGGGGATGGAATCTCTATCGTAAACGTCTTCTCTAAACTCTATTTGAGTTTTCAGTTCCCCCTCAAAGCCGGGAACGCTGACAGCTGCCAGAGACTGAGCGGTGAGGAGACCTATCCCCAGTCCCACCGTTACTGCTAACCTCTCTATCCCCACGTTTATCCCTCTCTGCTGGAGCTGTATTGCAAAATATTACAAAACCCTTCAATTTTCTGTCAAGCTTTATAAACAATTCGCAAATTTTTATCTTATATCTATCAAAATTACACTATCAATTTTACAAAAACTGGAAGAGAGGGAGAACGTCTACATATTCTCCTCTTTCCACTGGTCCTCTTCCCTCGGGAACCAGGGCCAGGCCGTTAGAGTTAGCAAAGCTGTGGAAGACAGAGGTTTGCTGGCTTCCTGCACTCTTAACCTTTAGCTTTCCTCCTTCTTCAAAGAGGTTAACTCTTACGAAATCAACCCTTCCTACTCGGGATTTAAGACGCTCTGTAGCTTCTGCCTTCAGGTAGGTATTTCGCCACTTTCTAGCACCCGCCATCTTCCTGACAGCCGGAATTAGGAATTCCAGGGCGTTAACTGCAGCTGCTGTTGGATACCCGGGAAGGCCGAAGAAGAGCTTCCTGCCTTTTTTTCCAAATACTAGAGGTCTGCCGGGCCTTACGTTTGTCTGTTTGAAAAAGACCTCTACTCCTGCTTTATGAATAACTTCTTTAACGAAGTCGTACTTGCCCTTTGAAACTCCTCCGGTGGTTACAAGGATATCAACGTGGTTGAAGGCTTCATCTATTGCCCTTAACAGTACTTCAGGATTGTCTTTCACCTTTCCCAGTCTTACAGCTTCTCCACCGGCTCTCTCTATAAGGCTCTTTAGAAGGTAGTAGTTTGAGTTGTAAGCTCCTCCCTTTTTGAATCTCTCCCACGGCTCAAGGATCTCCGTTCCGGTTGTTAGTATTCCAACTCTAGGTTTTCTGAAGACTTTAAAGGCAAAAACGCCTACGTATGCAAGTAGGGAAACTTTCAATGGGTTAAGGAACTCCCCTCTGCCAACAAGGACACTACCTCTCTTTAACTCGCTCCCTCTAAAGTTTACAAGGGTTCCCGCTTCAACGGGAAAGTCAACGGTTACCCTGTCTCCTTCAACTTTTACATCTTCAACCCTTACAACTGCGTCGGCTCCTTCTGGGAGCTCCCCTCCCGTCATAACAAAAACGGCTTCTCCCTCTTTAACCTTCTTCCTCTCTGTATCTCCGGCTGCCGTTTCTCCCACAACTTTTAGCTCTGCAGGGAGGTTTTTCAGGGAGGAGCTCTTAAAGGCGAACCCGTCTACCGCCGACTTATCTACATCTGGAACGTCTATGGGGGATAGAACATCTTCTGCCAGAACTCTCCCTTCTGCCTCTTCCAGAACTACCAGCTCTGTCTCTTTAACAGTTTCTGTGCTCTCTTCAACGATCCTTTTTGCTTCTTCCCACTTTACCTTCATCACGGTCTCCCGAAAGGACAGATTGGAAATACGCAAACCGGGCAGCTGTGACACAGGCCTCCGTGGCCTTTCATTGCAACTTCCTCTTTCGTTATCACCTCTCCAACAAGAAGTCTTGGAAGCCAAATGTCAAAAGAGGTTGCCTTGTAAAAGAGAGCTGCTGCAGGAACGGCAACTACAGGTTTTCCTTTAACCCACCCCATCGTCAGCATGTTTCCCGGCTGTATGGGGTTTCCCCTTATGAAGTTTTCAGCTCCCGCTTCCTTAATTGCCCTGTAAGTAACGTCGTCGGGGTCAACAGAGGTTCCTCCGGTTAGAACTACTATGTCGTACTTCTCTGCAAACTCTTCAATCTTCTCTCTTATCTTCTCTTTGTCGTCTGGCAGTATTACCTTCTCCTCAACGGAGCACTTGAAGAACTCCAGTTTCGGCTTTAACCTGTCGTAGAACTTATCCTTAATCCTCCCTGAGTAGACCTCGTTTCCGGTTATTATCATTCCGGCTCTCTTCTCGGTGAAGGGGATTACTCTCATGATTCCGTTTCCTGCAATTCTGACTGCCTCTTCAACCTCTCTCTTTGGAGCAACTAAGGAGATTATCCTTACGGCTGCAACTTTCTCTCCCGGCTTTACGTACATGTTTGTGTGGATTGTGGGGCAGGAGGGCTCTCCCACCATGTTGAACCGAAAGAGCTTCTCAACGTCAACCTTAAAGAGTCCAAAAACCTCTGAGTAGATGTTTATCTTCCCCTCTTTAGGCTCCTCGTCCCTGTAGAGGTTTTCACCTATAAGGGCATCTGCCAGCAGCTTTGCCGCGTCGTCTTCGTGGATCTCGTCTTCTGAGAGCTCTAAAACGTATATGTACTCCTTCCCGAGTTTTTTCAGTTTTTCAACGTCTTCCGGCCTTATTACGTGTCCCTTTTTAAAGGCTCTTCCTTTAAAGCCCCTTTCAACGTCAACCTCTGTTATGTCGTGGACGAGAACCATTCCAACTGCCTCTTCAACCTTTACCTTCTTTTTCATTTTTCCTCCCTGATTACGGAGATCTGTTCTGCTGAAAGGTGGAGGGTCGTTCTCCTTCCCTCCTCAAGTATGTAGTTGGGGGTGAGGCTTACGGGGGTGTGGAGCTCCATCTCCTTCCCCGACAGAAGAACCTTCAGCTGCAGGAAGTTTCCTCTCTTCTTTACCTCCTTTAAAAGGACTTCTACTCTTGTTGACTCAACCTGAGGCGACAGAGCCACCGAAAGGGGAAGGATAGAGACCGTTACAGTTTCTCCCTTCTGGAGCTCTCCCCTAAACCTGCCCTTTACCCTTTCACCTCCGTGGATTTCAACTACTGCCAGGCCTCTTTCTACAGATATGACCTTTCCCTTAAAGAAGTTCTTATGACCTAACAGTTTTGCTATTTTAACCGTTCTGGGAAAGCTGAAGACCTCGTCGGGCGTTCCGCTCTGAACGGTCTTTCCCTTCTCAATGATAACCACTTTCTGGCTGAGTTTCAGAACCTCTTCAAAGTCGTGTGTAACGAGGACTGCTCTCTGATTAAACCTCCTGACTATAGAGAGGAGCTCCCCGTAGAGGTTCTCTTTCAGCTCTCTGTGGAGTGCCGAAAACGGCTCGTCTAAGAGGAGAACTTCCGGCCTTCTCATTATTGCCCTTGCAAGGGCTACCCTCTGCTTCTGCCCTCCGGATATCTCCTCCGGTCTCTTTTTCAGTATCTCTCCAATCTCAAGCAGTTCAACAATTTCACCGAACAGTTTCCTGTCCTTTGACGCAAAGAGTATGTTCTCTTCTACCGTCATGTTGGGAAAGAGCGCGTAGTCCTGAAACAGGTAACCTACGTTTCTCTTCTGAGGGGGAAGGTTAACTCGCTTTTTAGAAGAGAAGAGGGTTTTACCGTTTATCTCTATCTCTCCGTTGTCCGGTTTCTCAAGTCCTGCAATCATCTGGAGTGTAAGGGTTTTTCCTGAACCTGAGGGGGCGAAGAGAGCCGTTATTTGAGCCTCCGACTTAAAAGAGACCCTGTAGCTGAAGTTTTTCAGCTCTTTCTCTGCGTGGAAGTTTATCAAGGAGCTCCCCTCCGGCTCAGCCTGTTTACCGTGAAGATTACAGTAATGGAGAGAACTGCCACAACTGCCGTTAGAAGATTCGCTCTCTCAAAGTTGCCGTCTGAAACGGCGCTGTAAATCTCAATGGGAATGGTGTTTGTTTTAAAGGGAATGTTCCCTGCAAGCATGAGGGTTGCCCCGAACTCGCCGATAGCCCTTGCAAACGACAGGACAAGTCCGGCAATAACTCCCCTTTTAGCTATTGGCAGAACTACTCTAAAGAAGGTTTCCAGCTCTCCTTTACCGAGGGTGTAGGCAGCGTGAATAAGGTTTTTATCTACCGACTCCAGAGCGCTCCTTGCAGTTTTGACGAAGATGGGGAATGCCGCTACAGAGGAGGCCACAACGGCACCGTACCAGGTGAAGACGACACCAGTTTTAAAAACCCTGTAGATAACCTCTCCCAGTATTCCGTTTTTCCCCAGGAGGAGAAGCAGGAGGTATCCCGTTACCGTTGGCGGAAAGACGAGGGGGAGGGTTACAGCGGCATCAAGAAGGTTCTTAAAGGGGAACTCTCTGGTTGCAAAGAGGTATGCAAGTGGAAGCCCCGTTAAGAGCACAACTACCGTTGAAACCGTTGCCACTTTCAGGGAGAGCTCCACAGAAAAGAGAGCTTCAGGATCAAGAACCATTTTTTACCTTTTTAAAGCCAAACTCTCTGTAGGTTGAACTGTCTGTTTTAAGGAGGAACTTCTCAAACCGGTTACACTCCTTCAAGTCTCCTCCTTTTACACACGCCACGTAGAACATGATGGGTTTGTGGAAGTTGTCGGGGAGCACTTTTACCAGTTTTACTTTTCCTTTAAACTTCAGGTAGTCTGAGTAGTAAACGAGGCCAAGGTCGGCGTTTCCCGTCATAACCCACACTGTTACCTGTCTGACGGTTGGAGCGTAAACCAGTCTGTCTTTGATCTTTTCGTAAACTCCTAAGTTCTTCAGCGTCTCAACTGCGTACTTCCCTACAGGAGCGAGTCTGTTCCCTACGGCTATTCTCTTTGCTTCTGTCAGGTTGGTAACCTTTCCATTTTTAGGAGCTATTAGAACTAATGAAGTTTCTGCAAAGGGTTTTACCGTTTCCTTGTAGAGAGCTCCCCTCTTTACCCCGTAGTCAACCCAGAACTTTGAGGCCGAGATGAAAACGTCGGAGGGAGCTCCCGCTACTACCTGGTTAATCAGCTTTCCCGAAGATGAAAAGTTGAAGATTACCCTTTCTCCTGTCTCTTTCTGGAACTCCTCTCCTACCGTTTTAACAAGCTCCTTCGTTCCCATTGCTGCAGAGATGAGGAGCTCCTTCCCGTAGGCAACCGTTGATAGGAGCAAAACGATGAGTGTTGTAAAATAGAGCCTTAGAACCATCTCTCACCTCCAAAAGAGGGGAGACCCCGGGTTTTAGGGGAGGTGCTGCGGGGGTCTCCTGCGCCGTAAATTACAAAGGGGGTCAGCCCGAGCCTGGACTGACCCCCTTAGCACGCGGGTTCCTTTCCAAGCCCGGGAGGCCCAGCCGTTTCCAGCTGAACCCTAGCGGTCTGGCTCCATAGGCAACCGCCCTTAGGAAACCAGACTCGGAACCCAGCTCCTCTCCTATTATATCAGTTTCTTTAAGAACAGCAGTCCGTCTCCAACGGGAATGAGTGTTGCCTCAAAGTTCGGGTACTCTTTAACCTCTTTCAGGAACTTCTTCAGGAGTTTAACTCCTCTTTCATACTTTCTGTCGTAATCTCTGCCTGCTACGTATCCTCTAAATAGAACGTTGTCAAAGAGTGCAACTCCTCCTTCTTTAATTAGAGGCTGGACTTTATAGTTGAAAAACGGGTACTCAGATTTAACAGAGTCAACGAATATAAAGTCAAAAGTCTCCCCGCGAAAGAGGAGCTCCCTCACATACTCCAGCCCGTCTGAGAGAACGGTTTTGACGGGAGCTCCCGCCCTCTCAAAGAACTCTTTGGCCTTCTCAAGCCTTTTCCTGTTAGAGTCAACCGTTGTTATCTCTGCTTCTCTATACCCGAAGTAGATGTTTAAAGTGCTGTACCCTATCCCCGTTCCTATCTCCAAAACTCTTTTAGGCTTTAAAATATCAACAATTAACCTCAGAAAAACTGCTGAAGTTGGGAGGAGTATGGGAACTTTCTCTCTTTGGGAGAGCTCCTCAATCTCCTTCAGTATCCCTTCCCTTTCGTTGTAATTGTTGCAGAACTCCTCAACCTCAGGGAGTAAAATTTCACTGAGGTTTTTCCACCTCTTAAACACAACAGCCTCCGGAGGTGAGTTTTGAAAACGGCAGTTCCTATAATTGAGGAGAGAGGTCTTGACTCTCCAGTTTCAGAAACCTTCCTCCTTGCTCCATACTTTGTAATCCTAAACCCGAAAGGAGAGGAGTTAGAGGTTAGTCTCTACAAAAACGTTGCAACCAGCGACTCAGATCTCGCTCAGGTTCTCCTATCTTACGGCGTTAAGAGAATAGTATGCCCTAAGTGTAGCAACAGGGTAAAGATAGCCTACCAGGAACTCGGAATAGAGGTTGTAAGTAGGGATTTTGAAACACTTTCACAAGTTATAGATGAACTCTTTGCTGGTTAAATTTTTGGTTCAGGAGAATTGAAGATATGGCGGAATCTGGCCATCCCAAAAGGAAAAAAGTTAAATGGATTCAAAAAAGCGACTCTTCTAAAAGTTGGAAATTTCACCTACTGTTAAGAAACTAACAGGTCTTCTTAAGAACCAACAGGTTAGTGAGCTTGACTACAAAAAGTTTCTGGAGAGGAAATACCTGCTTTAACTCCAGCGTTTGCCGCTCTCTACGTCTGCCGTTAGTGGAACGGAGAGCTCCACAACTTTCTCCATTGTTTCTTTAACAACTCTTTTTACTTCCTCTGCCTTTTCCTGTGGAGCTTCAACTACAACCTCGTCGTGAACCTGAAGTATCAGGTAACTTCCAAATTTTTCTAACTTCGGAAAGAGCTCCACCATTGCCATCTTCATAATGTCTGCTGCTGTTCCCTGAACCCTTGCGTTTACGGCAGCTCTCTCTCCAAAGCTCCTTACGTGGTAGTTTCTGTCCCGGAGCTCCGGCAGCGGCCTTATCCTTCCAAAGAGGGTTCTCACGTATCCCTTCTCGTAGGCCTCTTTTAGCGTTTCCTCTATAAACTCTTTGACCTTCGGAAACTGCTTGAAGTAGGTCTCTATGTACTCCTCCGCCTCCTTTACGGGGATTCCCAGCCTGTCTGAAAGGCCGTGTGGGCTCATTCCGTAGATAATCCCGAAGTTAACAGTTTTTGCAACTCTCCTCTTTGTCTCGTCTATCTCTCCCGTTCCAAAGAGGTGTTTTGCCGTTTCTGTGTGGATGTCCTTCCCTTCTCTGTACGCCTCAACGAGTTTTTCGTCTCCTGAAAGGTGAGCTAAGATGCGGAGCTCCACCTGAGAGTAGTCTGCCCAGACAAGTGTGTAGCCTTCAGGAGCCCTTACCGCCTGCCTTATCCTCTTTGAGAACTCGTCTGAAACCGGTAGGTTCTGCAGGTTAGGCTCTGCCGAAGAGAGCCTTCCGGTTGCCGTTGCCGTCTGTAAGAACTTTGTGTGAACCCTTCCCTCAGAGTCCATGTGCTTCAGAATTCCCTTTATAAAAGTTCCGTGGAGTTTTGAGAGCTTCCTGAACTCTAAGAGGAGCTCCGCTATCCTGTTCCCTTCAAGTGCCAGAGTTGTGAGAGTTTCAACGTCTGTTGAGTATCCTGACTTCGTCTTCTTTAAAGGTTTGAGCCCCAACTTCTCAAAGAGTATGTAGGCCAGTTGTTTAGGGGAGTTAATGTTAAAAGCCTCCCCTGCCTCTCTGTAGATCTCCTCCTGCAGTTTCTCTAAACTCTCCTCTATCTCCCTTCCAAAGGCCTCTAAATACTCCCTGTCAAAGGGAACTCCCCTTTTCTCCATTCTGTAGAGAACGTAAGAGAGAGGTATCTCAACCTTTCTGTATAGCCTCTCAAGGTTTAGCCTCTTTAACTCTCCTTTCAGCTCCTCTGCTAACTTGAACCCGTGGTGGAGGTAGTCTTCAAGCGGCGAAAGGTCAACAGACTGGAGAAACTCCTTCAGCAGGTTCTCCTCTGAGTAGCTCTTAAGGAGCGGGTTTTTCAAGTAATAGAGGAGTGAGATGTCTTCAACCACTTTTCCTTTAATCTCCTCTCCTAAGGCGTGGTAGAGCTCCTTCAGGTTAAAGGTGTGGATTTTCCCCGCTCTTTTAACTGCCTCTTTCGTCTTCTCCCTGTCTAAAACGGCGTAGCCTTCCCTGTTTGCAACGACAAACTCGGTTCCCTTTGGAACAATCAGAACTTCAGGCCTTGTGAAAAGGTCTGCTCTGCTTAGATACTCGTTTAGCTCCTCGTAACTGAGCTTTCTCCCTTTCTCAACAGGTTTTCCTAGGTTAATGTCTGGAAAGAGTTTCTTCAGCTCCTCGGCGATGCTTTTCATCTCAAGCTCGGAAAGGAGCTCCCTCAAACACTCCCCGTCTGGCTCTTTTACTTTTAAATCCTCAAGGTTTATCTCTATTGGAACGTCCCTCTTTATCGTTGCAAGCTCACGGCTCAGGAAAGCCTGTTCCTTAAACTTCTCTAAACTTTCTCTCCTTTTCGGCGGTAGCTTTGACAGGTTCTCGTAAATCCCTTCTAAAGATCCGAATTCTTTTATTAGTTTTAGTGCCGTCTTCTCCCCGATTCCCGGAACTCCCGGTATGTTGTCAACACTGTCTCCCGAAAGGCCGAAAACGTCGGGAATCTGCTCTGGCTCTATCCCGTATTCCTCTCTGAAGGTTTTTAGGTCGTAGGTCTTTGACTTTCCCGTTCTGTTTGAGATGGCTATAACCTTTGTGTTCTCGTCTATAAGCTGTCTCATGTCCTTGTCTGGAGTAACGATTACAACCTCTACTCCCTCTTTAGAGAACTTCTCTTTCAGCGTTCCAATTATGTCATCTGCCTCGTAACCTTCCATCTCAAGTGTTTTCACTCCCAGGCACTTTAAAAACCTCTTTATGTAAGGGAGCTGGACCTTAAACTCGTTGGGCGTTGGTTTTCTGTTTGCCTTGTAGTCTTTGGCAATTTCTGTTCTAAAGGTCTTTTTACCTGCGTCAAATACAACTGCTGCATATTCAGGCTTAAAGTCTTTGTAGAGTTTTAAAAACATCCTTATAAAGCCGTAAACGGCGTTTGTTGGAAGACCTTTGCTTGTGGAGAGTCCTTTTATCGCGTAAAAAGCCCTGTAGGCAAGGCTCGTTCCGTCAAACAGGAAAACCCTTTTCACTCTCTTTCTCCTGTAATCAGTTCAAAGGCTTTTGTGATGTCCCCGGCTCCAAGGGAGAGGAAGACATCGCCGGGTCGGAGCTCCCTCCCAACCATTCGGCAGGCCTCTTCTAAGGTGCCTCCGTAGAGAGCTCCGCACTCAGACGCAAGTTTCTCTGCTGTAATCCCTTCTATCGGTTCCTCGCCGGCAGAATATATGTCGCAGATGTAGAGGTTGTCTATTTCCTTTAAAACTTTTACGAACTCGTTCCAGAGGTTCTTCGTCCTTGTAAACCTGTGGGGTTGGAAGAGAACAACAACTCTTCTGTTCGAGAAAGACTCTTTCAGAGCTCTGTAGGATGCCGCAATCTCAGTGGGGTGGTGGCCGTAGTCGTCAATAAAGGTAATCCCGTTAACGGTTCCCTTCAGCTCCATTCTCCTGCTTGCGTTTCTAAACTCCTCTAATGCCTCGGCTACCTGGCTGAAAGGAACCCCCGCCTCTAAAGAGACTCCAACGGCTCCAAGGGCGTTTAAAACGTTGTGCCTTCCCGGAACGTTGAGCTTTACCCTTCCTAAAGGTTTCCCTCTATACCTCACCTCAAATATTGACCCGAGACCTGCCGACTGAACGCTCTCTGCCGTAAAGTCTGCATCTTTAAACCCGTAGGTCGCCTTTCTCTTGTAAACCTTTGGAACGATTTTTCTAACCCTTTCACACTCGTTACACAGAAAGACCTTTCCGTAGAACGAGACCCTGTTTGCAAACTCTGTAAAGGATTCAATCAACTTTTCCATGCTGCCGTAGTAGTCTAAGTGGTCTGCGTCTATGTTTGTTATCACAGAGAGGGTTGGAGTGAGCTTTAGGAAAGTTCCGTCGCTCTCATCGGCCTCTGCAACTAACCACTTGCCGTCTCCCTCAACGGCGTTCACCCCTCCAAGGAAAGAGAGCCTTCCTCCTACAAGTATTGTTGGCTTTAAGCCTGCCTCGTAGAAGATTTTTGAAACCATTGAGCTTGTTGTAGTTTTGCCGTGGGTTCCTGCAACTGCCACTCCTTCTTTAAACCTCATCAGGTCTGACAGGATGTCTGCCCTCGGGATAACGGGAATTCCCAATTTTTTAGCTGCAACAATTTCAGGGTTGTTCTCCTTAACCGCCGAGGAGTGGATTACGACGTCTGCTCCCTCAACGTTTTTCTCGCTGTGGCCTATGAAAACTTCTATTCCAGCCTCTTCAAGTTTTCTGACCATGGAGCTCCGCTTTATGTCGGAACCCTGAACCTTATACCCTTTTGCCTTCAGAACGAGAGCAATTCCAGACATTCCGATTCCGCCGATTCCCACTATGTGGACTACCAACTTCCCTCCCTTTCTTTTAAATTCTCAAGGTTGTAAGAATTCTAACCTGAGAGGTAAAGATGCCGATACTTTTAGACGGAATATACGACGGAAAGAAGCTCCAGAGAGAGCTTAAACATTTAGGTTTAAGGAAGGGAGACGTTAGAGAAACTTGTATAGCCAACGGTAAAACCCTCATCTACCTTAAAGACGAGTCCCTCTGCCAGATCTACGAGGACTTTATCCCTTCAGAGGAGGAGGCCAAAGAGATATGCACCGTTCACAGGTACGTTGAGAAGTTTAAGTACCTGATAGATATTGAGCGGCTTGCAGAGATTGAGGCTCAGGAAGCAGAGATAAGGAGGCTCTCAGGCAGGGAGAGGGAGCTCCTTGGCCGTGCCATCTTAGACCTTAAAGGGACAAAGGCGGGAACAAAGTTCCACCTTCACCTCGTAAGGTTCTGGAGGGAAAAGCCCATAGAGACTGAGATCTCAACGGGAGACATCGTTCTTGTCAGCCGAGGAAACCCCTTAAAGAGCGACCTTCTTGGAACAGTTGTTCGGATTACAGAGAAGACCATAACCGTTGCCTTTGACAACCGTCCTCCACGGTGGGTTTACAAAAAGGGAGTGAGGATTGACCTCTACGTTAACGACGTAACCTTTAAGAGGATGGAGGAGAACTTAGAGGAGCTCCGCCACGCAGCCGGCAGGCAGAGGGAGCTCCGAAACGCCATTTTGGGTTTAAGGGAACCTGAGAAGGGAGATCCTGTTGACTTTGAACCTGCCGATAAGAGACTCAACGAAACACAGATTTCAGCCGTCAGGAAAGCCCTCGGTTCCCCCGACTTCTACCTCTTCCACGGACCTCCCGGAACGGGAAAGACCAGCACCATAACAGAGCTCATCGTTCAGCTTGTAAAACAGGGTAAAAAGGTTCTTGCAACGGCAGACTCAAACATAGCGGCAGACAACATTCTGTTGAACCTTTCTAAGTACCCAGAGCTAAAACTGGTTCGTATCGGTCACCCTGCAAGGGTTTTAGAGGAGCTTGAGAGGTTCTCAATCTACGCCCTCTACGAGGAGCACGAGAAAGCTCAGAAAGTAAAAGAGGGATGGGAGAAGGTAAGAGAACTCATTGAAAAGAGAGACCAGTTTACAAAACCCACCCCGCAACTCCGCCGTGGAATGAGTGACGACGAGATAGTCTACTTTGGCAGGAAAGGAAAGAGCTTCAGGGGAGTTCCCAAAAAGGTGATGCGTTCAATGGCGGAGTGGATACTTGCCAACTACGAGATAGACGTTCGGATTAAAGCCCTGAAAGAGATGGAGAACCTCATTCTTCGTGAAATCATTACAGAGGCCGACGTTGTCATCTCTACAAACTCCATGGTTAAGTCGGAGCTCCTTCAGGACTTCCACTTTGACGTTGCCGTTATAGACGAGGGGAGCCAGCAGGTTGAGCCCTCTACTCTAATTCCCATAATGAGAGCAGACCGCTTCTTCATAGCCGGAGACCACAAACAGCTTCCTCCAACGGTGGTAAGCGAGGAGGCAAAAGAGCTTGAGAGAACCCTCTTTGAAAGGCTCATTGAGAGCCACCCGGAGCTCTCCTCAATGCTAAGAGTTCAGTACAGAATGAACGAAAAGATAATGGAGTTTCCAAACAGAGAGTTCTACGACGGGAAACTCGTTGCAGCACCAGAGGTTAAAGACCACACACTTGCAGACTTCAACCTTGAACCTCCCAAAAAATTCCCAGAGGTTTTAGAGCCGAGCCTTCCCATAGGCTTCATAGACACTT
>JALWGN010000100.1 GCA_027013575.1 Desulfurobacteriaceae bacterium
GCCGATACGGTAATGGCACGCCACAAGGCGGAGTTTAAACTCGTTAAGAGAGAAGAAGTCCAGTTTATGGACGTCTCTCCGAAACAGGTCTTCTCAGTTTCTGCTTCTCTCATCCCGTTCCTTGAGCACGACGACGCCAACAGGGCCCTTATGGGTTCAAACATGCAGCGTCAGGCGGTTCCCCTTATCAAGACGGAGGCTCCGCTTGTTGGAACGGGAATGGAGAAAGAGGTTGCCCTCTACAGCCGTTCTGCCGTTGTTGCAAAGCGTTCAGGGGTTGTTGAGAGCGTTACTGCCGACAAGATAATCATCAAGGTTGACCCGGAAGAGCTTGAAGAAGGAGGCCTCTCTGTAGATACAGGGTTTGACGTTTACAACCTTAAGAAGTTCCAGAAGTCCAACCAGAAGACCTGCATCAACCAGAGGCCGATAGTTAAGAAAGGTCAGAGGGTTGAGAGGGGACAGATAATCGCCGACGGTCCCTCTATGGAAAACGGAGAGCTTGCCCTCGGTAAGAACGTCCTGGTCGCCTTTATGCCCTGGAGAGGTTACAACTTTGAGGACGCTATCCTGGTCAGCGAAAGGCTCCTGAAGGACGACGTTTACACCTCTATCCACATTCAGGAGTTTGAGTGTGAAGCCGTTGAGACGAAACTGGGTAGGGAAGAGATAACCAGAGACATTCCAAACGTCTCTGAAGCAGCCCTCAGGAACCTTGACGAGTCTGGAATCGTAAGGATTGGAACCTACGTTAAGCCCGGAGACATCCTCGTCGGAAAGGTTACTCCAAAGGGAGAGCAGGTTCTCACTCCCGAGGAGAAGCTTCTCCAGGCTATCTTCGGAGAGAAGGCTAAAGGGGTTAAGGATACTTCTCTCAGAGTTCCCCACGGCGTTGAGGGAGTAGTTATTGATGTTAAGATCCTTTCAAGGAAGGGAGAGGCTAAAGACCCGAGGACTCAGCTGATTGAGGCTGAGGAGAAGGCAAGACTTGAGAGGGAGAAGCAGGAAGAGATAAACCTGATTAAGAAGGACAGGGACAGGAAGGCTGCCGAGCTTATCCTCGGAAAGAGGGTTCGTGAGGACGTTTACGACGCTTCCGGAAACCTCATCATCTCTGCCGGTGAGGAGATTACAGAGGATAAGGTTGATGCCCTCGTCTTCTTTGCCCTCAGGAAGCCTTCCATTATTGACGACGAGAAAGTGGCTCAGGAGCTTAAGAGAATAAGGCTCCAGGCTGTTGACAAGATAACCCTCGTTGAGAACATCTACGAGGAGAAGAAGGCTGCCCTTGAGATGGGGCACGACCTTCCCGCAGGCGTTAACAAGAAGGTTAAGGTTTACATTGCTACGAAGCGTAAGCTGACAATTGGCGACAAGATGTCCGGTCGCCACGGTAACAAGGGTGTTATCTCCCAGATAAGGCCTGTTGAGGACATGCCGTTCCTTGAGGACGGAACTCCTATTGACATCGTTCTCAACCCGCTGGGTGTTCCTTCCCGTATGAACGTAGGTCAGATACTTGAGGTTCACTTAGGGCTTGCTGCAAAAGCTCTGGGTAAGAAGATTGAGGGGCTCCTCAAAGCGGGTCTTGAAAAGGTTCGTGAGGAGCTGAAGGCCATCTACAACGACGAGAGGATGAGTAAGCTCATAGATTCCCTCTCCGACGACGAGCTGAGGGAGGTTGCAAAGAAACTCTCCAACGGAATCAGGTTTGAGTCTCCTATCTTTAACGGTGCAAAAGAGGAAGAGATTAAAGCCCTCCTCAGGCGTGCAGGCCTTCCTGAAACTGGCCAGCTTACAGTTTACGACGGCCTTACAGGTGAACCGTTTGACCAGGATGTAACTGTAGGTTACATGTACATGCTTAAGCTCATTCACCTTGCCGACGATAAGATCCACGCCCGTTCAACAGGTCCTTACTCTCTCATTACGCAGCAGCCCCTTGGCGGTAAGGCTCAGTTTGGTGGTCAGAGGTTTGGAGAGATGGAGGTGTGGGCACTTGAGGCCTACGGTGCCGCTTACACCCTCCAGGAGATGCTGACCGTTAAGTCTGACGACGTTGAAGGGCGTTCAAGGGTTTATGAGGCTATTGTTAAAGGCAAGTACTCCTTTGAGCCTGGTCTTCCTGAGTCCTTCAACGTTTTAGTTCGTGAGCTTAAGGCTCTTGCCCTTGACGTTAAGTTCGTTAAGGAGCTTGAGGAAGAAGAGGGAGAGACTGAACAGTAATCTTTGGGGGCTCTGCCCCCATTTCTCTAAACCCCTTTAGGAGGAATCCGTAGTGAGTAAGAGAGAGATAATCTTCTCTGAAGAGCCAAAGACTTTTGATTTTGACGCCGTTGAGATAGGACTTGCCTCACCGGAGCAGATAAGGGAGTGGTCTTACGGAGAGGTGAAACTCCCGGAGACCCTTAACTATAGAACTCTGAAGCCTGAGAAAGACGGTCTCTTCTGCGCCAGGATATTTGGTCCCATCAGAGACTGGGAGTGTCTGTGCGGGAAGTACAGGGGTTCCAAGTACGCAGGTGTTATCTGTGACAGGTGTGGGGTTGAGGTTACCCTCTCAAAGGAGAGGAGAAGGCGCTTTGGCCACATAGAGCTTGCTGCTCCCTGTACTCACATCTGGTACGTTAAGTCTGTTCCCAGTAAGATCGGAGCTCTCCTCGGCCTCTCTGTTCGTGAGGTTGAGAGGGTTGTTTACTTTGAGAGCTACATCGTTCTTGACCCCGGGGAGCTCGGAGAGTCAGAGGGAGAGGAAGGAAAGCCCGTTCTCAAGCAGTTCCAACTCTTAACTGAAGATGAGTACAGGGAACTGGTTGAGGAGTACGGAGAGGAGGCGTTTGAAGTAGGAATTGGAGCAGAAGGGATTAAGGAGGCTCTTAAGAGGGTAAACCTTGAGGAGCTGGCAGAAGAGCTCCGTGAAGAGATCAGAATGTACTCCGGAGAGATCTCCTCAATCAACGCAGACCTCCAGAAGAAACTCCCCAACGTCTTTAAAGCGGCGGTTGAAACTCTCTCCTACTACACAGGCCTCTCTGAAGACACGATAGTTGGAATCGTTAAGAACGTTCTTGTTGTTGTTACGGATCCAGGAGACTCCGGCCTTGAGAAAGGTCAGATAATTGAGTACTCACAGTACAAGGAGCTGAAGGACAAGGTAAACATAGAGGTTGAGAAGGGCGGCAAAGCCCTTGAGTGGTACGTTGAGTTCCTCGTTGAGCAGGGTAAGATTCAGAGCAAGGAGCTTGTAAAAGAGGAGATAAGAAGAGCAACGAGGAAGGATACAACAGAGGCAAAGCTTAAAAAACTGGTTAGAAGGCTTAAGATAGTTGAGGGATTCCTCGGCTCCAACAACAGACCTGAGTGGATGGTTCTTGAAGTTCTTCCCGTTCTTCCGCCGGAGCTCCGCCCGTTAGTTCCCCTTGAAGGCGGAAGGTTTGCAACCTCAGACCTCAACGACCTCTACAGACGTGTAATAAACAGGAACAACAGGCTCAAAAGGCTTAAGGAGCTTGACGCCCCTGACATCATCATCAGGAACGAGATGAGGATGCTCCAGGAGGCCGTTGACACCCTTATAGACAACGGCCGCCGCGGAAGGCCCGTTAAGTCCTCTAAGGGACACCCTCTTAAGTCCCTCTCAGACGTTTTAAGGGGTAAGCAGGGAAGGTTCAGGCAGAACCTCCTCGGTAAGAGGGTTGACTACTCCGGTCGTGCCGTCATCGTCGTGGGTCCTGAACTGAAGATGCACCAGTGCGGCCTGCCGAAAATCATGGCTCTTGAGCTCTTCAAGCCCTTCATCTACAGAAGGCTTGAGGAGAAGGGTTACGCCAACACAATGAAGCAGGCCAAGAAGATGGTTGAAAAACAGGAGCCTGAGGTCTGGGAGTGCCTTGAGGAAGTTATCAAGGAACACCCGGTTCTCCTCAACAGGGCTCCTACGCTTCACAGGGTTTCAATCCAGGCCTTTGAGCCTGTGCTTGTAGAGGGTAAGGCTATTCAGCTTCACCCGCTCGTCTGTCCGGCGTTTAACGCAGACTTTGACGGCGACCAGATGGCCGTTCACGTTCCACTCTCACTTGAAGCACAGCTTGAAGCTTACACCCTTATGCTCTCAACCCAGAACATCCTCTCACCTGCTCACGGTAAGCCTTTAGCCGTTCCTTCACAGGACATGGTATTGGGGCTCTTCTACATGACGCTTGAGAAAGAGGGTGCAAAGGGAGAGGGTAAGGCGTTCTCGTCAATAGATGAAGTTCTTAAAGCCCTTGAGCTTGGAGAAGTTGACCTCCACGCCCGTATCAAAGTTAAGCTCCCTGCCAACAAAACGGAGAGCGGTAAAGAGGAGATTATAGAGACGACGGTTGGAAGGGTTAAGTTCAACACCCTCTTACCGGATAACTACCCGTTCGTTAACAAAGTGATGAACAAAAAGGCCGTTGCAGCCCTCATCTCAGACGTTCACAAAAAGCTTGGAAACGAAGTTACGGTAGACATGCTTGACCGCCTCAAAGAGGCAGGTTTCGTTCAGGCTACTCTGGGCGGTCTGTCAATCGGAATAGACGACCTCCACATTCCTCCTACGAAGAAGGAGCTTATTGAGAAGGCCAAGAGAGAGGTTGCTGAGATTGAAGAGGGTTACAGGAAAGGCCTCCTCTCCAAAGACGAGCGTTACAACAAGATCGTTGACATCTGGACAAGGGTTACCGAGCAGCTTACACGGGACATGATGAAGTACATGGAGACCCACGACCTTAACGCCCGCGGAAGAGTTCCAAACAACGGTAAGTTTAATCCGGTCTTCATGATGCTTCAGTCTGGAGCCCGTGGTAACGTTACCCAGATCCGTCAGCTTGCCGGTATGAGGGGGCTTATGGCCAAGCCTTCAGGTGAAATTATTGAGACCCCGATTATCTCTAACTTCCGTGAAGGGCTGACGGTTCTTGAGTACTTCATCTCAACCCACGGTGCAAGGAAGGGTCTGGCAGATACGGCTCTCAAAACTGCCGATGCCGGATACCTCACCCGTAGGCTGGCCGACGTTGCTCAGGACCTCATCATCACCATGGACGACTGCGGCTGCGAAGACGGAATAGAGGTCTCTGCCCTCATAGAGGCGGGAGAGGTCGTCATTCCCCTCTCCAAGAGGATTGCAGGAAGGGTTGCAGCGGAAGACGTTGTTGACCCTGTAACAGGTGAGGTTCTCGTTAAGAGGAACGAGGAGATAACAGACGACGTAGCCCAGAGAATAGAAGACCTCGGTATAGAGAAGGTTAAAATCCGCTCTGTTCTTACCTGTAGGGCACCCTTTGGCGTCTGTGCCAAGTGTTACGGTAGAGATCTTGCAAGGCAGAGACCCGTTCAGCTTGGAGAGGCTATCGGTATCATCGCTGCCCAGTCTATCGGTGAGCCGGGAACACAGCTGACGATGAGAACCTTCCACATCGGTGGTATCGCTATGCGCGGTGCCGAGGCCTCTGAGTACAGGGCTAAGCACGACGGCGTTGTCAGGATCTTTGACGTTAACACTATCACCGACGAAGAAGGAAGGGTTATAGTAATCAACAGGGCTGGCAAGATCGCAGTTGTTGACGAGAAGAGCGGAAAGCACCTTGAGCGTTACGACATCCCCTACGCTGCAGTCCTCAGGGTTAAAGACGGAGATAGGGTTCAGAAAGGGCAGATACTTGCAGAATGGGATCCCCACGCTATTCCAATCCTGGCTTTAAGGAGCGGAACTGTAAGGTTTAAAGACATAATTCCCGGCGTAACAGTCTCCGAAACGGAGCCGGTTGTCCTTGAGTACAGGACTCTTCCTTACGAGCCGACGATAGAGCTCCTTGACGACGAAGGAAACGTTATTGACTTCTACCCCCTTCCCGTTGGTGCCCGCATAATGGTTAAAGAGGGACAGAAGGTTAAGATTGGAGACCAGCTTGCAAGGCTTCCAAGGAGAATTGGAGGAACCAAGGACATTACAGGTGGTCTTCCAAGGGTTGCGGAGCTCTTTGAGGCGAGAAGGCCGAAAGATACTGCAATCCTTGCCGAGATAAGCGGTAAAGTTTACGTTGAGACTGAGAAGAACAAGATAATCATCACAATCGTTGACCCTGAAACAGGAGTTAAGAGAGAGTACGAAGTTCCAAAGGGTAAGTACATTTACGTAAGGACTGGGGACTTCGTCCGTGCCGGAGAGCCACTTACAGACGGACAGCTTAACCCTCACGACATACTCAACATCCTCGGAGAGAGAGCTGTTGCAAGGTTCCTTCTTGACGAGATCCAGTCTGTTTACCGTGCACAGGGCGTTGACATCAACGACAAGCACTTTGAGGTTATCATCAGGAAGATGCTCTCTAAGGTAAGGATTGAAGACTCCGGCGACTCCAACTACCTTGTTGAGGAAGTTGTTGACAGGCACGAGTTTGAGAGGGTGAGGGAGCAGCTCTTCAAGGAGGGTAAGAGACCTCCTAAGGCCAAACCCGTTCTTACGGGAATTACAAAGGCAGCCCTCTCTACAGACTCCTTCATCTCTGCAGCTTCATTCCAGGAGACAACAAGGGTTCTCTCAGAAGCTGCCATCGCCGGTAAGAGGGACTACCTGAGAGGACTTAAGGAGAACGTGATTATCGGTAGGCTCATCCCTGCCGGAACCGGAAGGAAGGAGTACAGGAAGGTTACCTGGGACTACTGTGAGAAGGCAGAGTCTCAGGAGCAGTAAATCTGTTAGCGGTTGAAGATGTAGAAGCCCCGCCCCGTGCGGGGCTTTTTTATTTTGGTACTATTAGCTCCAGAAAACGGAAGGAGGTAGGTAATGAGGGTTGACCGCTCAAGGGCTCTCTTTGAGGAGGCAAAGAAGTACATTCCCGGTGGAGTAAACAGCCCGGTTAGAGCCTTTAAGTCTGTAGGAGACGTTCCCCGCTTTATAGCAAAGGCAAAGGGTTCCCACATCTGGGACGTTGACGGGAACGAGTACATAGACTACGTCTGCTCCTGGGGTCCCATGATTTTAGGCCACGCTCATCCTTCTGTTGTTGAGGGGATAAAGGAGCAGGCAGAGAAGGGAACCAGTTACGGAGCTCCCACAGAGCTTGAGGTGGAGCTTGCGAAGATGATAGTTGATCTTGTCCCTTCTGTTGAAAAAGTGCGTATGGTTAACTCTGGAACTGAAGCGACGATGTCTGCAATAAGGCTTGCAAGGGGATATACCGGAAGGAACAAAGTAATAAAGTTTGAAGGCGGATACCACGGCCACGTTGACGCACTTTTAGTTAAGGCAGGTTCCGGTTTAACCACATTTGGCGTTCCGACGAGCCCGGGAATCCCCGAGGACTTTGCAAAACACACGATCACAGTTCCGTTTAACGACATTGACGCTCTGAAAAAGGTTGTTGACGAAGTGGGAGACGACGTTGCCGCCGTTATCATGGAGCCGGTTATGGCAAACGCCGGCCTCATCATTCCAGAGCCGGGATTCCTCGAAAAGGTGAGGGAGTTAACAGCTGAGAAAGGAATTATTCTCATCTTTGACGAGGTTATTACGGGCTTCAGGCTCTCTTTAGGGGGAGCTCAGGAGTACTTCGGAATAACTCCAGACCTCTCCTGCTTTGGAAAGATTATAGGAGGCGGCCTTCCCGTTGGAGCTTTCGGTGGAAAGGCGGAGATTATGGACTACTTAGCCCCTGAAGGACCTGTTTACCAGGCGGGAACCCTCTCAGGAAACCCACTTGCAATGGTTGCAGGAATAAGGACGCTGAGGGAGCTCCAGAAACCCGGAGTTTACGATGAGCTCAGGAAGAAAACAGAGAAACTCTCTGAAGGTTTAAAGGAGGCTGCAAAGTCTGCCGGAATTTACGACAAGCTCTGCTTCAAGCAGATTGAGAGCATCTCAATCGTCTACTTCACTCCTGTTGACGTTAAGAACTACAAAGACGCCCTCACTTCAAACACAGAGGCCTACGCAAAGTTCTTCAGGAAAATGCTTGAGCAGGGAGTTTACTTAGCTCCCTCTCAGTTTGAGGTTGCCTTCATGTCAACAGCCCATACAGACGAGGACATTGAGAAAACAGTAAAGGCCGCAGAGGTTGCATTTAAAGAAGTTGCGGATATGGTTTAAGAGGTAAGAGTGAATTGGCGAAAGGCCTTTTCAGAACTGGGAAAGCAGTTCTTAAACATTGCAGTTGCTGGTTTAGTCTTTGCTTTCATTCAGCCTTTTGTGCACAAGGAGCTTAAATTTAAAATGACTCTGTTTTCAGCCGTCTGGTACTTAACATTTACAGTAGCTGGTTTCCTATTAATCGCTTTGGGAGAAATGCAAGATGGCAGAAAGCCTTAAGTACTATTGGATTTTGTTCGGGATAGTTTCTCTCTTTGCGATTTTAATGGTTGCGATTGCAGTAGCCCTTAATAAAAGAGAGAGGCATGGGAAAACTTAAAGACTACATAGAGAGAACTTCTTACATGATGGTGGGGGTTCAGTTTGCCCTCGCCATCTTTATAGGGCTTGCCATAGGTTACTGGCTTGATAAACAGTTTCATACCTTTCCGTGGTTGACTATCTTCTGGTTCTTCATAGGTTTAGCCGCCGGATTTAAAAACGTTTACAGGGAGCTTAAGAAGATATCTAAATGAAAGAGTTTGAGAGCTTTGTCAGAACCTTCGTCCTGGTGGAATTCCTCTGCTTTATTGGAGGGTTTGTAGTTTCCCTTCTTTTAAAGGGGTTCTCTCCGTTTACCATCTCTTTCCTCGTCGGTTACGCTGTTATGGCTTTTGACTACTACCTACTCGTTAAGTTCTCTAAAAGGCTTCCGAACCAGGTACTTGCAGGCTACTTCCCAAAGCCTGGTTTCCTCTGGCGCTACCTCTCAATCCTTCTTATTCTGGTAGGTCTAAGTCTGTTTACTCGTCTAAACTTCTTTGCTATAATTTCGGCGGTTGCGCTGAGCCAGTTAGGGCTCTTTATCTCCGTCTTAGTTCACCGTAAGGAGTGGAGGAAATGGAAGGAAGCGTAATAAAGATTGTGGGAATCCCTGACCACGTTACAATGACCTGGCTCATGATGGCAGTTGTCCTCACCTTTGCCTACATCCTCGGTAAAAACCTGAAAAAGTTCCCGGACAGAGTTCAGGTTATATTTGAATCCCTTACTTCCTTTATCGTTTACACACTTGAGGATGCAATGGGAAGCTACGGAAGGAAGTTCTTCCCGCTCATTGCTGGCCTTGCAGTATTTATTCTTGTTGGAAACCTTATGGGGCTTATCCCCGGTCTTGCACAGCCTACTGCCAACCTCAACACAACGCTTGCTCTGGCTATCATCTCCTTCCTCGTTTACAACTACGAGGGTATTAAGAAGCACGGATTTATTAACTACTTTAAACACTTTGCAGGGCCTATTCCCTGGATGGCTCCGTTGATGTTCCCGATAGAGGTCGTTTCTCACCTCTCCAGGATTCTCTCCCTCTCCTTCCGTCTCTTCGGTAACATGTTCGGTGACGAGATGGTGGTTATGGTTCTGCTTATGCTGGTTCCTTTCCTTGTTCCCGTTGCAGGTGAATTTATAGTTTTTGCCAACAGCTTCCTTCAGACCTTTATCTTCTGTATACTAACTGTAGTTTACATTGCTACGGCAATTGAAGAGCACGAGGAAGAACACGTAGGTTATTAATAGAAACAGGAAGGGAGGTATCTGATGAAAAAGAGTTATCTCAAGAGCATCCTCTTTACGCTCTTCCTCATGGTTGTAGGAGCTCTCCCGGCTCTTGCAGGTGAGGGAGGAGCTGAGTCTGGAAAGGCACTCATCCTTGGACTCTCTGCTATCGGTGCAGGCCTCGCTATCGGTCCTGCAGCTGGTGGTGCCGGTGCCGGACAGGGTCAGGCTGTAAGGGGTGCCTGTGAAGGAATGGCAAGGAACCCTCAGATGGCCGGAAAGCTCACAACTACAATGTTTATCGGTCTGGCTATTATTGAGGCACTTGCTATCTACGGTCTCGTTATTGCTCTCATTCTCCTCTACGCTAACCCACTTGCTGGCTAATCGTTTAAAGGGAAGTGAGGTTGCCCCCGCATTGCGGGGGCTTTTTATTTTTAGTGATCTCTGTGCCAGAAAACCCTTGCCAATTTTTCCCCTTCGTTGTACTTGACCTCAAAGTTCCCTTTAAATGCTCTGTTTACAGCTTCTCCAATGTGGCGGGCAAGGTGTTCGCTTGTTGTTGCTATCTCTGTTACGCCCTCTTCTTTATCCTCTATCCAGAGGATTCTCTGAAGGGGTCTTTGAGACATCACCTCATCTACAACGTTCTTTATCCTGTTCAGTATCTCTTCTCTGTGCTCCTCAAAGAACTTTCCGCTTAAGTAAACAAATCCTCCAGGATACCTGTCTCTCTTTCTTCTGCAGGCGGGGCAGAGAGACCTGTTTGCGTCTTCAGGAACAGGCTCCGGAAGCTGCTCGGGCCACTGCCATCTACCGTCTTTAAATACTGCTCCACACTCCTCACAAACTGTTGGCTCCGGGTACTTCTTCCTTTCGTAGTACGGGTTGTCGCTCTCCCAGGTGTACTCCTTCCTTCCTGCAGGAACGTACCTGTTCTCCATCCTACCCTCCTCACGTTTTTGGTCTCTACTCTTAAAATAGTTCCTTTCAGTAGAGAACTTCCAGAGGGAGGGAGCGGGAGAGGAGGTTTATACAGCCCTCTCTCCTTGAGCTGATAAGCCCGGGAGGGTCTGAAAGTGCTGGGTCTCTAAAGGGAACAGATGAAGGGAGTTTAAATTTCCTTAGGAGTTTCTCTTCCGTTTTGAAGGAGGGTGAGGCCACTGTTGACTTTGACTTTCTCCCCAGAGCAACCCCTTCCTTTACTCCAAAGCCTGCCATGTGGAGAGCTCTCCTCACCGCCGTTGACGTTGAGTAGGTGGCAAGTATCCCTGTCTCCTTTGTCATTCCCCTTGTTCCTTTAAAGAACTCGTAAGTCCAGAGCTCCGGGTTAACCTTTGGGGAGAAAGGATCGTGGAAGACTGCGTCTGCGAAGTTCTCGTACCTGCAGGAGAACTTCTTTAAAAACTCCCTTCCCTCCGTTATGTAGATCTTCAGTTGAACCTGAGGGTCTTCCGTTGAGAGGACTAAAGTATTTCTCTCACAGCGTCTGTTTTTGAGGGCTTCCCTTAAAACCCACTTCCAGCGGTTGAACTCTCTCCAGTCAAGTTTTAAGGATTTCTCAATTACGGAGATATCAAACTCAAAGGAGACGATCTTTAACCGTGCCTTTGGGTTTTCTGAAAGGGCTTCGTTTATGAAGGCAACCGTGTTGTAGCCGAGGCCAAAGCAGACGTCTAAGAGGTTAACCTTTCCAGTCCTTGCTCTCTCCCTTATCCGGCAGGGTTTACAGAACTTCTCTACTGCCTCTGTGAAGGCTCCGGCGGTTACAGAGTGGTAAGGTTCTCTAAACCTCTCGGAGAACAGGGTTAACGAGCCGTCCTCTGTTCTGACCTCTTTTATCATCAGAGCTTTTCTTCAACGGCCTTTACTTTCTCCTCTATGTGGAGCTCCCTGTCAGCCCTCTCGTCTATCCTGATTGAGGTTACTACCCGGGGAGCTCCCATCTCAAAGGGAACCCTGTGCATCCTCTTTGCCGCCTCGCAGAGCTGGTCTAAGTTTCCCTCAACTATCGTTCCCATGGCAGTCAGCTGGTATTTCAGCCCCATCTCGTCTAAAACCTTTATGCAGCCTGCAACGAACTCGCTCACTCCCGGCTTTCCCGTTCCCATCGGGATAACGACTATCTCCATTACAGCCATCTACTCGCCTCCGAAGAGTTCCCTTATCAGCCTCTCCCACTGCTCCTGACACTCTTCCCCTTCACACTCGTCTAACGGAATTACCGAGGCCTTCTCAATAACTTCTCTCTTAACGAATATGGGAGCGTTGACCCTTACGGCCAAGTTGATTGCGTCGCTCGGCCTTGAGTCAACCTTTATTATCTCTCCGTCTGGCCTTTTAACCTCAATTACGGCAAAGTAGATGCCCTTGTCAAAGTCGTTGATTACGACCCTCTCAACCTCTCCGCCGAAGATGGAAAGGAGCTCCCTTAAGAGGTCGTAGGGGAAAGGTCTCGGCGGAACTGCTCCGAGGAGCTCAGTCTCTAAAAGCTCTGCCTCCCAGTTTCCCACCCAGATGGGAACTGCAAACCTCTCCTGCTCGTTTCCTAAGATGATTATCGGCATTCCTGTGTACCTGTCCTGAGCTATGCCGATTACAGATACCTCAACCATAACCCTCTCCTCTGCAAAGATTTGTAGCTCTATCTAAAAATTTGGCTAAATCCATTTTGTTGCATGGTTTCTTTACGTGTTTTTCTGGGTTTTCAACAGGGTGTTCGTGGCAGTCCTCGTCAAGCCGGTCAAAACCGTAGATTCTCACTTCCTCTTTTACAACCGCCATTAAAAATTTCTCTTTAGATAGGTTGAAGTAGAGCTGGATAAAGCAATTTTCTGAGACTCCAAGTCTTACAGAGTAAATGTAGGGGTTTATCTTTTCAAACAGGATACTGAGTGAGTTTTTCTCTGCTAACAGTCTGACTTCTTCTCTTATCTGTTCTGTTGTAGCCATAATTTTTTCCAGAACTGGAGTTCCTGTAATTTCTCTCTGCAAAACTTAATCTCGGAACTTGCAGTATCCCACTCGGTATAGTCTTTCTCGGCTTCCCAGGAATAGCCCAACTTTTCAAGTTGCCTGCTCCTCTCAAACTCTTCAAGGCTCATTCCGTATTTCTTCTCCATCTCTTTAACGGTTTTCTCTGCTTCTGAGAGCCTTCTCTTGAACTCTTTCTCAAGGCTTTCAACCACAAGGGTTGCCGGGAAAGACTCAAAAAACTCTTTAACCTCCAACTTTTACCTCTTCAAGAACCGGTTTTCCCTTCAAGAAGAAGGGAGAGCTCTCCGTTATCTCAACTTTTACCGTTTTCCCGATTAGCTCCTCTTCTCCTTCAACTGCAACAGGTTTATTGTCCTTAGTCCTTCCGTAGAGCTCCGTCCCCTTAGGGCTGAATCCCTCTATGAGAACCTCCTCTACCTTTCCTACCCTCTCTCTGTTTCTCTCCTCTGCCTGGTGCTTTATGAGGTTCTGGAGCTCCGTAAGCCGTCTGTTCTTAACCTCTTTTGGAACGTCGTCTGGAAACGTTGCTGCCTTTGTAAAAGGCCTTGGCGAGTATTCAAAGACAAAACCCTGGTCAAAGACGCACTTCTCAACTAAAGAGAGGGTCTCCTCAAAGTCCTTCTCTGTCTCTCCGGGGAAGCCGACGATAAAGTCTCCTGAGAGTGCAACCTCGGGGACGAGCTCCTTTAACATCTTCACTTTCTCAATGTACTCCTCCCTTGTATATCCCCTGTTCATTCTCTCTAAAATTCTGTTTGAGCCGCTCTGGGGAGGCAGGTGGACGTAGGGGCAGACCTTATCAATCTCCCTGATTGCCCTTGCTATTCTCTCGTTAAAACCTGCAGGGTGGGAGGTTGTAAAGCGAACCCTCTCAATTCCCGGAACTTCTGAGACCATGTAGAGGAGGTCTGCAAGGTCTGTTCCACCGTAGGAGTAGAAGTCAACGTTCTGACCCAACAGGTGAACCTCTTTTACGCCCCTCTCTGCAAGCCTTTTCACCTCCTCTAAAACAAGCTCGGGTTTTACGCTTCGTTCCCTTCCCCTTGTAAATGGAACGATACAGTAGGTGCAGAACCTGTTGCACCCCCTTTGAACGGTTACGTAGGCTACGAAGGGGTTCTCAAGGGAACTCTCTATTAGCGGAATTCTCTCTTCCTCTGGAATTCTTGACTGGAGAATTTCAACAACTCTTCCTTCTTTTTTTACTCTCTCAAGGAGCTGGGGGAGTTTTACAAAGTTGAACGTCCCAAATACTAGATCAACGTGGTTGAACCTTAAAATCTGATCTCTCTCCTTTTGGGGAACGCAGCCTGCAACTGCAACAACAGTTTCGGGCTTTTTCTTTTTTATTCTTTTCAAGTTTCCTATAAACGAGTAGGCTTTGTTGTCAGGCTTTGCCCGAACGGAACAGGTGTTAACTATGATAATGTCGGCCTCCTCGGGGGTTTCAGCCCTTTCGTAGCCCATTCCCTCAAGGAGGCCGGCCATCTTTTCAGAGTCGTTGACGTTCATCTGACAGCCGAAGGTCTTTATGAAGTATCTCTTTGCCATTTCTCTCCTTAAACCCGGTTTAAGGAGAAATATAGTTTTAATCACACGGGTTAGGTATCGTTACTCCCTTCGGGTAGACCAGTATCTCTACTCTCCTGTTGAGAGCTCTTCCCTCAGGTGTATCGTTTGGAGCTATCGGGTGTTTGGGGCCGCATCCAAAGACGAGGATTCTCGTAGGGTCAACTCCGTTGAGAACAAGCTCGTTCTTAACTGCCTCTGCCCTCTTCTCAGAGAGTTTAACGTTGTAGTCAAAGTTCCCCGTGCTGTCTGTATATCCTACTACCAGGATAACCGTATCTGGATTTTCGTTGAGCGTTTTTGCAACTCTCCTCAGAATCTCTTTAGCTTCAGGTTTTAACTGGTGGCTGTTAAAGTCAAACAGAACGGAGTCTTTCATTACCAGCTTAACTTTCTGAGGTTCCTTAACCACAGCAACGGGCTTTTCCTCAGAGATGGGCGGTTTCTGTGGTTTTACTTCGGGGTTTGTGTTGTCTATCGGTTTAACTCCAACGTCGTTTGCCAGTGCCTTTGCCTGCTGATCAAGGAGGTAGCCTATGGTTCCTCCTATCAGAGCTCCCGCTGCGGCACCTATAAGAACCCTTTTCCCTTTATTGCTGTGTTTGGGACCTGTGACCGCTCCTGCAATACCTCCAACTACAGCACCTACTGCAGCTCCTGTTGCCGTTTTACTGGGACTGTTCTGTTGAGTAGTAGCACAACCAGTAACCAGGAAACTTCCAGCTAGTGTAAGTGTTAAAATTTTTTTCATCTCTACCCCTTCTATTCGGTTTACCCTAACAATTTAAACCCGGTTTCGGAGGTAATCTAATGTTTGACGTTAAAGGAGTTGCAAGGAGAGCAAAGGAGGTAAGCTACAGGCTCGTTGACATTTCAACGGAAGTTAAGAACAGAACTCTCTTGAAGGCTGCAGAGCTGATAGAGGCGAATAGGGAGCTGATTCAGGAGGAGAACAGGAAAGACCTTATTGCCGGAGAGGAGAAGGGACTCTCTAAGGCGATGCTTGACAGGCTACTTCTGAACGATAAGAGAATTGCCGGAATGGTTCAGGTTTTAAAGGACGTTGCAAACCTCAACGACCCGGTTGGCGAAGTTGTGAAGATGTGGACGAGGCCAAACGGTCTTAAAATAGGCAAGATGAGGGTTCCTCTGGGGGTTGTTGCAATTATCTACGAGTCCCGCCCCAACGTAACGGTTGAGGCAGGTTCCCTCTGTATAAAGAGCTCCAACGCCGTTATTCTGAAAGGAGGTTCTGAAGCTATTAACTCAAACAGGGTTCTCGTAAACATTCTAAAAGAGGCTGCAGTTTCTGAGGGCTTCCCCGAGGAAGCTATTCAGTTTATAGATACAGCCGACAGGTCTGCAGTGAGGGAGCTCCTCCAGTTGGACGAATACATAGACGTTGTCATCCCGAGGGGCGGTGAGGGGCTTATAAGGTTTGTTGCAGAGAACGCCCGCATGCCTGTAATAAAGCACTACAAGGGCGTTTGCCACGTTTTCGTTGACGAGTTTGCAGACCTTGAGAAAGCCTGGAACATCTGCTTCAACGCTAAAGTCCAAAGGCCTGGAGTCTGCAACGCTATGGAGACGATGCTCGTTCACTCTAAGATTGCCGATGCCTTCCTTCCAACTATGATAGAGCTCTTCAAGAAGGCGAAGGTTGAGCTCCGTGGAGACGAGAGAACCCGCAGCTACGACCCCGACTACGTAAAGCCTGCAACTGAGGAGGACTGGTACGCCGAGTACCTTGACTTAATCCTTGCCGTTAGAGTTGTTGACTCCTTAGACGAGGCGATAGACCACATAAACACCTACGGCTCCCACCACAGCGACGCAATAGTCACAGAGAACTACACAAACGCCATGAAGTTCTTAAACAGGGTTGACTCTGCAGCCGTTTACGTTAACGCCTCAACGAGGTTTACAGACGGAAACGTCTTTGGCCTTGGAGCCGAGATGGGAATCTCAACAGACAAAGTCCACGTTCGGGGTCCCATGGGGCTTGAAGACTTAACGATTCCCAAGTACATCATCTTTGGAAACGGTCAGATAAGGGAGTAAGCCTTGATAAACAGACCTGAGTTGGGGACGTTTTTTTTCTGGTTCTTCTTCGTCGTGACGGTTCTCTGGACGGTTGTGGCTCTCGTTTTAAAGGCCAAAGCAATGCTGAAGAAAAAGTAGTTTAGAGGTGTTTATCACCAACCAGGAAGACGGGACCGTACTCCGTCTCTATAACTTTAACTCTTACGCCGTATATCTGTGAGAGGAGGTCTTCGTTGAGGATCTCCTCCTTTTTCCCTATGAAGTATTTCCCTCCGTATCCCAGGAGGATGATCTTATCTATATAGTTCCAGACGAAGTTGAGGTCGTGGGTTACCATACAGATTCCGAATCCCTTTTCCTTGTGAAGCCTGTCAAGGAGTTCTAGTATCTTTCGGGAGCTCCTCAAGTCCACTCCGGTTGTAGGTTCATCAAGGAAGATGTAGTGGGGGTCGCTTATGAGAGCTCTGGCAATTAGAACCTTCCTCTGCTGTCCTCCCGAGAGTTTACTGAAAGGCTTATCTGCAACGTCTTTTAGGTGGAGCTCCTCCATCCAGCGGAGGGCTTTTTCCACGTCTTCCTTTTTTATTCTTTCAAACCTTTTAAGCCTTGGAAAGAGACCGGAAAGAACGACATCAAGGGCTGTTGCAGGAAAGGAGTGGGAGTAGCTCTCCATCTGGGGAACGTAGCTGAGGAATCTTCTCTCGTCGCAGCTGTAGGTGCACTCCTTTCCATGGATGAGAATTCTTCCTGAGATGGGAGGAACGATGCCTAGAATTGTCTTTATCAACGTGCTCTTTCCTGCTCCGTTTGGTCCTACAACTACCCAGAACTCCCCCTCTGCCATATGGGCAGAGAGGGAGGAGATGAGAGGTTTTCCGTACCCTACGGTCAGGTCCTGAAGAAAAATTCCCTCCATTACCGGTTCTCTTTTATAAGCTGTTCTATAGGAGTAAATCCTACATGAATGCGAGCTTTGTTCTCTCCTGGTGGTACGTAAATGATAGTGGGTGTTGCTCTTACTCCGTTTTTGAGGAGGATTGCTTCTGTCTGTTGAACAGCTTCTAAGATTTTTGACTGGTCGTTCGTTATCTCTTTTCCTCCCTCAAGTCTCTTTTCCAAGGCTTTTGCGTACTTCATGAAATCTCCGTTTCCCATCCTGTAGAGTTCTTTTAGGGCTTCGGCTGGGCCTTTTTCCCTGGCTAGCTTTGTATAGAGGACGATTCCCTTGAGTGATTTCTCTCCATGAACGGCTAGGGGTATTAGGTGTATCTCAACGTTGTTTTCTTTTGCGATCTTTTCAATCTGATTAAAGTGTCCGTAACAGAAGGGACAGAATACGTCCCAGATGATGTATACCTTCTTGTCGCTTTTTCCAATAACGTGAGGAATGTTGGCTTCGGATAGTTTCTTATCTACTTCTTTGAGGAAAGAGACATCTACCTTTAGAGGTTTCTCTGCGTTTTTCGGTTTTATTGGTTTAAGTATAACGTTTTTTCCTTCAACGGAATACTTAAATATCTGAAGGGCTATAAACCCTTTTTCTGGGTTGAGGAATATATACCTCCTGATTTCTCTGTGGTTCCTTTTGTCTACGAGATCAACCTTGAAGGTTTCAAAGCCTGGAACCTCTACTTCTTTCGTAGGGGTAACGCTCTTTACTTCTACTCCTCTTACTGCTAAAGGTTTCAAGATTGCCTTAATTACCTTCTCTGCCTGAGATACGTTAGTTTTGGAGTGTGTTTCTGCCTGTGAACATCCAGAAAGTAGTAGAGCTGTAATAACAGCTGTGATGAGAGTTCTCATTGCGATTCCTCCTGGTTAAATAAGGTTTCGGTGAAAGAAAAAAGGGGGGCGCGAAGCCCCCCTCTACTTTTGTAGAAGGCTCTGTTTAAAGTTCTCCTCTCATCTGCCTGATCTTTGCCTGGGCTGCTGCAAGTCTTGCAATTGGAACTCTGAACGGAGAGGGACTAACGTACTTAACTCCGATCTTCTGGAAGAAGTTGATGGACCTTGGGTCTCCGCCGTGCTCTCCACATATTCCTGTTTTCATGTTTGGCCTTACGGAGTTCCCTTTCTCTATTGCAAGTTCAATAAGTCTTCCTACGCCGTTTTCATCTATGTGCATAAATGGGTCACCTTTCAGAATTCCCTGTTCTATGTACTTACCTATGAACTTACCGGCGTCGTCCCTTGAAAGTCCGAAGGTCATCTGGGTCAGGTCGTTTGTTCCGAAGGAGAAGTACTGGGCGTAGCGGGCAAGCTGGTCAGCTATGAGGGCGGCTCTGGGAACTTCAACCATCGTTCCAACCTGGTACTCAACCTCTGTTCCCTGTTCAAGGAAGACTTTTGCGGCAACGTCGTCTATCAGCTCTTTCAGTTTCATAAGCTCTCTATCGTCTGCGATTAAGGGAAGCATTATCTCTGGAAGTACTTCAACTCCGTTCTTCTTACAGTGGCAGGCTGCCTCAAGGATTGCCCTTACCTGCATCCTGTAGATTTCAGGGTAGGCTATTCCAAGCCTTGAACCCCTTAAACCTAGCATCGGGTTAACTTCGTGGAGCTCCTCTGCCCTTTGTTTCAGCTCCTCAACGGGAAGCCCCATCTCTTTTGCGGTTCTCTCAAACTCTTCTTCTGTTCTTGGGAGGAACTCGTGGAGAGGTGGGTCAAGGAGCCTGATGTTTACAGGGAGGCCGTTCATAACCTCAAAGATTGCGATAAAGTCCTCCCTCTGCATCGGAAGGAGCTTCTCTAACGCCTTTTCCCTCTCCTCGTCGGTTTTTGCAAGTATCATCTCTCTAACGACGGGAATTCTCTCTTCCTTGAAGAACATGTGCTCTGTTCTACACAGACCTATACCTTCTGCTCCAAAGTCCCTTCCCTGTTTTGCATCTTCGGGGGTGTCGGCGTTGACCCTTACCTGGAGTTCCCTTATCTCATCAGCCCACTTCATTAACTCTTCAAACTCTCCGGATATCTGGGCGGGTATTGTTTTGAGCTCCCCGTGGAAGATCTCGCCTGTTGAGCCGTCTAAGGTGATTACGTCCCCCTTCTTAACTACAACGTCTCCTACTCTAAACTCCTCTTTATCGTAGTCAACGTGGATGGATTCAGCTCCAACTATGCAGGTTTTACCCATTCCCCTTGCGACAACAGCAGCGTGGGAGGTCATTCCTCCTCTGGCAGTTAAGATACCCTCTGCTGCGTGCATTCCGTGGATGTCTTCAGGAGAGGTTTCATGGCGGACCAGTATTACCTTCTCTCCCTTTTCGGCCATCTCAACGGCCTCGTCGGCGTTAAATACGACTTTGCCGCTTACTGCCCCGGGAGCAGCAGGGAGGCCTTTTGCTATGAGCCTACCTTCCGCAATTGCCCTCTTCCTCTCTTCTTCGTCAAGCATCGGGTGGAGGAGCTGGTTAATGAGGAGGGGGTCAACCCTTAAGATGGCTTCCTCTTTCGTTATGAGTCCCTCTTTTACCATGTCAACGGCGATCTTTACGGCAGCCCTTGCGGTTCTCTTTCCGGCCCTGGTCTGGAGCATCCAGAGTCTGCCGTTTTCTATTGTGAACTCTATGTCCTGCATGTCTCTGTAGTGTTTCTCAAGGATGTCTCTGATTTTGAGGAGCTCCTTGTAAACTTGTGGGAACTCCTCTTCAAGGGCTACCTGCTCCTCGCTTGTCTTCTGGGCTTTTGTAAGGGGCTGAGGAGTTCTGATTCCTGCAACGACGTCCTCACCCTGGGCGTTCTTCAGGTATTCACCGTAGAAGACGTTCTCTCCGGTTGAAGGGTTCCTCGTAAAGGCAACACCCGTTCCGGAGGTCTCTCCCATGTTTCCAAAGACCATTGCAACGATGTTTACGGCGGTTCCGTAGTCTTCAGGTATCTTGTTGATTTCACGGTACTTGATAGCCCTCGGGTTGTTCCAGGAGTCAAAAACGGCCTTTATGGCCATTTTAAGCTGCTCGTAGGGATCCTGAGGGAACTCCCTTCCCGTCTCTTCCTTGACAAGCTCTTTGTAGCGCTTTACGATGTCTTTAAGGTCTTCAGCTGTGAGGTCAACGTCCTGCTCTGCTCCAACCTCTCTCTTTTTCTCCTCTAAAATCTTTTCAAACTTCTCGTGGGGAATTCCCATAACGACGTTTCCAAACATCTGGATAAAGCGGCGGTAAGAGTCCCAGGCGAACCTCTCGTTTCCTGTTGACTCTGCAAGCCCCTGAACTGTTTCGTCGTTAAGGCCAAGGTTGAGGATTGTGTCCATCATTCCGGGCATTGAGACGGGAGCTCCCGACCTGACAGAGACCAGTAGAGGGTTTTTCCTGTCTCCAAACTTTTTGCCCATCTCCTTTTCTATTTTCTGGAGACCCTCTAAAACCTGTTCCCACATGCCTTCCGGGAACTTCTGTCCCTCTTTAAAGTACTCCTTACACACTTCAGTTGTTATTGTGATTCCCGGCGGAACGGGAAGTCCTAAGTTGGTCATTTCGGCAAGGTTTGCACCTTTACCACCTAAGAGCATTTTCATTTCGGCACTTCCTTCGGCCTTTCCTCCGCCGAAGTAGTAGACCATCTTTTTAGGCATCTCCGCGCCCCCTTTAAAATACGAGTTTTGAAAAGTCGGCAAGTTTAAGCAGCTGGTCTGCTATTGCTTTAAGGAGGCTTAGCCTCCTGTTTCTTACCTTTTCGTCTCTATCCATAACCATTACGTTGTCAAAGAAGCTGTCAACTGCAGGTTTCAGTTCCTTTATTTTTAAGAGAGCCCCCTCGTAGTCTTTCTCTTTGAGGAGTTCCTCAATTTCCTCCCTTACCCTCTGGAAAGTCTCCCAGAGCTTCTTTTCGTACTCCCCTTCCGGCTCAAAGGAGGAAGGTTTAAATTCTTCAGGTATTATATTAACAACTCGCCGCATTGTGTATAGAACAGATTCAAATTCGGGGTTCTGTCTCAGTTTTTCTATAGCCTTTACCCTCAGCAGGGAGTCGTACGGGTCGTCTGAAACTGAGATAACTGCCTCTACGGAATCCAGGCTGAATCCTTTCTCTCTCAGGTAGTTTTTAAGTCTTTCTTTGACGAAAGAGAGGGTTTCCTGAGCGGTGTTCTCTGTGAGCTCCACCTTTTGCTCCCTGTAGAGCTCCTCTGCCTTCTCTATTAAAGGAGTTAATCTAACGGAAATTTCGTTCTCAATGAGCGTCTGAATTAGCCCTAAGGCGTTTCTCCTGAGGGCAAACGGGTCTGCCGAACCTGTCGGCTTCAGTCCGGCTCCTATAAATCCTGTAAGATTGTCAACTTTTTCGGCGATAGAGAGGGAGATACCCGTTTCGGTTTTGGCAACTCTGTCCCCCGAGAACCTCGGGAGGTAGTGCTCCTCTATCGCCACTGCAACCTCTTCGTCCTCTCCGTCTAAGAGGGCGTAGTACTTGCCCATTGTTCCCTGGAGCTCCGGGAACTCGTTAACCATCTCTGTTAAAAGGTCTGCCTTACAAAGGTGTGCAGCCCTTCTGGCCTTTTCCTCTTTTTCAAAACCGAGACGGCTTGAGGTAAACGGAGCTAAAGACTCAAGCCTTAGAGTTTTGTCAAGCATCGTTCCCAGTTTCTCGTGGAAGACGATTCCGGAGAGCTCCTCTACCCTCTCTTCAAGTCTCTTTTTCCTGTCTTCCTTAAAGAAGAAGAGGGCGTCTGAGAGCCTTGCTCTTAAAACTTTTTCGTATCCTAGCCGAACGGTTAAATCGTCTGTCGGTTTAATGTTTGAAACGCCGATAAAGTAGTTTTTCAGTTTTCCGTCTCTGTCAACAACAGAGAAGAACTTCTGGTGGTCTTTCATAACAACTATTGGAACTTCTCTGGGGAGCTCCAGAAACTCCTCTTCAAATGAGCCCAAAATCGGGTAGGGAAACTCAACAAGGTTTGTTACTTCGTTTAAGAGGTCTTCGTCCTCAAGGAGCTCCCCTCCCACTCCTTCAGCTAGGTCTTTAGCCCTGTCAAGGATTATTGCCTTTCTCTTATCTATGTCTGCAACTACGAACCTATCCTCAAGCTGGGAGATAAACTCAGAAGGCTCCTCAACGACAAAAGGCTCCGGAGAGAGGAACCTGTGGCCGAAAGAAACGTTGGTACTCTTAATCCCGTCTATCTCAAACTCAACCGTCTCTTTCCCGTAAACGGCAGTTATCCACCTTATAGGCCTTGCAAACCTTATCCTCTTCTCTCCCCAGCGCATACTTTTCTTAAACGGAATAGAGGTGATAACCTCGGGGAGAACTTCCTTTAAGACCTCTACAGCCTTTCTTCCCTTAACCACTCTCCTAACGGCGACGTACCTTCCCTTCCTGCCGGGAGGGTTCTCAACAACCGTTAATTCAGAAACGTCAACCCCTTTGGACTTTGCAAAACCGAGAGCTGCCTTTGTCGGGTTTCCGTTCTCGTCAAATGCAGCCCTTTCAGAGGGTCCCACTATCAGCTCTTCCCTGTCTGGCTGAACTTCCGGGACGTCGTAAACGATAACTATCAGCCTTCGCGGGGTTCCGAAAGTTTCAGCAGAGGTAAAAGAGAGGTGGTTCTCGGAGAGTTTTTGAGAGATTCTTTCCTTAAGGTAGGAAAGTGCCGGCTCAACGAAAGAGGCCGGGAGCTCCTCACAACCTATCTCAAGCAGTAAATTTTGCGCCTTCACCTTTACCCTCTTTCAGTTCCAGATACTTTTTAGCGCAGTTTGCAGCTAACCTCCTTACCCTTCCTATAAAGGAGGCTCTCTCTGCAACGGAGATTGCTCCCCTTGCGTCAAGGAGGTTAAAGACGTGGGAGCACTTTAAGCAGTAGTCGTAGGCCGGAAGAACCAGGTCTTCCTTAACGAGCCTTTCAGACTCCTTCTCAAACATGTTAAACAGGTTAAAGAGCATCTCAGTGTCTGCCTTCTCAAAGTTGTAGACAGACCACTGGTACTCGTTCTCTTTGTAGAGGTCTCCGTACTTAACCCCTTTTGTCCACTCAATGTCGTAAACGCTGTCAACTCCCTGGATGTACATTGCGATACGCTCAAGGCCGTAGGTAATTTCAACAGACACAGGGTCAAGGGTTATTCCGCCGGCCTGCTGGAAGTAGGTAAACTGTGTAATCTCCATACCGTCTAACCACACTTCCCAGCCGAGTCCCCAGGCTCCTAGTGTTGGAGACTCCCAGTCGTCCTCAACAAACCGAACGTCGTGCTCCTTCAGGTTGAAGCCTAAAGCCTCAAGGCTTCCAAGGTAGAGCTCCTGAGAGTTCTCAGGCGACGGCTTCAGGATAACCTGAAACTGGAAGTAGTGCTGGAGTCTGTTAGGGTTTTCCCCGTATCTGCCGTCGGCCGGCCTTCTACAGGGCTGGACGTATGCCACTCTCCAGGGTTCTTTCCCGAGAACTTTTAAAAAGGTGAACGGGTGCATCGTTCCTGCGCCCTGCTCTACGTCGTAAGGTGAGGCGATGATACAGCCCTGCTTTGCCCAGTAGTCCTGAAGGGTGAAGATGAGCTCTTGAAATGTCAACTCTCTCCCCGCATTCAAATAATTGTCGCCGTAATTTTATTTTGTTGTTTATGGGTCGTCAAATTCAGAGAAACCTTTAATCTGAGAACTCTTTAAACCGGGAGACAGCCGATTTCATCAGTTTCAGGTAGCTTCTGAGCTTGGGT
>JALWGN010000101.1 GCA_027013575.1 Desulfurobacteriaceae bacterium
AGGCCGTCTGAGACGGGAACTCCCTGTCCGTCCTTTCCGCAGGTTCCTATTGAGAATCCGAGGTCGTTACCGACGGCGTCTATCTCCTGTAGAACTCTGGGGCCGTTCCCTATCAGTGAAACTCCCCTTATGGGCTCGGTTACCTCTCCGTTCTCTATCAGGTAGCCTTCCGACACTTCAAATATGAAGTCTCCGTTGACGGTGTTTACCTGGCCGCCTCCCATCTTTACTACCAGAATTCCCTCTTTCGTGTCGGCTATTATCTCTTTGGGGTCTGTCTCCCCGGGGGCAATGTAGGTGTTTGTCATTCTCGGTATCGGAACGTGTTTGTAGGACTGTCTCCTTCCGTTTCCGGTGGGCAGCCCGTTTCCGCTCTTCATTGCCTCTAAGAGGTCGTACATGTAACCTTTAAGGATACCGTTTTCAATGAGGACGTTCTTTCCGGTAGGGGTTCCCTCGTCGTCGTAGCCGGAGCTCCCGTACTTCCCCTTCATGAAGCCGTCGTCAACTACCGTGATGAGCTCCGACGCTACCTTTTCACCGAGTTTCCCCGAGTAAACAGAGAGTCCCTGGTTTGCAAGGTCTGCTTCAAGGCCGTGTCCTACGGCCTCGTGTATCATTGTTCCGCCGGCTTCTGAGCTTATTATCACTGTGAACGTTCCGGCAGGAGCAGGTTTTGCCTTTAGCATTTTAAGTGCCCTTTCTGCGGCTTTTGAGGCTATTTCTTCAGGCGTTATTTCCTTGAAGAGGGAGTAGTCTCCTAAGTGCCCTACAGGTTCGTACCCCGTCTGGAGTTCCACACCGTCGGAGGCGACGACCAGCGTGTAGAAGACAACTCTCGGCCTAACGTCTTCGACTATTTTCCCGTCGGTGTTTACTATACAGACCTCCTGTAGCTGATCCCTCAGCACTACGGTTACCTGTTTAACCCTGTCTCCGTAACTCCTTGCCTTCTCGTTCGCCCTCTTTAAAAGCTCAACTTTCTCCTCAACCGGAATACTCAGCTCAGATCCTTCAACGATTTCTCCGTACCTCGGCTCCTTCTCTGTAAAGTCAAGGGTTACCTCGTACTCCCTCTGAGCTGCCGCGCTGAGCCTCTCAATTACTTCTCTTATTGAGGCCTCTGTGAGTTTGTTTGTGAAGCCGTAAAAGGTTTTGAAGTTCTTTACAAATCGGATTCCGACTCCTACCTCTATTCCGTAGCTGAGGTTCTCTATCCTGTTCTCCTCACACTTTCCGCTGAACGTGATTCTCCTCTCAAAGAACAGGTCTCCAAAGTCGGCGCCTCTCTTCCTCAGCTCTTTTGCTCCGAAGATTCCCAGCTCTTTGAAGTCGTAAACCATCTACAGCCCCCAGTCTCTCAGGTAGAGGAAGTCTTTATCAACTGTGCGCTGCGCTATTTTACAAATAATCGGGAGTTTTCTCTTGTACTGAGAGTTCCTGACCATAGTAAGGACTCTGTCAACCACTACAGGGTCAAACCCTATCTCTACCAGCTCCTCCCTCCTCAGGCGAAGGTCAACGTAACCTATCAGTATCTGGTCAAGCGTTCTGTAGGAGAGCCCTATTTCGCCTTCGTCTGTCTGGCCAGGCCACAGGTCTGCAGAGGGTTTTTTCTTTACTATCCTCTCTGGAACGCCAACGAACTCTGCCATTTCCCAGACCTGGGTTTTGTAGAGGTCTCCTATAGGGTTAATGTCGTGGGCGTTATCTCCCCAACGGGTTGAGTAGCCTATCAGGAGTTCACTCTTGTTGCTGGTTCCTATTACGAGAGCTCCCTTCCAGTGGGCGAAGTCGTAGAGGATGCTCATCCTCTCCCTTGCCATTTTGTTGCCGCGCCTTACGTTGTCGGCGTCGGGGAAGAGCTGGAAGTAGGCGTCTATCTGTGGGGTTATCTTTATCTCGTGGAACTCTATCTCCAGTATCTCTGCAACGAGCCTTGCGTCCTCTACGGAGCTCCTTGATGACGTTCTGTAGGGCATTGATAGTCCGATAACGTTTTCCTTTCCCAGGGCTTTTACGGCAAGGAACGCTGTAAGGGCAGAGTCAACTCCACCAGAGATTCCAACTACTACTTTCTGAAAACCAGCTTTTGTAACCTCTTCCCTTATGAAGTGGGTCAGGACTTTCTCTATAAAGGCTCTGTCTTTTATGTGGAGCTCCCTCTCAATCTTACTCCTCATCCAGTACTCTCCTGAGGTTCTGAAGTGTTATCTCGGGCTTTTCGTCCCTTAAGAGGGGAAGGTTTGCCCTTGCAGACCTTATTAACCCCTCGTTTAGCTCTGCAGTTAGAATCTCCTCTTCAAACGGCGACGCTTCGGCTATCAGCTCTCCGTACGGGCTGGCTATGAAGGACTTACCTGAGAAGACAAAGCCGTCTTCACATCCTACTCTGTTTGCGTAGATGAAGTAGCTTCCCGTCATTCTTGCGTAGAACTCCCCCATGTTCATCCAGACCTCTGCGTTTCCAAACATCCCCTCTTCTCTGTATCCCCTTCCCGGACTTGCCGACAGGGCAAAGATATAGCCGGATCCCTGTATGAAGGAGAGGTAAACCGTTGACATGTGCCAGAGGTCTTCACAGATGAGGATGGAGCTCTTTCCAAGTACGGAGTTAAAGGCCTTTACTCTTTTTCCTGCTCCGAAGAACCTTCCCTCGTCAAACATTCCGTAAGTTGGCAGGTAAACCTTCCTGTGAACGTGTTTTATCTTCCCGCCGCTTATGTAGAGGGCGCTGTTGTAAAAAACGTGTTCGGGGCTCTCCTCAACCAGACCGACTATCAGGTCAATCTCTCTACTCATTTCAAGAAGAGGTGAGAGTTTTGGGCTGTTAAGTGGAACTGCCACCTCAAAGGTGATGTCCCACACGTTGTAACCCGTCAGGTTGAGCTCCGGGAAGACGCAGAGAACTGCTCCTTCCTCTTTAGCCCTGCGGCAGAAGTCCAACGTTTTCTCAAGGTTCGCTTCAAAGTCCCCAAGCTTTGACCTGAACTGCACTACGGCTACTTTCATCTCTACCACCTGAAGGTTAATCTGAGAGAGGTTTTCGTTTCTGCTCCCTTTCCCAGACCTCTAAAGAGTTTAAACCTTATCATACCATCAGCCAGCTTTGCCCAGAAGGCGGTTAGTTCAACTCCTGCCGATACCAGAAGGTCGTCGGGCGTCCACCTGAAGGCGTCTCCTGCTATAACGGTCGGCTTTAGGTAGATAGACCTGTCAACGATAGGCCTTCTTACGCTGAAGCTTCCGAACAGGTAGCGTTTCCCGGTTATTCTTTCTGCCGTATACCCCGGAATAGGAGCCTGCAGCTGATACCCTCCTCCGGAGTAGCCAACCTTTGTTCCAAACCCTCCGCTGTAAATTCTTGTTCTATATTTTCCGTACTTTACGGAGTTAGAGTACGAGGCTGTAAACTTCCCCGTAGAGAGGTCTGAGGCTCCAGGAAGTGAGTAGGAGAGTGAAACGTTGAAATGGCTTCCTATCCGGTAGTAGACCATGTCTGTTGAGAGGTTTCTGGTGTAGGAAATTTCTCCGTAGTATATCTTTTTGTCATCCAGGATAGAGCTGTAGTTTGTGAAGACAGGCCTCAAACCAAAGGCAAGCTGGTTGACTTTTCTTCTGTCTAAGAAAACGTGAGTTCCCAGTAAAAATTCCCTCCTCTTTACTCTGTACTCACCTCTCTTCTCAGAGTTTACTATGTAGTCTTCTCTGTCGGAGCTGTAAGTTACTCCTCCGTACAGGTTAAACCTCTCCTTTATAATCCTGTACAGGTTCCAGTAGACGTAGTAGCTGAAACTCTCGTTGTCCGTTTTAAACCACTTGACGTAGCCTAGGTAGAGTTTGTGTCCCAGTCCAAATAGGTTGTAATCCCTTACCTCCATTCCGGCTCTGTAGCTGCCGTCTGGTTTAAACCTGAACCTTGGTAGGGGGACGAGCGGGAACTTCTCCTTCACCTTCAGGACAACGATAACGCCGTTCTTTCTCCTTATAACCAGAGGCTCAACTCTGTAGAAGAGGTGAGTGTTTAAAAGGTTTCTCACCGACTCTTTCAGCTTCTTTTCGGAAAAGGGTTCCCCCGGTTTTAGAAGGAGCTCCCTCAGAACAAAACTTTCCCTCGTCCACCTGAGCCCTTCAACTTTTATCTCTAAAACGGGAAGCGTTGCAGACTGAACAGAGGTAGAGGCCAGGAAGGTTAAGAGGAGTGCGGCTGTCTCTTTTCTCATTGTTTTCTCATAAGCAGCATTATTAGAAATGAGAGCCCCGTAAGGATGAGGCTTATGAGTATGCTCGTTCCTAAGGGAAAGTAGAAGACGAAGTTGTCCCTCTTAATGTAGATGTCTCCGGGTAGCCTTCCTATGGGGAGGGAGCTCCCTGCCTTTGAAAAGAGTATCAGTAAAACTCCGAAAACTATGAGGATCAGTCCGAAGTAGATGAGCATCTTTCCCACTTCGTCCAGCATTACAGCCTCCTCAAAACAGCCGGTAAGAGTATGAGAAGGTCGCAGATAAGTGCAAACAGGCCAACCGTTAAAACGGCTGCGGCTGCTGTGTCTTTTGAGAGCTTTGCCGTAGGCAACCTCTCTGTTGTTGCAGTATCTACGGCCCTCTCAACTGCCGTATTCACCAGTTCAAAGGCCAGAACCAGCCAGTTGATAAGTGCCAGAACCAGCCTTGTGCAGCCGTCAAGGAAAACCAGCGAGAGGAGCGTTCCCGTGAGGCTGAGAGACAGGTTTATCCTGAAGTGTCTGTCCTCTCTGAAGGCGCCGATATAACCGTCAACGGCGTACCCCAGCCCCTTTATCACTCCCCTTACCGTTTTTATCATCGGGATACTCTATTCTGTTGTGGTATATACCTGAGAGAACCTTCTTAAACACCTTCTCAACGGTCTCTATATCCTTCAAAGATAGTCCGCTCTGGTTTAGCTGTCCCTCCTCAACCGTTTCCCATATGAGCTTGTGGATGAACGAGTCAAGGTCAAACTGCTTATCTTTCATAGACCTTGTTGCCGCCTCTACCGTATCTGCAAGCATTACAAGGCCAGACTCTTTAAACTGGGGTTTTGGCCCCGGGTACCTGTAGGTCTTCTCGTCAACCTTGTCTCCGTAGAGCTCCTTTGCCTTGTGGTAGAAGTACTTCATCAGCTTCGTTCCGTGGTGCTGTCTTATTATGTCTATAACTTTCTGGGGAAGTTTGTACTTTCTGCCGAGCTCCTCTCCGTACTCAACGTGGGATCTCAGTATTGCTGCGCTCTTTTCCGGAGGGAGTTTGTCGTGGATGTTTACGCCGTTAACCTGGTTCTCTATGAATGCCTGGGGGTTTTTAAGCTTTCCTATGTCGTGGAAAAGTCCTCCTGCCTTTGCAAGCAGAGCGTTTGCTCCTATCGCCTCGGCTGCAGCTTCGGCCAGTGTCGCCACCATAACCGAGTGGCTGTAAGTTCCCGGGGCTTTAAGGACAAGCTTCCTGAGGAGGGGGTGGTTCAGGTTTATCAGCTCCATGTAGACGATGTCGGTTGTGAAGTTGAACACGCTGGTTATTATGGGGCTTAAGCCGTTAACTGCAACGGCCGTTATCACTCCACCTGCTAAGGTCAGCATTGGTTCTAACCAGAAGAGGGTGTTGAACTTGAAGCCGTAGTAGTAGAGGAGGAGAACGACCTGAGAAACTGCCGTGAGGAGAGCTCCCCTGAAGGCACTTCTGTAGATGACCTCTCTGCTCTTCAGTTTTCTTGAGTCAAAGGCTGAGAAGATTGCACCTATCGTTGTTGGAATTATCAGGAACTCCGGCTTGGAGAGGTTAAAGCCGGAGAGGAGCGCAACGGGAACGATGTGAATGAAGGCTACCTTTTTGTTTATAAACATAGATGCGAAGATTACAGAGGTAACTACGGGAACGTAGATGAGATTCTCCTCAACCGGCAGGTTCAGCGTTTCTACCGTTATCTTGGCCAGGAAGGTTGAGAGCTTTATGAGGAAGATGTCCAGGGTTATTACGGTGAAGGAAAAGAGGATGTTCTTCAGGTCGTAGGCCGACGGGCTGAGAATTCTGTAGAGCCTTACAACAGAGAGGTAGAGAGCCACGGAAAGGAGGAAGAGGGAGAGGTATTTGTTCAGGCCTTTCCCTCTGTAGTAGCTCTCCCTCAGCGCTTTCAGCTTCTCCGCAGCTTCAGGAGAGACCTTCTCCCCTTTCTTTACTACGAGCTCTCCCTTCTTGAGGGTTATGTAGGCCGGTTTAACCTTTGACTCTGCTCTCTTCCAGAGTTCCTCCGTCCTCTTCTTCTCAAAGACGAGGTTGGGTTCAATTTTAAGGTTCCGGTAGAGTTTCTCGGCCTTCTCTCTGTTCCCCAGGAGTTTCTCAAGGTCTTTCCTGAGCTGTTCCTTTACCTCTTTCTCTGTAAGGAACTCCTTTACAGGGTAAACCCTCTTCCCTTCCCGGGAGACAACCTCTATCTCTCTGTAGCCTCTGGGAACTTCCGACAGAATTCCCCGGCTGTAGTAAGACTTGAGGAGCTCCTCCGTCAGGCTCTTTTCCCTCTCTGAGAGGTAGTTCTGCTTCTGGAGCTCCCTTAAGGCCTCCTCTTCAGCCTCTTTCTCTCTTCTGTATATGGGTAAAACCTTTTCCCTTGCCTCTCTCTTCAGCTCTTCGGTCTTTTCCTTGTTGACAACGGTGATTGAGACCGGAGACCTGACGTCAACCGGGCTTACCTGACCCGGTTTTAGAAGGGGAACGTTAACGAGGTTTACCGGAAGGAGGAGAAGGGTAGCAACCACTCCGGCAACGAGGATGAGAGAGTAGATTATCAGGTTAGCTCTCTTTCGCTCCTTCATACTCTTCATAGGCTCTTATTATCTCCTGAACGAGTCTGTGTCTTACAACGTCTTCCCTGGAGAATTCTACTATCTCAATTCCCTCTATGCCTCTGAGTATTTTCGTAGCCTCCACAAGCCCTGAGACTTTACTTGAGGGGAGGTCAATCTGTGTTACGTCTCCCGTTATAACGACCTTTGAGCCAAAGCCGAGCCTTGTAAGGAACATCTTCATCTGCTCTCTCGTTGTGTTCTGAGCCTCGTCAAGTATTATGAAGGCGTCGTTCAGCGTTCTTCCCCTCATGTAGGCAAGGGGTGCGATCTCAAAGATGTTCCTCTCCAGGTAGGAGTTGACCTTTTCAGGCTCTATCATCTCAAAGAGGGCGTCGTACAGGGGTTTAAGGTAGGGGTCAATCTTCTCCTGGAGGGTTCCCGGGAGGAATCCCAGCTTCTCCCCTGCTTCAACTGCAGGTCTTGTGAGGATTATCCTGTTGACCAGTCCTTTACGGAAGTAGGAGACCGCTGCCGCCACTGCAAGGTAGGTCTTTCCCGTTCCTGCAGGTCCCACTCCAAATACTATGTCGTTTTTCTTTATGGCCTCGTAGTATTTTCTCTGGGTTGGCGTTT
>JALWGN010000102.1 GCA_027013575.1 Desulfurobacteriaceae bacterium
ACCAGACCTAAAACAGGTAGCCGTATTTTTCCCGGACGCTCTTCTTATTGAGGATAAAGACTACAAAGACCCTGAATTCGGAAGAGGCCTCTTTGCTCTGATGCACACAGACCCTTACAGATTTTCACGGATAGTAGAGTGCCACGTAAACAACTACAACGTTCTGGGGTACAGACTTATAAAAGAGAGCCCTGTACCAGAAGGAAAACTGGTAGGAATGTTTATCCTATCAATAGCTATCAAAAACGCAGGAAACGAGCTCTTTGAAGAGATACCGTCTCCTAACTACTTTGGCAAAATAATTGATAAATTGAAAGAAGTTGAAGTTAATAACATAGAAGAGGAGCTCAAAAAATTCCCTATTCCTAAAGGAATAAAAGCAGATTTTGAAGAACTGGTTTCTCCCCTTTTTTACTGGAACGAGTACAAAAAGACCGTTAAAGAGATGAAGCAAGAGTACTTCTTAGCATTTCTAGCACACCTTAACTCGGTAATATCAGCGTTTTTGCTACTGTCTCTCCGATCAGAAAAAAAGAGAAACGTTATTAAGCTCCAGGGAGTTGTAGGAGATGTTACTTTAAACAGAACTAAATAAAAATCTTAAAGGAACTGTTGCGTAGCTTCCCCGGGGTAGCGTGAAGTTGAAGAGAAGACCTCCTGAAACCCTCTCTACCTTCAGGTTCTCCGGTTTTACAAAGGTTTTCCTGAAGAAGCTGTGAAAGTGTTTTCCGTACGGTTTTAAGGAGTTCTCATCTATACCTATCTCCTCTAACAGGTCTCTGTAAACCTCCGAGCCGTGAGTGTAGGAGGGGAGCTCCCCCGGAACAGAAACCCTCTCTAAGGGGAAGAGGAGCTCCCCTCCCCTGTACTTGAACTTTACGGTTTTAGCGGCTGAGTTCTTTACGAGCTTTTTAAGTTTCTCGTTAAAGAGAAGGGACTGGAGAACGTTCATCTGGAACTCTATCTCTTCGTCGGGTATCAGCCGAAAGGCCTCTCTCAGCGTTCCTCCCCTTTTCATAAAAGCTGCAACCTTTCTCCTCCAGCCCTTTAAAAGCTTTTCGGCGGTGCCGTAGTCTCCGATTAAAAAGGCTCTCTTTCCTTTTCTCTCCCGGGAGCTCTCCCAACCTGCCGGCCTGAAGAGGAAGAGGAGAGCTCCCTCCCCGTCTTTTAAATGGTGAGCAAAGAGCTCTCCATTCCTGATAGAGGTAAACCTCTGCTCCCCGTAGTAGTTGGGAAATCCGTACTCCTTTAAAACAGCAAGTCTTTCGGCAGGAACTTCCGATACCCCTTCAACGAGAATTTCAAACCTGTTGCCTGAAACAGCCTTTTCAACCGGAACGTTTAAAAAGCCTACCTCTTTCAGCTTAAGGTTGGGCAGGTCAAACTCTTTAAGGCGGAAGCGGGAAGGAACGCTTATAAACTGAACCGTTTCGGCATTCTTGTCTTTAAGGCCTCCGTAGGAGATGAGCCTGAGAGGGAGGGAGCTCTCTGCCGCAACCCTCCTTAAAACGGGAAGAGTTTCAAGTCCCCTCTTCCAGAGCCTGTACACCCTGTACTTTCCAGACGGGGAAAGGGGCTGTGATAGAAGTTCCTCAACCTTAAAACTCTCAGGAGTACTTTTGATTTTCAACCCGCCTCTCCTTAAAATTTCACTTAGTGAGATATATATAGAGGAGGAGAAAATGAAAATCTACCTGATAGTCTTCTCACCAACGTGTGCAGAGGGAACTTTCATGTTCGCAGAAGAGCTAGAGTTCATCAACGACGCCCACGTAAAAGCCTCTGGTTACTTTGCCTTTAAAGAGGACATATCTGAGTACAGAAGGCTAAAAAAAGAGGGAGCTAAGAGGAGAACTCTGATAATCCCGCAAAGCTCCTACAACTTCATAGAGGAGTTAGAGGTATAAACAACTTGACCTCTACACCACAGCTGGTATAAATTATGCTCCACTTCAACCACCTACGGAGGTTCGGTAATGTATGCCGTAATAAAGACAGGCGGAAAGCAGTACGTTGTGGAGCCCGGTCAGGTTTTAAAGGTTGAGAAGCTCAACCTACCTGAAGGGTCCGAAGTTGAGTTTGAAGCCCTTATGGTAAGGGGAGACAACGGAGAGGTAAAAGTAGGACCTGAAGCAAAAGGCGCCAAGGTTAAGGCCACAGTTGTTCGCCACGGTAAGGGCAAGAAGATTATCGTCTTTAAGTACAAGGCCAAGAAGCACTACCAGAGGAAGTACGGCCACCGCCAGCACTTTACAGAGATTCAGGTTAACGAAATCGTAAGCTAATTGGAGGTTTGCCATGGCACATAAGAAAGGTATGGGTTCTACCAAAAACGGTAGGGACTCCATCGGAAAAAGGCTTGGAGTTAAAAGGCACGACGGCCA
>JALWGN010000103.1 GCA_027013575.1 Desulfurobacteriaceae bacterium
GAAGATCGTTATAGACGAGAAGAGGGTAGAGGAGATTGTAGCCCTCTGGACGGGCATTCCCGTTCAACAGCTACAGGAGAAGGAAGCTGAAAAGCTCTTAAAGCTTGAGGAGGAGCTCCACAAGAGAGTTGTAGGACAGGAAGAGGCCGTTAAGGCCGTTGCGAAGGCGATAAAACGCTCAAGGCTCGGAATTAGAGCAAACGCCAACAGACCTATAGGTAGTTTCCTCTTCCTCGGCCCTACAGGTGTAGGTAAAACTGAGCTTGCAAAAGCACTTGCAGAGTACCTCTTCGGCGACGAAAAAGCTATGGTAAGAATAGACATGACCGAGTACATGGAGAAACACACAGTTTCAAGGCTGATAGGAGCTCCCCCCGGTTACGTAGGTTATGAAGAGGGTGGCCAACTTACAGAGGCCGTCAGGAGGAAACCGTACACAGTAATCCTCCTTGACGAAATAGAGAAAGCCCACCCAGACGTTTTAAACATACTCCTCCAGATAATGGAAGACGGAAGGCTTACAGACGGCCTTGGAAGAACAGTTTCGTTCACAAACACAATACTCATAATGACCAGTAACTTAGGTGCGAAACACCTCCTCTCAGCCCAGAGGGGAATGGGATTTGAGGTAGCAGACGGAAAAGAGGAAAAGAGGTCCTTTGAGAGGATGAAGTCCCACGTTTTAGACGAAGTAAAGAGGTTCTTTAAGCCGGAGTTCCTCAACAGGTTAGACGGAATAATCGTCTTCCATCCCCTCACAAAAGAGGACGTTAAAGAGATCGTCAGGAAACAGGTTGAGAGGCTTAACAGAGAGCTTGAAGAGAGGAACCTCAAAGTACACGTTACAAACAAGTTTGTAGAGTACGTTGTAGAGAAGGAGTTCAGGAAAGAGTACGGAGCAAGGACAATAAGGAGAGCTCTCCAGACGCTCATAGAAGACAGACTGACAGACGAGATACTGATGGGACGCTTTACAGAAGGTGGAGAAGTCGTATTTGACATCACGCCAAAAGGCAGGATCTCGGTTAGAGAGAAGAAGAAGAGAAAGAAAAAGGAGACAACTGGAGTTAACTAAATGAGACGTTTCAAGATAGAAGGGGTAAAAAACGGCGAGGCCTTCCTGAGGGGTCAGGAGGCCCGCCACGCCCTTAAAGTTCTGAGGCTTAAAAAAGGAGACGAGATAATCGTCTTTGACGGAGAGGGGAAGGAGTACTTAGCCGTAATAGACGCAGCCTCTCCAACATCTGTAAAGGTCAAAATCGTTGAAGAGACAAACGTAAACAGAGACAGCCCCCTCCACTCCACCCTCTTCATGGGTATAACAAACAAACTCCAGAAGTTTGAGTTAGCACTTCAGAAAGCAACAGAGTTAGGAGTTACAGAAGTTGTTCCTGTAATCTGCAGCAGGTCTTCAAACGCACAGCTCATAAAAAACTGGGAAGGAAAACTAAGACGGTGGAGAGAGATAGCGGTTAACGCCGCCAAACAGTGCGGAAGAAACGTACTTCCAGAGATAAGGGAACCGATAAAACTGAAAGAGATAGAGACAGACGCAGACCTCTCGTTCGTCCTCTGGGAAAAAGGAGGGAAGTCCCTCAAAGACTACCAGAGCTACTCGGCCAGTTCCGTCTCGTTCCTGGTAGGCCCCGAAGGAGGATTAGAAAAGGAAGAGATAGAACTCCTGAAAGAGAAAGGCTTCAAACCCATCTACCTTGGAAAGAGAATACTGAGAGCTGAAACGGCTGCAATAGCCGGTATGGCACTTATCCAGTTTATATGGGGAGACCTGGGATAAAAAGGCTCCGGGAAACTTCTCCCGGAGGTATGGGGAGGTGCCGACTTAGGGATTACTAAGTAATTTAATAGCCAACCAACTATCAGTCAAGGAGCAGAGGTGAAGGTTCTTACGGAGAAAGAGATAAACGGCAAAAAGGTAAAAGTGGTTCTTGGTGACATAACCCTGGAAAACACAGAAGCGATAGTTAACGCTGCAAACAGCCTCTTGAAACACGGAGGAGGAGTAGCAGGCGCAATCGTAAGGAGAGGCGGAAGAGTAATTCAGGAAGAGAGCGATAGGATTGTAAAAGAGAGAGGAGCTGTCCTGGTTGGAAGCGCCGTCTACACGTCGGGAGGAGAACTTAAAGCAAAGTACGTAATCCACGCCGTTGGACCCGTCTGGGGAGAGGGGGACGAGGAGAGAAAGTTAAGAAGTGCAGTAAGGTCTGCCCTTGAACTGGCAGACCAACTTGGTGTAAAATCCGTGGCGCTGCCTGCAATAAGTACAGGCATCTTCGGGTACCCAAAGGAGGAGGGAACGAAGGTAATAGTTGAGGAGGTTTTAAAGTTCCTTAAAGAGAAACCGGAAACCTCTCTGAGGGAAGTTCACCTTACGGCAATAGACAGAGAAACGGCAGAACTCTTTAGAAAACACGTAGAAAACTTAATAAAAAAATAAAGTAAGGAGAGAAAGCAGTGGTTACTCTTGTAACGGGAGGAGCTGGATTCATCGGTTCACACCTCGTTGAAGAACTGCTGAAAGGGGGAAGAAAAGTTATTGTTTTAGACGACCTGTCAACAGGAAAAAGGGAAAACCTCCCTGAAGAAAACGAAAACCTGACGTTCATAAAGGGCTCTATAACCGACAGAGAACTCCTTAAGAACCTCTTTGACTCCTACAAATTCCAGACTGTATTCCACTTAGCAGCCGTAGCCTCTGTCTTTAAATCGGTAGAAGAGCCTGTAGAGACCCACAGGGTAAACTTTGACGGAACCCTCTACCTTCTGGAAGAGTCCAGGAGAACAAAAGTAGACAAGTTTGTATTTGCGTCATCTGCTGCCGTTTACGGCGACCTGCCGGAGCTCCCCAAGAAAGAAGACATGCCGGTAAAACCGCTAACCCCTTACGGAGTAGACAAGTACGCCTCCGAAAGGTATGTGGTAAACAGCTACAAGCTCTACAACCTTAACGCAACAGCCCTAAGGTTTTTTAACGTATACGGAGAAAGGCAGGATCCCTCTTCTCCTTACTCCGGCGTTATCTCCATCTTCATGGAAAGAACGGCAAGATACCTCAAAGGAGAAGAAATTACCGTAGACATCTTCGGAGATGGCAAGCAGACAAGAGACTTTGTATACGTAAAAGACGCTGTAAAAGCTCTCTTAATTGCAGAAAAAGAGAAAACATCAGGAGGGGAAGTTTACAACGTAGGAACTGGAAAGGAGACCTCGCTACTTGATCTTCTAAAAACACTTAAAAAGATAGCAGGCAAGGTACCTCCCGTAAGGTATCTACCACCGAGGGAAGGGGACATAAAGAGGTCAGTGGCGGACATAACAAAAATATCCGGAATCGGATACACCCCAACTTTTGTTCTAGAAGAAGGTTCAAAGAGAACCTTTGATTGGTTTATCAAAAATACTATACTGTAGTTTGATAAAATCCCAACCTCAGATTAGGAGGGACTATGAAACAGTTCCTGAAGCTGTTGTCTATTGCCGGTTTCACCTTAATCACAGGTTGCGCAATGATAAACAAGGCTCCTACAACTGTACCTAAAAGTCAGGAGTGCACCATTCTCCCCTTAAGTAACCTATCAGACACACCGCTGGCCGGAGAGAGTTGCTGCCATACTTTATGGCGTTTTAAAGTCAAAAGGTTACAGAACGGTTCTCTTCTTTACGCCTCGGGAAAGAGACTACACGGCAAGTGAAATAGAGAACCTGAAACACAAAGCGGAAGAAAAATTCAACTGCATAATAGGGGGAAGCATAAACGAGTGGCGCTACAAAGTGGGAATAGACGGGGAGCCTGCTGTCAGTATTACCTACGTGATAAAGGAAAACGGAAAAAACCCTTTCAGGAACAATCTCCGGTAGCAATTGGGGGCACAAATCCTTAGGGCTCTTAACCCAAGAACTGTTTAACAAAACCTTTTAAACAGATAAGACTATGACTCTTACATACAGAAACTTCTCAAAAGCCTTACCTATACTGGAAGCACTTACATTGACGCTGGGCTACTACATAACAGTCCATCTGTTCCACATAAAAGACGTTTTCTTCATCAAAGAAAGCTCAAGCCCTTTCCTTCTGCTCCTTCTCCTGCTCACGCTGTTTCACGGTTTATCAGCAGGGTTGATATCTCTGCTTATACTCATACCGATACTTGAAAAGACCTACCCGCACTTTCCCACCGACTTTTTCATCTGGATACTGCTACTCACCCTCTTAGCAGGGGAGTTTCACTACTTCTGGAACAAGAAAATTAAACAGCTTTCAGAGGAAACAGACTACATAAAAGGAAAACTGAGGCTTCAAACAAGCCAGCTTATTCTGCTGAAACTGTCTCACGACCAGCTTGAAAAACACTACCTCATTAAGCCTGTAAGCCTGAGAACTCTTTTAACAGAGGTTGAGAGACTCTTAACCGAAAACAGAGAAAGAGCCATTAAAGAGTTTAAAGAGATTCTCCTAAACACCTTTTACGTGGAAGCCGGCTCCCTTTATCTGCTTAAAGATAAAAAGTTTCAACCGTTTATGCATGTTGGTGAACCTGTAGAAATCCATCTGAAAGATCCTCTACTGCAGGAAGCCCTGGAGAGAGGGGAAACCCTTTTTATTTCAAACGTTACGGAAACGGCAGATACGGAATACTTAGCAGTAATCCCCATAAAGAAACTGACCAAAGAGATGGAAAGCAGAGGGGTATTTCTACTGAAAGAGATGCCGTTTAACTACCTGAACGCCGATCATGTTCTGGCTTTAAGCGTAGCCCTCAACTGGTTCTTCAACCAGCTGGACGAGGAGGTAAACTACAGGGAGGTGCCTGAAAGGCTGAGAGAACTTCTCTCTCCCAACATGTTGAGGGAGCTCCTCATCCTGGAAAAACTCAGCAAAGAGGCCAACATAGAGAGCTCTCTCGTCGTTTTCAGAGTTCCAGACACCCACGTAGACTTTCCAAACTTTATAGAAAAGAGAATAAGAGGTATGGATATTGTAGCCTGGTTCAGGCTGAACGGAAACATATACACTTTAGTTCTTCTACCTCTATCACCTGTAGAATCAGCAGAAAGCTTTATAGAAAGGATAAAGCAAGATGTAGAAGAGACCTTCAATGAGGAAATCTTCTTTATACACAGGATATTCCCAGTAGATTCCAAAATATTTGAAAGGATAAACTATGCTATCAGGTAAAAAACCGGCAGTAACAGTTGCCATTTTATCGGCCGTCTACCTTGTTCTTGAAGTAATTGTACTACTTATACTCTTTATCCTGAAAAACTTCATTATCTTTCTGATTCTTCACGCCGTAGTTTCTGCAGCCGCTTCCGCCGCTATCTCTCTAATGTTGAAGGAAAAGGTAGAAGAAGTGAAAAAACTTTTCCTCGTCAGTACCTTACTGCTTTTCTGCATTCCGGCAGGCGGACTTTTCTTAACTGCAGGCATCTATTTCGTCTTGAAGGCCAGAAAAGTAAAATCCGGTATTCCGGTTAAAAACATCGACATAGACAACATCTTAAACGAATTTATCCAAGCAAAGCTGAGAAAGTTCGGAGAAGGAGCTCTTAAACTCATTCCTCGCATTAAACAGAAAGAGGAAACCCTTCTATTCCTGACAGACCTCCTTACTCCTTTTTCCGTTGAGATCGCAAGGAAGTTTCTTAGAGAGAAGGACTACGAGGTCAGGCTCGGTGCCTTCTCCATCCTTGTAAAACTGGAAAAAAGACTTAACAACAGGATAAGTGAACTGATGGAACTCTACCAGAGAGAAAAGGACAGATACAGGAAGGGAGCCATCGCCAGAGAGATAGCCTCCTGCTACTGGGAGCTCCTCTACTTTAATCTGGCAGACAGAGAGCTTGAGAAGTTTATCGTTGAAGAGGCTCTAAGATACGCAACCACAGCGTTTGAGATTTTAAAAGACACCCAATCGGCCTTAGCCAAGGAACTTCCCTCTTGACCTACGGTTGCTGGAAAAAGTAGCAGCGCTCCACAGAAGATTAAGAGGGGGAGAGGCTCCGGAGAGCGTGTTTAGACCGGAAACTTACCTGAGTGAGATTACAGAGGAGGAGTTCCTTTACAGCAAATCGTCGTGGGAGTTTATAACCGACAGCTACCTTAAGTATGCAAGGGACTACCCGTTCATCAACTACTTCTGGACTATAAGAAACATTCACATACCTATCTGGAGAGTGAGCAGAATCATAGAGGAGCTCCCCCGAACGGCTATTGTTCACAGTCCTTCTACAGGTTACGTAGGTTTTATCTCTTCACTGATAAGCGGTATGTGGAACGCCCCCTTTATCTTAACCGAGCACGGTATATATACAAGGGAGAGAAAGATAGACATCCTCCTTTCAGACATTCTACAGGAAGAAAAGTTCTTCTTCCAGAGGGAGTACGGGGAGACGGGATACATAAAGAGCTCTGGATAAAGTTTTTCTCCTTCCTCGGAAAGATGTCGTACGCAAAGGCAGAAAAGATAGTCTCCCTCTACGAAGAGGCAAGGAGAGTTCAGATTGAGCTGGGAGCTCCTCCCGAAAAGACAGAGGTAATCCCCAACGGTATAAAAGTAGAAGAGTATCTTGAGGCAAGGAAAGAAAACTTAAAAGCCAGACCCGTAATAGCTCTGATAGGAAGAGTCGTTCCTATAAAAGACATAAAAACCTTTATAAAAGCGATGAGGATCGTAGTTAACAGACTGCCTGAAGTGGAAGGCTGGATAGTAGGACCTACAGACGAAGATAAGGAATACTACAGAGAGTGTAGGAAACTCATTAACATCTTAAACCTGGAGGAGAAAGTCAGGTTCCTGGGCTTTAAAAACACCAGGGAGATACTCTCAAAAGTTAAACTCACAACGCTAACCTCCATAAGCGAGGGAATGCCTCTATCTGTCCTTGAGTCGTTTGCAGCAGGAATTCCCTGTATAACTACAGACGTAGGAGCGTGCAGACAGCTTGTATACGGAGGAATCTCTGAAGAGGACAGAAAACTGGGAAGGGCGGGGGAAGTAATACCGGTTGCCAGCCCCGGCAAAGCGGCAGAAAGCTACATAAAGTTTCTTACAGATGAAAAGGAGTGGGAAAAAACCAGAAAAACTGCTATTGAAAGGGTGGATAGGTTCTACTCTTACGAAAACTTCATGAACAACTACAGAAAAGTCTACAGGAGATACATTAATGGCAGGAATAGCTTTTGAAATAAGAAGAGTTTTAAAGCCGAATAGTCTGTTCGGCCTTTTCTACGCCTTAAGCTACGGCGTAGCCCTCAGTGCGGGTCCCATAATAATCTCTATATTCTTATATCGGGTTCCATTGCAAACCTCTACACAGACACGGAGATCGTAAGAGCGTTTCAGCTTATCGTTACCTACCTGATAGCTTTCAGCCTACTCATATCTTCACCGTTTCAACTGATACTTACAAGATACATCGCAGACAGGTACTTTGAAAAATCTTTAACGGAAATCCTTCCAAACTTCATGGGAGCTCTCCTTATAACCGTTACTTCAGGCTTTCTAACGGGGATAATCTTTTCTTTAGCCGAGATGGAAAAATTCTCACTAACGTTCAAAACTGTATTCGTATTTACACTGGCAATTTTATCGGGGTTCTGGCTTATAAACATCCTCCTTACGGCATTTAAGAACTACAAATTTATCCTTACATCGTTTACTTTAGGATTCAGAGCTCTGATAATGCTTACCCCCATACTATCTGGTTAAGGTTTAGTAGGACTTCTCCTTTCATTCTTTACAGGAATAACAATAACCTTTACCCTTCTAACGGCATATCTCTTCAAAATGTATCCGTCAAATCGGGTAGTTAACTTCAGCTTCCTGAAAAAAGGTCACAAAATACTTATACCGATAGGGATCTTTTACAATTTTGGAGTCTGGATTGACAAGTTTATCTTCTGGTTCTCACCCGACACGGGAACTATGGTAATAGAACCTTTCAGGAGCTCAATCGTCTATGACATCCCCATGTTCTTAGCCTACTTAGCTATAACCCCCGGAATGGGGTATTTCTTCCTGAAACTTGAGGGAGAGTTCGCCGTTTACTACATAAAGTATTACGAGGCAATAATCAACGGCGATACCCTTGAGAGGATATACGAGCTAGGACACGACATGATAGGGGCTGCAAGAAGTATAGTTCAGGTTTAATGTCCTGATGCTGGGGACTTCTCTTCAGCTTTTGGTAATGGCAACCCTGTCCCTCCTTTACTACTTTGACCTGAAAACAGAATCCTTCATAGTAACGGCAGCAATGACCGTTCTTAACGCACTTTTTACTTATATAAGCATAAAGCTAGGTCCTTACTTCTACGGATACGGTTTCTTTCTCTCCCTGCTGACAAGCCTTACGGCAGGTATCCTTCTGCTAAGGAGGGTTCTCTATGAGATTCATTATAGGACTTTTATGTTTGCTCGTTAGTCTTTCAAGCAGCTCAAAAGCTGGGGAGATGCCGGCAGTTGCATTTATCTACACCAAACCTCCTGAAAGCCTACTCTACCTTTACGACTGGATAGTTGTTGACCCGTCAACTTTTCCACCTGAAAAACTCAAAGAGAAATACTACATGAAAAAGAGAGGAAAAGTTCAAAGCCTGGATAAAACTGAGCCTCGCTTTACTTCAAAAAGACCTCTACTCCCTTGATAAGCTAACTGAACACTACCTCAATCAGCTTCCCATAAGAGACAGGGTAGAAGCCCTTAAAGAGATAAAACAGATAGGTAAAGGGATTACTACCGCTTACAGAGGTCTTGAAGAGAATCCTTACGACAGCAAGCTCTACAGACAGTTCAGAGACCTTGCAGTCAAGTACTCTCCCCACTACTACCTGGACTTCTCTTATCAGAAGAGGGAAGCTCCCTACTTCTTCGTTGCGTCAAACAAACTCCAAATCAGGTTGGGGAGCTCCGCTTACGAAGGTGTTGACTTCAAAGACTGGTTCTTAACCTCTAAAGGGGAGTCTTTTTTAAAGGGAACCTTTACTCTCACTGGCTCAGTCTTTACTTAAAGAAGCTCTTCAACAACTCCTCGCTCTCTTTCGGGATTAACGGAGTAAAAGAGAAAAACAGCTCAAAAGTGGGATTCTTCGTCTCCGGCTCAGCAACATTGCCTTATCAGTCGGAGTTAACCTTTAATTTGTTCAGAAACGCCCCTACCGATATTTCTGAAATAGCCATATTGAGCTGTACAAAGACAGGAAGAAAGCTAAGTCTATCAATTCCCTACAACAACCGAATATCTCTGTTTACCTCTACCGAGAGGGATAACTACTCATCTACAGACGGTAAAAGTATAGGAAAAGAGACCACCTTTTACAGTGAGCTCTCCTTCAGGCTTCGGTCTGGTTACCCCGATTACCTGATAAAGTTCTACCTTCAAAGGAGCATCTTCAGTGAAGGTAATCACTCCGGCTCTCTGGCAGACAGGATCTCTCAATACAAGCCTGCTGATGTTCTTCCGGAGAGTTACTACCAGCTGGGAACAGGGATCAGTTTCGGAAGTGAAAACCGGTTCAGTTTCGTTAGAGTGTGGAGGCCTTTCTTCAGCGCCGATATTAACTACTCAACCAGCTTTGGCTGGGGAGAATCCACTCTAATCGGGATTGGAGGAAGCCTCTTCGGGAAAGACAGCCTGAGACTTGAGCTTCAAGTATTCAAAGGGTTTAAGGGAAGAGGAACGAACGGCTTTACCGTTAAGAGCGGTTATAAACTCTGGTTCTGAGAAAGGAGCTCCAGTGCCAGCTTCACCGCCTCTCTAAAACTGCCAGTGTCGGCAATCCCTTTGCCCGCTATGTCGTAGGCTGTTCCGTGGTCAACCGAAGTTCTTACAACGGGAAGGCCTAAAGTAACGTTAACGCTTTTTCCAAACCCGGTTAACTTAACCGGTATGAGCCCCTGGTCGTGATACATGGCAAGGACGACGTCAAACTCCCCACGGAGAGCTCTGCCAAAGAGAGTATCTGCCGGAAAAGGCCCGAAGACTTTTATACCTAAGCTCCTTGCCTCTTCAACTGCCGGAGATATCTCCTCTACCTCTTCCCTGCCAAACAGCCCTCCTTCACCTGCGTGAGGGTTGAGACCGCAAACGGCAATTCTGCTGCTGGGGAGAGCTCTCTTTATAAGGAGAAGCTTCTCTAAAACAGCCTCTTTCTTTACCTTCTCCGGAACCTCCTTTAAAGGCAGGTGGGTTGTGAGGAGAACAACTTTCAGTTTCTGGTTTGCAAGCATCATTGCGAAGTTTTTAACCTGGAAGGAGTAGGCCAGGTACTCTGTATGGCCGGGAAAGTTGAATCCAGCGAGCTTTATTGCCTCCTTGTTTATTGGAAGGGTAACGATAGCATTTAACTGCCCCTTTTTGGCGTCTTCCACGGCACTTTTCAAAAAAGCAAACTGAGCCTCTCCTGACTCTTTTGAGACCTTGCCAACCTCAAACCGAACTTCAGAAACGGTCTCTTTCAGGTAAACGCCGGGCTCGTCTGGAACTTCAGAAACAGCAGGAATGGAGTAGGGAAGGGAGAGGAGCTCCCCGTAAAACCTTAGAACATCTCTAGAACCGTAAACTATAAAGACCTCGTTAAGAGAACGGAGAAAATCAAGGGATTTCAGGAGAACTTCGGCTCCTATCCCCGCCGGATCTCCAAGCGTTATCCCTACTGCCCTTCGTTTCTCCTTAATTCCTCTACCCCCTCAAGGGCTGATTCTGCCCTCTTTAAAAACTCAGAGGCAATTCTCTCACTGAGATTTTTAAGGTCGTTACTGAGCTGTCTCAGTTTGTACTTCAGCTCTATGTTCTCCTGCTCAAGCTCCTCTATTCTCTGTTCAAGGAGAGAGACCTTCTCCTCGTATTCCTTAATAGTTTCCTCAAAGAGAGAACTAATCTGAGCTGTCAGACTTATCAGCCTGTTTTTCAACTCCTGAGGAATTTGAAATTCCCTGTTTTCCATTTTCCTCCTCCAGCTCAATTAAATGACCCAGTTTACTCTTCTTGGTCTGCAGGTAGCCGATATTATACTCGCAAACTCCAGTAACAATCGGAACTCTCTCTACAACTTCTAAACCGTAGCCCTCTAATCCTATAAGTTTTCTCGGGTTATTTGTCATTAAACGCATCTTCCTTACGCCTAAATCTCTTAGTATCTGAGCTCCTATTCCGAAGTCCCTCATGTCAGCAGGGAAACCGAGCTTTTCGTTGGCCTCAACTGTATCAAAGCCGTGATCCTGAAGGTGGTAAGCTTTTATTTTGTTAACAAGACCTATACCCCTTCCCTCCTGTCTCAGGTAAACAATCACACCTTTACCCTCTCTGGCTATCATCTCCATAGCTTTGTGAAGCTGAGAACGGCAGTCGCACTTTAAGGAGCCGAAAACGTCTCCCGTAAGGCACTCAGAGTGAACTCTTACGAGAACCGGCTCGTCTTCCCTTACGTCACCCATAACAAGAGCCACGTGCTCCTTGTTATCAACAAGGGAGGTGTAGGCGTAGATTTTCCAGTTCCCGTAAACTGTTGGCAGGTTAGCAACGGCCTCCCGCCTTATAAGGCTCTCACTCCTCATCCTGTACTCAATAAGGTCTGCAATACTGATAACCTTCAGGCCGTGTCTCTTTGCGTAGTCAAGGAGTTTCGGGAGGCGCATCATCATTCCGTCTTCGTCCATAATCTCACAGATAACGCCGGCAGGGTAGAGTCCCGCCAGGCGGGCAAGGTCAACGGCAGCCTCAGTGTGACCTGATCTTTTAAGAACTCCTCCCTTCCTTGCCCTTAGGGGGAACACGTGCCCCGGTTTAACGAAGTCTTCAGGTTTGGCGTCTGGAGAGACTGCCCTCTTTATGGTTATAGCCCTGTCGTAGGCCGAGATTCCGGTAGTTGTTCCAAACTTTGGATGGGCATCAACCGAAACGCAGAAGGCCGTCTCTTTGGGGTCTGTCGGCCGCGGAGTCATCAGTTCAAAGCCCAGCTGGTCGCACCTTTCCTCGGGAAGTGCAAGACAGATGAGTCCCCTGCCGTACTTTGCCATGAAGTTAATGGCTTCCGGCGTTACCTTCTCAGCAGCTATTACAAGGTCCCCCTCGTTCTCCCTGTTGGGGTCGTCAACAACAACGACCATTTTCCCCTGTTTTATGTCCTCAATGGCCTCTTCAACTCTGTTCAGGGGGAACCTGCCCTTTACCAACTATCCACTCCTCCTTGTGAGAACTTTGTCAATGAGGCCGTACTCTTTCGCCTCTTCAGCGCTCATGAAAAAGTCCCTGTCTGTGTCCTTCTCAATTTTCTCTAAAGGCTGGCCTGTGTGCTTTGCCAGTATCTCGTTAAGCATCTGTTTGAGCCTCAGTATCTCCTTTGCGTGTATCTCTATGTCTGTAGCCTGCCCCTGGAAGCCTCCAAGTGGCTGGTGGATCATTATCCTGGCGTGGGGAAGGGCAAAGCGCTTGCCGGGAGCTCCCGCCGCAAGCAGAACCGCCCCCATACTGGCGGCCTGTCCCATACAGATGGTTACAACGTCCGGCTTTATGTACTGCATTGTGTCGTATATGGCAAGTCCTGCCGTAACAACTCCTCCAGGACTGTTTATGTAGAGGTAGATGTCCTTTTCGGGGTCTTCGGCCTCTAAGAATAGGAGCTGGGCAACTATCAGGTTGGCTACGTGGTCGTCTATTGGGGTTCCCAGCATTACGATTCTGTCTTTTAAGAGCCTTGAGTAGATGTCGTAGGCTCTCTCTCCTCTTCCGGTCTGCTCAATAACTATGGGAACGTACTGGTTGAGTATCTCTTCCATCTAAACCTCCATTACTGTTTTGTAACTGAAAAGATATGCCTAACCTGCCGGCTGTTTTACCCTCTCCCTCTGAATTCTCTTTGCTGCAATCACCCCCTTAACTCCCCTTATAGCCGAAAGGAGCTTCTGGAGCTCCTCTCTGCTCCTCACCTCAACGATAAAGTCCAGAACAGCCCTTCCGTGAACAGACCTGGTAGTTACAGACTTTATGTTTATGTTCTGTTTTGAGATAACGGCAGAAACCTCTGCAAGCATTCCCGGCCTGTCTTCGGTAGAGACCCTTATCTTGGCCGGGTAAACCCTTCCCGAGGGGATAAAGTTAACCTTAACGAGCTTTCCGGGGGAGCTCTCCCTTATCTGCCTTACAACTATGCAGTTTGCAGCGTGAATCACAACTCCTTTACCCGTATTGATAACGCCTACAACCCTGTCTCCAGGAAGGGGATGGCAGCAGGTTGCAATTGAAACGGCTACGTTATCTATTCCGTCAACCGTTATTGCTACGTCTCCTCTGTCTGAAGTCCCCTTCTTCCTCTTCTTCCTGGTTTCAACAGGAAGCCCTAAAAGCCTCCTTGCTGCAACGTCGGGGTCAAGCTTTCCAAAGCCCACGTCGGTTAAGAGGGAGTCAAGCTTTGAGTAACCAAGCCCCTTTATCCTCTCTAAAACTTCCGGATTTACCTCAACAGCTCCCAAAGTAGAGCCGAGCCTCCTTAAGGCTTTATCAACCAAACTCTCACCGAGCTTTTTAGCCCTCTCGTTCTCCTCCTTCCTCAGAAAGCTCCTTATTGCCTGGCGAGCCTTTGAGGTCTTTACAAAGTTGAGCCAGTCTCTGTTTGGCCTCTCTGTACTTCCGGTGATTATCTCAACCCTGTCTCCGCTGCTTAAAACGTAGTTCAGTGGAACGAGCTTACCGTTAACCTTTGCAGCCCTGCACCTGTGCCCTACAGAGGTGTGGATGGCGTACGCAAAGTCAACGGGAGTTGCCCCAACGGGAAGGGTCTTAATGTCTCCCTTTGGAGTGAATACATAGATATCCTCGTTGTAGAGGTCTTTTCTGACGGAGTCTATAAACTCGTTGGGGTCTTTCTCCTCCTTAACCCACTCAAGGAGGTTTCTGAGCCAGAGGAACCTCTCCTTCTCTGCCTCAGAGAGAGCTCCCCCACCCTCTTTGTACTTCCAGTGTGCAGCAATACCCAGCTCGGCAACCTGGTGCATCTCCCAGGTTCTTATCTGAAACTCAATAAACTGACCTTTAGGCCCTACAACAGTTGTGTGTAGAGACTGGTACATGTTGGGTTTTGGAACGGCTATGTAGTCCTTTATCCTTCCGGGAACGGGAGTCCAGAGGCTGTGGATAATTCCCAGAACCTGGTAGCAGTTACCGACAGTGTCGGTAATAACCCTTATCCCGGCAACGTCGTAAACCTCTTCAAAGGGAATTCCCTTCGTAACCATCTTCCTGTAGATACCGTAGATGTGCTTTATCCTCCACTGAATGTCGCCCTTTATGCCGTTTTTCCGGAGCTCCTCCTTCACAGTCTCAATAATCCCCTCAAGGTAGGGGAGTATCTTCTTTTTCTTCTCCTTAACCTTCTTCTCTATCGAGTAGTAGGCCTCTGGGTCAAGGTACTTAAGGGACAGGTCTTCAAGCTCGTTCTTTACCCTGTACATACCGAGTCTGTTGGCAAGGGGTGCGTAGATGGTAAGGGTCTCCTTTGCGTTCCTCAGCTGGCTCTCCCTCTTCATGTGGTGGAGAGTCCTCATGTTGTGGAGCCTGTCGGCAAGCTTAACTATCAGAACTCTTATGTCTTCTGCGAGGGAGATAAGGAGGTTACGGAAGCTCTCGGCCTCTTTCTCCTCTTTACTCTGGAACGAGTAACCTTCAAGCTTTGTAACCCCTTTAACAATAAAGGCCACCTCACGGCCGAACTCCCTCTCAATCTCCTCTAACGTCGTGTCCGTGTCCTCAACGGTGTCGTGGAGAAGGCCTGCAGCGATGGTTGGAACGTCCATCCGGAGCTCCGCAAGTATGTAAGCCACCTCAGCCGGGTGGACAAAGTAGGGTTCCCCCGACTTCCTAAACTGCCCTTCGTGCTTCCTCTTTGCAAACTCGTAGGCCTTCTCTATCAACTTCCCGTCAAAGTTTGTCCTGTACTCCTTTACTTTGTCTATAATTTCCTGACAGCTCCTCATAAACCATCACCTTTAAGAAAGTTTTGCCTAACCCAATTAAATAAAGTTACCAACTTCAGGAGATGCAATGCCAGACAGTCCTATAGGCATCTTTGACTCTGGAGTGGGGGGACTTACAGTTCTCAAAGCTCTGAGGGAACTCCTGCCTGCAGAGAACCTCATCTACTTTGGAGACACGGCAAGAGTTCCCTACGGAACGAAGTCCCACAGAACCATAATAAGGTACAGCCTTCAGAACACCAAACTGCTCCAGAGGTTCAGGGTAAAGATGGTGGTTGTGGCCTGTAACACCTCTTCAGCCCACGCACTAGAGATACTGAAGGAGGAGTTCCCCTTCCCCGTTATAGGGGTTGTAGAACCCGGCGCCAAAGAGGCGGTAAAGGCAAGCAGGAGCGGAAGGATAGGAGTTATAGGAACAGAGGCAACCGTCAGGAGCGAGGCCTACAGGAAAGCGATAATCTCCTTAGACCCGTTCTGTCAGGTCTTCCAGAAGGCCTGCCCCCTCTTCGTTCCCCTTATAGAGGAGGGGTGGCTTGAAGACGAGATAACAGAGAAAGTTGCAGAGAGGTACCTGGGGGAGCTCCTTAAGGAGGAGATAGACACCCTCGTCTTAGGGTGCACCCACTACCCCCTGATAAAGGAAGTTCTATCAAGAGTGTGTGGAGGCGTTAAGCTGGTAGATTCTGCAGGGGCAGTTGCAAGGGAAGTTGAGAGGCTACTTCCTGCAAAGAACTCCGGAAAGAGGGGAAGCGTTAGAATACTTGTAAGCGACAAAACCGAGCGTTTTGAGAGAATTGCAAAGATGATAATGGAAGAAGAGGTGGAGATAGAGGAGGTTGAAATTGACAAGGAGTGACGGGAGAGCTCCCGACCAGCTGAGAGAGGTAAAGATAACCCTTGACTTCATAAAACACGCAGAAGGCTCCTGCCTCATTGAGTTTGGAGACACAAAAGTAATCTGCACGGCCTCCGTAGAGGAGAGAGTGCCTCCGTTCCTGAAGGGAACAGGTCAGGGCTGGATAACGGCAGAGTACTCCATGCTGCCGAGGGCCACAGCCCAGAGAACAATCAGAGAAGCGGCAAAGGGAAAGCTTACCGGGAGAACTCAGGAGATTCAGAGGTTGATAGGAAGGTCTTTAAGGAGCGCCGTTGACCTTACAGCCCTGGGAGAGATAACGGTCTGGATAGACTGTGACGTAATACAGGCTGACGGCGGAACGAGAACTGCATCAATAACGGGAGCCTTCGTTGCCCTCTACAGAGCTCTGGAAAAAGTGGACAAACTTAACGCCGTTAAGAGCTTTATTGCAGCCGTAAGCGTGGGAATAGTAAACGGCCAGTTCCTGCTAGATCTCAACTACGAGGAAGACTCAATGGCAGAAGTTGACATGAACGTAGTAATGAACGACCAGAGGCTGCTTGTTGAAGTTCAGGGAACTGCAGAGGGAGAACCCTTCTCAAGGGAAGCACTCAACAGACTGCTTGACTTGGGAGAGAAGGGAATAAAAGAGCTGATAACCATCCAGAAAGAGACCTTAGGGGTGAAGCAGTGAGGATAGTTTTTGCTACAAAGAACAGGGGAAAGGTTAGAGAGGTTCAGGAAAAACTTAAAGAGTTCGGAATTGAGGTTGTCCCCATTGACGAAGTGGCAGAAGTAGAGGCTCCTGAAGAAACTGGGGAGACTTTCTGCGAGAACGCCTACCAGAAGGCAACCTACTACTCTGAAAAACTGGGAATGCCCGTAATAGCTGAAGACTCCGGCCTTGAAGTTGAAGCGCTAGGAGGAAAGCCCGGCGTGTACTCCTCCCGGTTTGCAGGAGAGAACGCAACAGACGAGGAGAACAACAGAAAACTGATAGAAGAGCTCAAAAAGAGGGAGTTAGAGAGCTCCCCCGCCAGGTACATCTCCTTCTTCTTCCTGGCCTTTCCAGATAAGTCAGGCCTGTGGAGTGAAGGTGAGGTAAGGGGAAAAGTGGTAAGGGAGCCCAGAGGAACGGGAGGCTTCGGCTACGACCCTCTCTTCATACCGGAAGGCTACGAAAAGACGATGGCGGAGCTCCCCCTCCAGGAGAAGAACAGAATCAGCCACAGGGGAAAGGCCGTTGAGCGTCTGGCCAGCGTAATACTAAAGCTAAAAAAGCTTTAAAGCCTTATGTTGCTATAATTTTAAAACCCCATAATGATTAAGCCACAAGAGGATAGGAATGAAGAATCAGAAGAAGAGGAAGCTAACCCCTCAGGAGATAAAAAACCAGGAGTTCAGCAAGAAACTCTTCGGTTACGACCCAGACGAGGTTGAACTCTTTCTATCTAACGTTGCAGCAGCTTACGAGGAACTCCTTAAAGAGGTTGAAAAACTGAAAGCGAGAACTCCCGAGTACAGGGCAGAACAGGTAATGGAAAGAGCCCGTAAGGAGATTGAGAAACTGGTTGAGGCCAAAAAGAAGGAGCTCCGCGAAATAGAGAGGAAGAAAGAGGAGCTTGAGATAGAGATAGAGAAACTCCGCTTCACCCAGAAGAAAATGACAAACCGCCTCAAACTTGCACTTCTTGAGATGACGAGAATACTGAAGGAGCTGGAAGAGGATGTTAAGGGTAAGGAGAAGAGAGAGCTCTCTGGAGATAGAGGTGAAGGTTCAGCCGAAAGCCTCAAGGAACAGGATAGAGAAGGTAGAGAAGGGGAGACTGAAGGTAAGAGTGACAGTTCCTCCTGAAGGGGGAAAGGCCAATAGAGCGGTGGTTGAGCTCCTTTCTAAAACCTTAAAAGTCCCAAAGAGTTCCATTGAAATTGTAAGGGGTGAAACCAGCAGGGTTAAAACGGTGAGAATAGAGGGGATAGATTTGGCAAAGTTGCAAGAAAAACTTGGGATAGAAGAGGTAGAAATATCTTGACAACCCTCCTGAATAATAGTATTTTCATGATAAAGCCTTGAAACACTTGGCTTAACAAACTTAATGAAAGGAGGGAGCGGCATGACAAAGAGCGATCTCGTAGCCGCAATTGCCGAGAAGGCAGGAATAAGGAAGAAGGATGCAGAAGCTGCCCTCAACGCCTTCATTGAGGTGGTAACAGAGGCCCTCAAGAAGGGAGACAAAGTAGAGATAAGGGGCTTTGGTACTTTCCTCATGAAGGAGAGGGCCGCAAGAGTTGCAAGGAACCCCAAAACTGGCGAGAAGGTGGAAGTTCCTCCAAAACTCGTTCCCGCTTTCAAGCCTGGAAAAGACCTCAGAGAAGCAACAGAGAAAGAGCTCAAGAAGAAAAAGAAGAAGTAACGTTAACGGGGGAGGACTTCCTCCCCCAATAGTCAGTTAATCAACTTGAAAAAACCTGTTAAACCTGGGCATGTGCCTCTCAGAATCCCAGGAGAAGAAGATAATTCTGGCAATTCCAACAATCTTACTCCTGTCAACAAAACCCCAGTAGCGGCTGTCGTAGCTGTTGTTCCTGTTGTCTCCCATCATAAAGTACTTCCCCTTTGGAACAATGAAAACGTCAGTGTTATCACCCTGTATTCCCGTCTTCAGAACATAGTGTTTCTTAACGGTGCCGTCTCTCCTGGGCAGGAACTCGTAGTAGAGCTCCCCTTCATACCTCTTCCCGTTCTCGTAGTAAACGTACTTCCCGAGATGCTGGTACTTGCAAGGCTTTCCGTTGATGTAGAGAACGCCGTTTTTTACCTGAACCCTGTCTCCGGGAACACCTACAATTCTCTTGATGTAGTAGACGTCCTCGTTGAGGGGAAAGTGGAAAACCACAACGTCTCCCCTTTCAGGGGGTCGGAAGTGGTAGGTAACCTTATCAACGAGAATGAAATCTCCGATAAGAAGTGTTGGAATCATTGAACCTGAAGGGATGTGAAAGGACTGAACTATAAAAGTTCTGATGATCAGAGCCAGAATCAGAGCAACGGCCAGAGATTTAAGGTTTTCAATAAGCTTATCTCCCATTAAATTACTCCCGAGCGATTTTTGGCCAAATTATACTCCCGGAGAGGAGAGATGAGACTTCTAATCCCCCTACTGATACTTCTACCGGTAACGGCGCTGGCAGAAAACAGCGTGAACCTCTCCTACAGCCAAACGTCGGGAAACAGCAATACCTCCACCCTCTCTTTCTCCTACACTCTGAAAAAGGAGTGGGAAAAGTCTTCCGTCTCCTCCCAGGGAAGTTACCTCTACAAGGAGAACTCCGGTGAGGAAAGCGCAAATAGACTTGACGTAAGTAACACCTACGAGAGAGCGTTAAACAAACGACTGTCTTTGGTCTTAAACAACTTTATCTTCTCAGACAGGTTCTCAGGTTACAACCTGAGGTTTGGAGTAGGACCCGGTCTAAAAGTCAATGTTTCAGAAAACCTCTCACTAACTACGAACGTAACCTACGTTTATAACAACTACACAGAGAGCCCCAACGAGAGCTACTACCAGGGAGAGGTGAAAGCCAACTACACCCGGCAGATTACCGATACTGTAACCTTTACACAGCTCATCTCCTACCAGGTCTCTTTCAAGAACTCTCAGGACTACTTCCTCCACTCAAAGAGCCAGGTGTCAGTTCCCATCTCAGAAAAACTCTCTCTAACGGTCACCTACCAGGTTGACTATCAAAACCTTCTACCTGAGGGGGTAAACTACCATACGGACAAACTCTTTCTCACAGGAATCAGCTACAGTTTTTAAGGTTTTAGAAGTCCTTCTTGAAACGGGGAAGAAGAGACAGGTTATCTCCTACTCTGAGCTCTGCCGCGAGGTTAACAGGAGGCTGAAGAGGAGAGCTCTACCCGAAAGGGGTAGAGCCGTCGGTAGAGCAGTATCCCGGCTCCTCCACCCAATCTGCCGGGAGTTTTTCAGAAGGTTTGGGGTTCTGCCCGGGTCTATCGTAGTCTCAAAGTCAGGCGGAATGCCGTCTGAGGGCTATTTTAGATTTTTAGAGGAGCTTGGAGTTAAGCCTGAAGCCGGTAGTAGAAGAGCCCTCTGGAGAAAGCTTACTGAAGACTTCTACAGGTTTTGCGAGGTAGAGTATGGGAATAATGGGATTTCTGATTCTATTCCTGATTTTAATTCTCTTCGTCTTTCCGCTGATAACGAAGAGGAACAGAGTTTCAAGGGGAACGGCAGTAGAGGTTAAGGGGTTAGACGGAACAGCTCTCGTCTTTTCAGACGAAGGGGTTTCTATTTTCCGCCACGGGGAGTTCCGATTCTTCAAGAGGGAAGAGATAAAGGAGCTCTCCATAAAAAGAGAGGGAAACATTTACAGAATCGTCCTGAAGGCAGGAGGAGAAACTTACGAAGTTCCGGCTGCCGAGTCGGAGGTGAGGAAGCTCTTTACAGCCGAAGGGGATAGGGTTAACTTCACAGTTCCGTGGCTTCCGCTCATTTTAGGAACAACCCTCCCCTTACTCCTCTTTGAAACTGTAGAACACCTTGAAGACCACAACCGGAACGACACACCGGAACACCATCAGGAGGATAACGACCACAGAGACTTTGACCTTGGAGTTTCGGTAAACGACTACGACTACTTTGACACAGGAGACTGGCCTGATGACGACGTTGAAGTCTAAGGTTATTGATAGAGAACTGCTAAGGGAACTTAACAGGGTAAAAAAACCGGCATCTTACCTGCCCCTGGAGCTCAACCAGAGAGCTCCCCGTTTTCACGAACGGGAAGTTCGTTTTGTCCTCTCCTACCCCGACCTTTACGAGGTGGGGTCTGCCCACATAGGGGGGAAGATACTCTACCACGTCATAAACAACCTTACAGACTTCGCCCTTATCCACAGAGCCTACCTGCCAAGACCCGACATGCAGGAGCTCATGAAAGAGAGGGGAATCCCCCTATACACCATAGAGGAGCAGAAACCGGTAAAGGAGTACGACCTGTGGGGTCTTTCTTTCTCCTCTGAGCTTACATACACAAACGCGCTGAAACTGTTAGAGCTGGCAGGCCTGCCTCTCTACTCCGAGGAGAGGGTAGAGAGGGAGGAGCTCCCCGTAGTATTTGCAGGAGGCCCCTGCACCTACAACCCCGTTCCTCTCTCTCCCTTTATAGACTTCTTCTCCATAGGAGACGGAGAGGAGACCTTAGTTGAAATCGCCAGGCTCTACAGGGAGGTAAAAAGAGAGGGTGGGAAGAAGATAGACTTCCTTTCAGAAGTGAGAAAGGTTGAAGGGGTGTGGGTTCCCCTCTTCGGTAAGTACCCCGTAAAGAGAGCGGTATTTGTGAAAGTTCCCGAAGGCTACTTCCCCACTTCGCCACCTGTTCCGGTTGTAGAAACCGCACAGGACAGAATAGCAGTTGAAGCCGCGAGAGGCTGTTTAAGAGGGTGCCGGTTCTGTCAGGCAGGCTACATCTACAGACCTTACAGGGAAAGGAACGAAGAGTTAATAAAGAGGCTGGTTGAAGAGAGCTTCAGAAACACAGGTTACGAAGAGGCCTCCCTCTCTTCCCTTTCAATATCAGACCACAGCAGGTTCAACAGGCTGGTTCCGGAAGTTATGGAGGTGTGCCACAGGGAGCTCATCTCTCTTTCCCTTCCGTCTATGAGGGTAAAGGGTTTCAACCCAGACCTTGCCTCCCAGATAATGCAGGTTAAGAAAACGGGATTTACCCTTGCACCAGAGGTGGGCTCCGACAGGCTAAGGCGAATAATAAACAAAGACCTGACAAACGAGGACCTCTTTAAGGCGGTAGAGGGACTCTTCAAAAGAGGCTGGAACAGGTTAAAGCTCTACTTTATGATAGGACTTCCCTTTGAACTCCCTGAAGATATAGACGCACTGATTGAAATGCTCTGGACTGTTCACAGAATAGGGAAAAAGTACAGAGGGAGAAAACACCTTGCAGCAGGAATCTCTATCTTCGTTCCCAAACCCTTTACGCCGTTTCAGTGGGAACCCTTTGCAAAAGAGGAAGAAGTTTTAGAGAAAGTTAACTACATAAAGAGGAAATCTCCAAAGAGCTTTAAGCTCAGGTTCCACGACTACAGGCAGTCGCTGATAGAGGCTCTTTTAACACGGGGAGACGAGAAAGTTTCAGAGGTTCTTGTAGCAGCGTACCGGGAAGGGTGCCAGCTTGACGGCTGGGACGAGTTCTTCAACTATGAAGGCTGGCTGAAAGCCTTTGAGAAAACGGGAATTAACCTTGAAAAGGCCCTTGGAAGGAGGGATTTAGAAGAGGAGCTCCCCTGGGACTTCATAAAAGGAGTGGTCAGTAAAAAGTTCCTCTTAAGGGAGCTAAAAAAGGCAGAGAGCCAGCAGTGGACTCCAGACTGCCGCATCGTAGGGTGCCACGCCTGTGGAGTCTGCACGCCCCAGCAGATAAAGGAGCTCAAAGAGTTTCCCATTCCGGAGAAGATAGAGTTTCAGGTTCCACCAAGGCCTAAAAGGGAGTTCCTTCTAAAGAGAAAGGTTGCCCTCACCTTCAGGAAAACAGGCTACGCAAGGTTCCTCTCCCTCTTAGACCTGACAAGAGCCTTTGCAAGAACCTTCAGGCGGTTCGGCGTTCCCTTAAGGTACTCACAGGGTTTTAACCCACACCCGAAGATAAACATCGTTTTAGGCCTTCCCGTAGGAGTTGAAGGTTTAGGAGAAGTGGTTGAAGTGGAGCTCTCTGAAGAAGTTTTCAACTTTGATAAGTTCATAGAGGAGTCTAAGGAGTTTCTCCCTGAAGGCCTTGAGTTTACAGGCTGGTTAGAACTCGGACTTAAAGAAAAGGTTATTGACAGGATAGATTCTGTTACCTACCGTATAAAGCCGTTTTCAGAGTTCACACTTGAAACCCTTAAAGGCGAATCAGCAACAGACAGAAAGGGAAGAGAGGTTAACCTGAAAGAGGAGATACTTGACTTAAAGGAGGAAAACGGAGAAGTTATACTAACTCTGAAAGTAAGGAACGGAAAGGTTTTAAACGTTGGCGACATACTCAGCTGGATGAACCTTAGCCTTGAAAAGGCAGAAGTTGTCAGAGAGGAGCTCCTTGGGTAAAAAACAGATCCTCATAAACGCCCTTACAAAAGAGGTCAGAATAGCCGTTTTAGAAGAGGGAGAGCTTGTAGAGTTCTACGTTGAGAGGAAGGGAAACAGAGGAATCGTTGGAAACATTTATAAAGGAAGAGTTCTGAAGATAGTTCCGGCGGTTCAGGCAGCCTTCGTTGACATAGGAGAAGAGCGAAAGGCCTTCCTCTACGTAAAAGACGCGGTAAATATTGACTTTGACGAAGACGAGTTCTTAGACGACGAGCCGCCGGAGGTGGAGCTCCCCCCAATAGAAGAAGTCCTCTCTGAAGGTCAGGAAATTTTAGTTCAGGTGGCCAAAGAGCCGATAGGAACGAAAGGCCCCAGAGTAACAACAAACCTTACAATCCCCGGCCACTACCTGGTTCTACTCCCCACGATAAACAAAGTTGGCCTTTCAAGGAGGATTACAGACGAAGAGGAGAGAGAAAGGCTAAAAGAGATTGCAAAGAGAATAAAACCCGAAAACTACGGAATAATCGTAAGAACCGCCGCAGAGGGAGCAACAGAGGAAGAGCTGACAAGAGACTTAGACTACCTGCTGAAAGTGTGGGAGGGACTGTTAGAGAAGGCAGAAAAGAAACCGCCTC
>JALWGN010000104.1 GCA_027013575.1 Desulfurobacteriaceae bacterium
GAGGAGCTCCCTGAAATCCTGAAGAAATACGGCTGGAAGGGTTAAGATGGAGAGACTGCTCCTTAGGAATATTGATAAAGAGAACTCCCACACCATAGAGGTTTACCTGAAAAACGGAGGCTACCAGTCCCTCAAGAAAGCCCTAAAAGAGATGTCTCCTGAAGACGTTGTTGAGGAGGTAAAGCTCAGCGGCCTCAGGGGGCGTGGAGGAGCGGGATTCCCAACGGGGATGAAGTGGGAGTTTGCAGCTGCCGACCTTAAAGAGCCCAAGTTCTTCGTCTGTAACGCAGACGAAGGAGAACCCTGCACCTTTAAGGACAGGGTAATCATTGAGAAAGACCCCCACGCCCTCATAGAGGGTATGCTGATAGGCGCCTACGCAACCGGCTGCCGTTACGGTTACATCTACCTGAGGGGAGAATACCCCATAGGGAAGAAGATTTTGGAGAGGGCTATTGGAGAAGCCTACGAGAAAGGCTTCCTTGGAGAGAACATACTTGGAACGGATTTCTCCTTTGACCTCTACGTCCACAGCGGTGCCGGTGCCTACATCTGCGGTGAGGAGACAGCCCTTATAGAGTCTTTAGAGGGTAAGCGGGGAGAACCCCGGATTAAGCCCCCTTTCCCTGTTAACGCAGGTTACCTGTGGAAGCCTACCGTTGTAAACAACGTTGAGACTCTTGCAAATATCCCCCTCATTATAGAGAGAGGTGGAAAGTGGTATTCAGGTATAGGTTCTCCCGACTGTCCGGGTCCAAAGCTCTACCCTATTAGCGGTAAGGTTAAAAGACCCGGCGTTTACGAGCTCCCTATGGGAACGCCGCTGTCTGAGATAATCTACGAGCACGCAGGGGGAATCGTTCAGGACAGAAAACTGAAGGCCGTTTTCCCCGGAGGTGCCTCAAGTTCGGTTCTCACCGCTGAAGAGATAGACGTTCCGATGGACTTTCCCTCACTTGCAAAGGCCGGAACGATGCTCGGTTCCGGTGCGATTATGGTTTTAGACGAGACAGACTGCATAGTAAAGGCAGCACTAAGACTTATAGAGTTCTTCAGGCACGAGTCCTGTGGAAAGTGTACCCCCTGTAGGGAGGGAACGGACTGGCTGGTGAGGATTATGAGGAGGATTGAGGAAGGAGAGGGGAGTGAGGAGGACTTAGAGGTTATCCTCTCTGTTTCCGAGACGATGGAGAACTCGTTCTGCGGCCTTGGAATGGCAGCCCACAACCCGGTTGCCTCTTCGGTCAGGAAGTTCAGAGAGGAGTTTCTTTCCCACATTAAGCTTGGAAGATGCCCTTACAGGAGAGGGTAGATGGAGAGTTTTAAGATTGTCATAGATGGTAAAGAGTGTGAGGCTTACCCGGGAGAGACCGTTTTAGAGGTTGCAGAGAGGAACGGAATTACAATTCCTGTATTCTGCTACCACAGGGAGCTCCGCCCGGAGGGTGCCTGCAGGGTGTGTCTGGTTGAGGTTGAGGGAGCTCCCCGCCTGGTTACCGCCTGCACGCTTAAGGCTATGCCCGACATGGTTATCAAAACGGATACTGAAAGGGTGAGGCGGGCAAGGGCAGGAGTTATAGAGCTAATACTCAACAACCACACTTTAGAGTGCCCGATCTGTGATAAGTCTGGAGAGTGTGAGCTCCAGATGACCGGCTTCCGCCACGGCCCTAAGAAGTCAAGGTACAAAGAGCCCAGGCGTGAAAAGGACATCGTCATTCAGGGTCCTCTTATTGAGATAGACAACGACAGGTGCATCCTCTGCCGCCGCTGCGTAAGGATGTGCGGCGAGAACATGGGGAACAGGGTTCTGGGAATACTGAATAGGGGGTATAAGGCCTACATCTCTCCCTTTAACGGAGACTTCGTTGAGAGCGGGTGTGAACACTGTGGAAGCTGCGTAGACGTCTGTCCCGTTGGTTCCCTTTTAGACAGGGCTTTCAAGTATAAAGACCGCCCGTGGAGAATGGATAAGACCTGGACTACCTGTCTTTTCTGTGGTTCTGGCTGTAAGGTGGAGGTTGACTCCTACCACGGTAGAGTCAAGAGAGCTGTCGGGAGAATTGGAATAAACGACGGCCACAACAGAGGGTACCTGTGCGTTCGCGGCAAGTGGGGCTGGGACGTTATCTACTCCGACAGAAGACTAAAAGAGCCCCTTTTAAGGGTTGACGGGGAGCTCCAGAAAGTTTCACTTGACAGAGCCTTAGAGGTTTTAAAGGAGAGAACGGAAGGCAAAGAGGTTAACCTCTTTGTGGAGAGTTCCCTCACAAACGAAGAGCTTGAGAAATTGGCTGACGTGTTTGGAACGGAAAACGTTACTTCAGATTCACTTGGCTTTTATAACTTCCTGAAAGGCTACGAGAAGGTTAAGGGAACGAAGGAGACAGACAGGCTCTCCTCCATATACGACGTTGACGCAGTTGTCGTTATCGGCGACTTTATTGAGGAGGTAAACCCCGTTGTCGCTACCCTTTTAAGGCTCTCTGTAATTCAGAACGGAAAGAGACTTCTCAGGTTGGGCGTCTTCCCCTCTAAAAAGCTTGACTCCGTTTCGTTTTCCACGCTCCTCGTTGACCAGACAGAGGTTATAGATACACTGAAGCACATTATTTTAGGAATGATGGATACCTCTTACTCCTCAGGAAACAGGGAAGTTGACTCCTTTATAAAGTCGCTGAGGGGGAAGAAGATCGCCTTTGTCGTTGGGGGAATTCACCTCTTCTCCCCCGAATCTGAAGAGCTCGGGAAGACGGTTGCTTACCTTTCAGAGAGAGCCGTTAACGGAAAGGTTGTTGTAGTTCCTCCAAAGGCCAACTCACTAAAGGTTGTAAACCTCTTTGAGCTGAAATTTCCAGACGGGCTTAAAGGAAGCGTTAACGTTGTTGTCAACGGAGAGCTTGAGAGGGACTTCCCGGGAGTGGAGCTCCCGGAGGCCGAGTTTACAGTTCTCTTTACGCCATTTTACACTCCAGATGTTTCCCGTGCAGACCTTGTTATTCCTATAGAGGTTTGGCTTGAAAAGAGCGGAACGGTTGAAGGGGTAGAGGGAACTCTGGAGTTGAAGACAGTTCTAGAAAAAGAGTATTCACTTTTAGAGATTCTCTCTCACCTTCCCGTCAGGAGAGAGTCTGCACTTAAAGGTGCGGAAGTTTCCGTAGTCAATGAACCGGGTAGAAGGCTTTTAGAGAGGGAGAAAGGGGAGCTCCTCTTAACAGTTCTTCCCAACAGAACCGGCTGGAACTCTGTAAGTTACTACTCTGAAAACGTTATGAAGGTTGCAGGAGAGAGAGTTCTCCTCCTGAACCCTGAAGACTTCCCCGGAACGGACATGGTTAAGCTGAGAGTTGGAGAGAGGGAGCTCCTTCTAACCTGCAGAAGGGACGAAGGGGTTCCAGCAGGACATGCCCTTTTAAGAGTTGAACGGTTTACAAGGGACATTTCAGAACTCCTTGAAGGAGAGTTTCCCAATCTTACGGGAATAAAGTGTCGTATATCGGAGGCTTAAATGGTAAAGGTAGAGCTTGCTAAGCAGTTTCCACTCTTTGAGAACTTCACTGAAAAAGAGCTTCAAGAGATAGCCCAGTACCTTGATTACGTTGTCTACCCGAAGGGTGAAGTCCTCTTTGAGGAGGGAGACCCGGGAGATAAGATATTCTTCATCGTAAAGGGAAGGGTTGGCCTATACCGTCCTGACCCTTTCGGAAACCCTGTAAAGGTTGCAGTCAGTGAAGAGGGGACGCCGCTGGGGGAGCTCTCCTTCTTCAGCAACCGGTTCCACTCCTCCAAAGGGGTGGCTCTAAAGGAGACCCATGCCCTCGTCCTTACCCGGGAAGGTTACGAAAGGTTGAAGGAAGAGGATCCGAAACTTGCTGTAAAGCTCCTTGAAGCCCTTGCAAAAGTAATAGCAGAAAGGCTCAAGGAGATGAACAAAAAGTTCGTTGATACAACCTGCTTTATCTGGGGAGGTCCCAAGAAGTGATAGAGAACCTTCTCAGCATGGCTTTTATTGTCGGCCTTATGCTCGTTGCAGTTCCTCCTATAACCTACCTTGAGCGTAAAGTGCTTGGGCATATGCAGCAACGCCCCGGCCCTATGGTCGTAGGTTTCCACGGGGTTCTTCAGCCTCTGGCAGACGCCATAAAACTGATATTCAAAGAAGACATTATTCCAAAGGGAGCCGACAGGCTGCTCTTTATGTTTGCCCCTTCCTTTAGCGTCTTTGCCGCTCTCCTTGCAGCTTCAGTTGTTCCCATTGGGTTTATCCAGGCTGTTCCTATGAAGTCTGCCCTTCTGTTTGTAATGGCAATGAGCGCTATCTCAATCTACGCCCTGATACTTGCAGGTTACTCCTCAAACGACAAGTACTCCTTTCTGGCCGGAATGAGAGCTGCAGCTCAGGTTCTTGGCTACGAGCTTCCACTTGGTTTTGCCATAATGGCTGCAGTGATTCTCTACGGCAGTTTTGACTTTAACAGAATTGTTGAGTGGCAGTCTCAACACGGCTGGGGGATTCTGTACCAGCCGGTGGCGTTCCTGCTCTTTCTGTTCGTTATGGCAGCTGAAGTGGGAAGGCCTCCCTTTGACCTTCCGGAGGGAGAGAGTGAACTGGTTGGTGGTTTCCACACAGAGTACTCGGGGATGAGGTTTGCCGCCTTTTTCTTCGGTGAGTACATAAACATCATTGTCCTCTCCCTTGTGGTCTCGCTTCTGTTCCTTGGAGGGTGGAGCGGTCCACTTGCCGATAAGTACCCTGTTTTAGGTGTTCTCTACCACCTCGGCAAAGCCGCTTTCTTCATATTCCTGACCTTCTGGCTCAGAGCCACATTTCCGAGGTACAGGTTTGATCAGATGCTCTCAATTATGTGGAAAATTCTGCTGCCCATATCTATCCTCAACCTCTTTGTTGCGGCGGCAGAAGCTCTGTTTGTGGGGTAGGTGATGAGCGTTATCAAAAAGGCTGCTCTTGTTGACCTTTTAAAGGGTATGTCAATAACACTGAAAACAATGTTTAAACCTACGGTTACCGTCCACTACCCCTTTGAGAAGGTTCCTCCAAGGGAGCGTTTTAGAGGTATTCATGCACTGAAACTCAACCCCGACGGCTCCTACAGGTGTGAAGCCTGTTACCTGTGTGCTGAAATGTGCCCCAGTAACGTTATAGACATGGAGATGACGGAGGGAAGGGACGGTAATAAGGAGCTGGTTGACTTTACCGTTGACCTAACCAGGTGTCTCTTCTGCGGTCTCTGTGTGGAGGCCTGCCCGAGAGATGCAATCGTTATGACCGATATATACGAGTTTTCACAGTACAGTGTTGATAAGCTTATTCTTCACAAAGAAGACCTGATGGAGCTGGGAAGGTACTATCAGGAGTGGGAGAGGAAGAGGAGATGAGAGAGGTTTTCTTCTACCTGTTTGCGTTTCTCTCTGTTGCATTTGCGCTTGTGTCGGTTACCCACAGGAACGTTATAAAGGGAGGTCTTTCTCTCCTGGCCTCTTTTATAGCTCTCGGTGCCGTCTACTTTACCGCCGGAGCTGAGTTTATAGGTATCGTTCAGGTTATCGTTTACGGTGGAGCTATAGTTGTTCTCTACCTCTTTGCCCTTATGACGATGGATTTAAAGAGCTTTGGAAAGGAGCTTTTAAGGACTGTTTCTCTTGCAGCTGGAGGAGCCATCTCTCTCTTTCTTCTATTCTCCGTTCTCTACGCCGGCTACAGGTTTTACGGAGGCTCTATACCGGCTGCAGTTTCAGGAGCGAAGGAGCTTGCTCTACCCCTCTTTTACAGGTTCCTTCTGCCGTTTGAGGTGGTCTCCGTTCTGCTCCTCGTTGCAACTGTCGGGGCAGTAGCTGTTGGAAGGAGGGAGGAATGACGCCGTTTGACTTTTTCGTTTTAAGCGGACTTCTGTTTGCCGTTGGCCTTTTCGGGGTTATAGTAAGGAGGAACGTTATATCGCTCTTTTTCTCCTTAGAGCTCCTTCTAAACAGCGCAAACGTTCTCCTTGTAGGTTTCTCAAAGCTACACGGTAACCTGTTTGGAGAGGTTTTCGTCTTCTTCGTTCTGGCCGTTGCTGCGGCTGAAGCTGCAGTTGGCCTTGCCATTGTTGTGGCTCTCTACAGGTACAGAAAGAGCGTTAATACAGAAGACTTCTCTATTTTGAGGTGGTAGTATGGGAGTGGGATTTCTGATAGCTGTTCTTCCTCTGGTCTCTTTTCTGCTTGCCGGGTTGGGAGTTCTCTTCAGGTGGCAGTCTTTTAAAAATCGTTCCCACTACTTTGGCCTTGTTACCGTAGGAACCTCTCTCCTTCTCTCCTTCTACGTTCTCTTTAAGGTGATGAAGGGAGCAGTTTTAACTGAGGAGTGGTTTAACTGGGTAATCTCCGGTGGACTTTCGGCCTCTTTTGGAGCCTACATAGACTCTTTGACGGCAGTAATGTTAGTTGTTGTCTGCTTTGTCTCATTCTTCGTCCACATGTACTCAATAGGCTACATGCACGACGACCCCGGATACGACAGGTTCTTTGCCTACTTAGGTCTTTTTACCTTCTCAATGCTTGTTCTTGTTCTCTCTCCAAACTTCCTCCAGCTCTTTTTCGGCTGGGAGGCCGTAGGCCTTTCCTCGTACCTCCTGATAGGTTTCTGGTTTAAGAGGAAGAGAGCCGCCGACGCTGCCATAAAAGCGTTTATTATGAACAGGGTGGGAGACTTTCTCTTTATTATGGGTCTTATTGCTATCTTCTGGGTATTCGGAAGCCTTGACTTTCAGAGGGTTTTCTCTCAGGTTGGAACGGTAAGTGCTGCAACTCTATCTCTGATAGGTTTTCTCCTCCTTGGAGGTGCAGTTGGTAAGTCTGCCCAGTTCCCACTCCATACCTGGCTTCCAGATGCTATGGAGGGTCCAACGCCGATCTCTGCCCTGATTCACGCGGCTACGATGGTTGCCGCGGGTGTCTTTATGGTTGCAAGGTGTGCTCCAATTTTTGACGGTGGCTACATCCTTCCAGTTGTTGGAGTGATTGGAGTTATAACCGCCTTTGGCGCTGCAACCATCGGCTTAACGCAGTTTGACATTAAGAGGATTCTTGCCTACTCAACCCTTTCCCAGCTTGGATACATGTTTGCTGCTTTAGGGGTAGGAGCTTACGTCTACGCTATGTTCCACCTCTTTACCCACGCTTTCTTTAAGGCACTTCTCTTTTTGGGTTCCGGAAACGTTATCCACGCTATGAACGGAGAGCAGGACATCAGGAGGATGGGAGGCCTTTACAAGTACATGAAGGTAACTGCCACCTGTTTTATAGTTGGAACCCTTGCACTTGTCGGTATTCCTCCCTTTGCAGGGTTCTTCAGTAAGGATAAGATAATTTCGGCTACTTTTGCCAACGGCCACCTGATTTTCTGGTTCTTCCTCGTTGTCGGAGCTCTCCTCACAGCCCTCTACATGGGAAGGTTAGTTTTCACCGTCTTTTTCGGTGAGGAGAGGTTTGACGTTCGCGAGATGAGGCACCTCCACGAATCCCCTGCGGTTATGACCGTTCCACTCGTCGTTCTGTCGGTTCCTTCTGTCCTTGCCGGTTTCCTGGGGGGCTGGTTTGAGGAGTTCCTGAAGACCTCTGTCCCTAACCACGTGAGGGAGCTCCCCCACTCAATGGAGCTCTTCTTAATCGCTCTAACAGTTTCACTTGCACTTCTGGGACTTTTCGTTGCTGCCGTTATCTACTACTGGAGAAAGATCTCCCCGGATGTTTTCACGGAGAACCCGGTTCTCAGACCTGTCTATCTCCTACTCTACAACAAGTACTACTTTGACGAGATCTACAACCTGATTTTTGTTAGAGGTTTAGGTTTTGGCCTTGGCAGGGTTTACGCCTTCTTTGACAGGTACGTTATAGACGGAATCGTTAACAGCGTTGCCTACTTAACCTCCTGGTGTGGAGAGGTTTTAAGGCTAACCCAGACCGGAGTTGTCAACAACTACGTTGCCTACTTCGGTATAGGTCTTATTACAGTTATTTTACTTCTACTGATAGTTTAGGGGTGTGTAGATGGTAAGCGTTATTCTGCTGCTGCCGCTTTTGGGAGCTCTCCTTGTAGCTTTCTGCAGGAGTGAGGAGAGGGTTAAGTGGATAGCACTTTTCACAACAGGTTTAACCTTTCTCCTCTCACTCTACATTCTCTTCAACTACGACATCTCAAAAGGAGGCTTTCAGTTCATAGACTACGGCTCGTGGCTCCCCAGTTTCTCAATAAGGTACAAGGTGGGAGTTGACGGCCTTAGCCTGATAATGCTTATCATGACAACGCTCATCTCCTTTATAGCCGTTCCTTCCGCCTGGAAGTACATAGACCGCAAAAAGAAGCTCTTTTACGGCCTCCTTCTCCTTCTTGAAACTGCAATGATTGGAGTTTTTGTCTCCTTAGACCTTCTCCTCTTCTACATCTTCTGGGAAGCTATGCTTATCCCCATGAGCCTCATAATTGGCGTCTGGGGAGGAGAGAGGAGAATCTACTCGGCCTTAAAGTTCTTTATCTACACCTTTGCGGGAAGTATCTTCCTTCTGGTTGGAATGATAGTTCTGGTAATCGTTTACGGTTCGGTTACCGGTAACTTTACGTTTGACCTCCTTCAGCTTTCACAGTTTAAACTGCCCCTTGAGCTTCAGAAGTGGCTCTTCTGGGCTTTCTTTATAGCTTTTGCGGTTAAAGTCCCGATTTTCCCGTTCCATACGTGGCTTCCAGATGCCCACGTTGAAGCTCCCACCCCCGGTAGCGTTATCCTTGCCGGCGTTCTCCTTAAGATGGGAACTTACGGCTTTCTAAGGTTTTCACTTCCCTTCTTCCCCGACGCTTATAAGCTCTACGCCCCTGTTGTCTTCGTTTTAGGAGTTGTTGCCATCATCTACACAGCCCTTGTTGCACTGGTTCAGGAGGACGTTAAGAAGATAGTAGCCTACAGCTCCGTTTCCCACATGGGATTTGTGATGATAGGTCTTTTCTCGTTGAACGTTCAGGGAATAGAGGGTGCTATCTTTCAGATGCTGAACCACGGTCTGGTCTCTGCAGCTCTCTTCTTTATAGTCGGAGCGATATACGAAAGACTGCACACAAGGAGCGTTGAGAGGATGGGAGGACTTGCCTCCTTTGCTCCAAAACTTGCAACTCTTGCTATGCTCTTTACGATGGCCTCTGTTGGTCTTCCCGGAACGAGCTCCTTCATAGGGGAGTTCTTAACGATCCTTGGAGGTTACAGAGCTGCCCACTGGGTCGGTTACCTTATGGCTCTTGGGGTTATCTTCGGTGCAGCCTACATGCTCTACATGTACAGGAACGTCTTCTTCCTTGAGCCTAAGGTTCTCTCCTTTAAAGACCTTGACGCGAGAGAGTTCTTAGCCCTTGGCTTTTTGGCACTTCTCGTTATCTGGTGGGGTTTCAATCCGGAGTTTATCTTAAAGTTCGTTCACGGCTACACAGCTTCACTTCTTGGGGGAGTTTAAATGGAGCTTAACGTTAAGCTGCTCTTTCCGGAGTTTTTCGTACTGGCGGCTGCCATTACGGGAATACTAATTGACCTTCTTCTTCCAAAGAGGGTGAAGAACGGTTTCTTCGCCACTTTTTCGGTTTTTGTCCTCTTTGCTTCAGTTTTTCTGGTGGTTTTTTCTTCACCTTTTGTGCCGGAAGAGGCCTTTAACGGCTTTGTGAAGAAAGACCTTTTGACGGGCTTTTCCCAGATTCTTATACTCTTTTCCTCTCTGATTGCCGTTTTTGTCAGTTACGGGTTCCTGAAGAAGTTTGACACAGACCACGTTGGCGAATTCTACTACACCCTCCTCTTTGCCGTTTTTGGAGCAATGCTTATGGTTTCTGCCAACGAGCTTGCAACACTTTTTGTCTCTTTAGAGGTTATGTCTATCTCCGTTTACGTTCTCTCTGCCCTCTTTAAGAAGGATTACAGAGGCAAAGAGGCCGCCCTTAAGTACTTTATAATGGGATCTGTAGGTGCTGCTGTTATCGTCTACGGTTTTGCTCTTCTCTACGGTATTTCTGGTTCAACCAACTACGGAGACCTGGCCAGTTATATCTCCACCTATTCTTTTCCGGTTCTTCTGGCTCTGGCTCTCGTTATTTCCGGTTTCCTCTTTAAGCTTGGAGCTGTTCCGTTTCACGGGTGGACGCCAGACGTTTACCACGGAGCTCCCACCCCCGTAACCCTCTTTATGGGAGCTGTCGTTAAAATTGCGGCCTTTGTTGCACTTCTAAAACTGTTCTACCCCGTTTTCCTTCCCCTTACCCAGAAGTGGGGTGAGGTCTTTGCAGTTATCGGCGTGGTTTCCGCTTTTGTCGGAGCTCTCATGGCTCTCCGTCAGGAGAACATTAAGAGGATGCTCGCCTACTCGGCAATCTCCCATACCGGCGTTGTTCTAACAGCCCTCGTCTCCGTTCCGGCCGTTTCTGTCTTCTCGGTTCTCTTCTACCTGTTTGCCTATGCGTTTATGACAGTTGCAGCCTTCGGGTTTATCTCCCTGCTGACAGAAAAAGGCTTTAAGGGAGAGAACCTGTCGGACTGGAGGAACCTCTACGGGAAGTCTCCTTTCCTTGCGCTTTCACTTGTCGTTATCTTTATGTCCCTTGCAGGAATTCCGCCCCTCTTTGGCTTCTGGGCTAAGTTCTACGTTTTAGTTGCCCTTGTTAAGGCCGGTAAGGTGGGAATCGCCGTTGCCATACTAATTGCCAGCGCCATCTCTCTCTACTTCTACCTCAGGCCCGTTGTTTACGCCTTTATGAAAGAGGGAGAGGCCGTTCTTCCTCCGATTGAACCTTTTGAGTTTGGAGCTGTTGCGGTAACGGTTTTCTTCCTCATACTCTTCGGAATCTTTCCCGAGCTTATCTCTCAAGCCTCCCTCTTTGCCCTTAGCTCATTCCTGAGGGGGATAATTTGAGGGAGCTCTACCGTAAAATCCCGAAAGTTGACAGGTTTCTACAGGACAGGGAACTCCTTGAACTCCTTGACGGAAAACCCCTCTTTTTCCTGAAAAAGGCGGTTGACTCCGTCCTTAACAGGCTAAGGAGCAGAATTGCGGAAGGAGAGGTAGAGGACTTCTCCTACGAAGAGCTGAAGGAAGAGGTAAAGAGGGAACTCCTCTTACTTCTTAGGCCGAAGCTCCACAGGGTTATAAACGCAACAGGAGTTGTTCTCCACACCAACCTAGGGAGAGCTCCCATTTCCCCCTCTGTTGCAGATCACCTGAAAGAGATAATCACAGGCTACTCAAACCTTGAGTACGACCTTGAGGAAGGCAAACGGGGGCTCCGTTACAGGAACCTTGAGTGGATACTTAAAGAGCTTACTGGAGCCGAAGACGTTTGCGTTGTCAACAACAACGCAGGAGCGGTTCTTTTAGTTCTTTCAGCCCTTGCGAAGGGAAAAGAGGTGATTGTTTCAAGGGGAGAGCTTATAGAGATAGGGGGTTCTTTCAGAATTCCCGACGTTATGGAGCAGAGCGGAGCTCTCCTTAAGGAAGTTGGAACCACCAACAAAACCCACCTGTGGGACTACGAAAACGCAATAAACGAGAACACTGCCCTCCTTATGAAAGTTCACACCAGTAACTACAGGATTTTGGGTTTTACGGAATCTGTATCAACAAAGGAGCTTGTTGACCTCGGTAGGAAATACGGAATCCCTGTTTATGAAGACCTTGGAAGCGGTAGCTTTATAGACGTTACAAAACTCGGGCTCTCTTACGAACCTACGGTTCAGGACGTTTTAAAGAGCGGTGTTGACGTTGTCTCTTTCAGCGGAGACAAGCTCCTCGGAGGTGCTCAGGCCGGGATAATTTTAGGGAAGAGGGAGCTCCTCCAGAAGATAAAGAGGCACCCCTTAAACAGAGCTCTCCGTATAGACAAAATGACGCTGGCAGTTCTTGAGGCCACTCTCATTTACTACCTTGACGAGTCCCTCGCCCTTAAAGAGGTGCCCGTCTGGAAGTTCCTCTCCCAGAAGCCCTACGAGGTTGAGTTTAAGGCGAAAGAGCTGGTCAGGATTCTAAACAGAGAAGGGTTTAAAGGCAGTGCTAAAATAGTAAAGGACAGAACGGAGGTAGGAGGGGGAGCTCTCCCCCTCCAAACTCTGCCAACCTACTGCGTGAAAGTAGAGATAGAAGGCCTTTCGGCTTCTGAGATAGACAGGAAAATGAGGGGGTTCTACCCGCCGGTTGTTGGTAGAATAAAGGAGGATGCATACCTTGTTGACATGTTTACAGTCTTTGAAACCGAGATTCCACTGATAGCAGAGCACATACTGAAGCTGGAGACGTAAATGGTGCTTCTCCTTCTAATAGCTCTTTTAATACTCCTTCCGGCAGGAGCGGTCTCTCAGGAGCTCTACTCCTACTACCTTCTCTCTCAGGAGCTTAAGGTCCTGTCTGCCACAAAGGAGAGCCTTCCCTACTCAGAGGTTCCCCGTTACACCAGGGTAATTACCAGAGAACAGATTGACAGGTGGGGAGTGAGAAACCTCTTTGAGCTCCTTGACAGGCTCCCGGAGTTTTACTACTGGAAGAGCTACTTTGGTCTAAAGGCCGTTGGAGCTCTGGGGCTTAGGCAGAGTTACTATTCAGAGAAGATACAGGTTCTGGTAGATGGTCTTCCGATAACAGACCCTTCAAACGGTTCCTCGTTCAGCGTTAACGACATATTCTCACTCTCAAACGTAAAACAGGTTGAGATTATCTACGGTCCTATGACCTCACTATACGGCTTCAACGCTTCACTTGCCGTAATAAACCTCATCACCTACTCTCCTTCAGATAGGTCTTTGAATTTTGAATCTTCCTTCAGTACAGGGGGAGATACCTACACCTCCCTTTTCAAAAGCTTCAGAAGGGGAGGTTTTAGAGGAGCTTTATCAGTAAACTACTCTGAAGAGAGGTCACCCCACAAGAGTTACACCGACGTTTTGGGAGTTTCGGAGAACTACTCCTCACTGAGGAAAAGTTTTGTCTTTTACCTGAAGATTAAACACTCCTCCGGCTTCTACCTTAAAAGCTATACAGTTGATAGGGATGAGAACTTCCCTTTAACTCTGACTAAGCTTGTTACGACGGGGAACACCTACGCGAACAGACGCGCTACTGTAAACAGGGTAGGGGTTGAAAAAGTCTTTGGAGGTTACAAGTTAAATCTATTTGCAGACTACGACTGGTTTTTCCTTGAAAGGGGATATAACCTGTGTCCGTTTAACCACCAGCTCTGTAGAAGTTTACCTTCCTTAAAGAGCGAACCTAGAGCAGTAGAAAAGCGGTACGTAAAAAGTCCCGGCCTGGGTTTCTTTGTCTCTAAAGACCTCACTCGGTACGGAGAGGTCTTTTTCGGAGCCGACTATAAAGAGGCAGATTTCTACAAAACGAAACTTCGCGCCAATTTCCTACCTTCTTCAATTGACGTAACGAATTTGGCGACCGTCGTTTCTTACAGCTCTATGAGAGAACTTCCAGGTAGTGAGGCTCTCTTTTCGCCCCACTTCAGAAGTACCTTTTCTCCCTATTTTCAGTACTACTTAAAATTTGAAGACTACTCTTTTCTCCTTAACGGAAGATGGAATAGAACAAGCGACGTTGGAAACTACTGGAGTTACTCAGCTTCTTTTTTGAAAAAACGGGCTAACTGGCGTTTCAAACTCAACTTGGGTAGGGCTATAAGAATTCCTTCCTTTGAAGAGATGTACCTGAAAAATAACCCGATCCTGATGGGGAACCCTAACCTTAGGGCGGAAAAGGCCGACTCTATTATGCCCTCTGTAGACTACGTAGGTGAGACTTTCTCTTTTTCAGGTATGGCTTTTGTCTACTGGTTCCATGACTTTATCTACAAAAAGAGAGTTTCTCCGGTAAGTTACATTTGGAGTAACTCTGATTCAACAGTTAGAGTAAGAGGAGTAGATTTAACGCTAAAGAAACGGTTCCTGAACAGTTATGAGTTAACCGTTTCTGGTGGAAGGGTTTTTGGTGTTAGTGGACTCTCATCCTGCGAATACTTTAATTTCCCTAGGAATAAACTGGTCTCAGGTCTCTCCTATCTGGGTCAGAGAATCTCTGCTAACCTGTCTCTAATCGCTTATTCCCGAGCCTCTTCAGAGGTTCCGGGATTTGGCAGGCTTGACTTTAACCTTCTCTGGAAATTTTCTGAGAGGCAGCAGTTTTCACTTACAGTAAATAACCTCCTAGACAAGGAAATTTACTACGAAAATGGAGTTCCGGGGGAAGAGAGAACCTTATGGTTAGAGTGGCGGTACTCATACTGATTTTTCTACTTGATATCTCTGCTTATGCAGCAGACGTTTGTATAGTTAACAGCTATCCCATTCCTCCGGCTAAAAAGTTAGAGGAGATGGTGAGAAAACTTCTCCTGGAACATAATCATAGGATTGTCAAAAACGGGTGTGATGTAAAGATCTTAATAGGTACTCCTGCAGTAGTTAAGGAGATGGAAAGAGAAGGGCACTATAAAGTAATCTACACTTTTGTTCTTTTCCCGGAAAAATTTGGATTAGAGAAGCGAAAAAATTTTTACGGTGTTAGGATTTTTCCCCTTCCTGTAAAGACTTATAAACGATTTCTCAGGAAATACGCACTGAAAGAGGAAAAAGTTGCTGTTCCTATTAGTAGAGATATGGTACCAATTGCTCGAATGTACCTTCCCAGGAAGTACTTTGTTATTCTTCCTTTTAAGAACTCCCCAGTAGAAACTTTTAGAGATTTATTAAAATATAAGTATGTTTATATCTTTCCTGATCCTAAGCTTCTAAAACTTATAAATTTAGTTACGCTGGTTAACTTTTGTAAGGACAATGGTCTACTCGTTTTTTCTGGCCTTTCTGATCTGTCAAAGTTTAACTTAAACTACGTTGACGAAATAGACTATGAAAAACTTGCAAAATTACTTGTTTTCCTTGTAAATCATACTCCTAAAGAGAAAATAATTTCCTGCCCATGTAGAAAACTATGAGGAGTTTTAAGAGTTTAATACTTTTCCAGTTTGCCGTTCTTATATCTGGTATGTTTCTTTTTCTTCTGTTTTCAGGGCTTTTTACCTTTAAGTTGGCTTCAGAGTATGAGAAGAGATATATAGACCAGATTTCTTCCATCTTGGCAGAGAACGTAAAGTTAATAGCTGAAATATATCCCAACAAGTATCTGATAGAAGAGAGCATGAAGAGGGCTGTAGAGGAAATACCAGCCCTTAAAGGAATGTGTTTGGTTATTGATAACCAAAAGTTCTGTTATCCTCAAAACCTTTTTAAAAAGTATTCATTAAAGGGAAAAGGGGTAAGCTACTCAGATAGTGAAATAGTTGTCTATTTTCCCGTCTATGAAGAGTATGCTTCGCAGTTTTTAGAAAAAAAAGAGGAGGGCTTCTTTTTAGCGCTTTTTGACAGGAGCTATGTGAATGAGTTTAAAAATTATTGGGTTCTCAACAGTTTAATGATCTCAATTTCTTTTGTTATACTGGGTTCACTCGTAATTATTTCAATCTGGCTAGATATAAAAGGAGATTTTAACAGACTTAAACGTTTTATTGATGGCTTAAACAAACCTGATACGGTTCTGACAAAGCCGGGTAAAGAGGAGATAGAAGCCTTTAAACTTAAAGAGTTTAGAAGAGTCGCCGAACTTATAGTAAGGTTAATCAATAGGATTTCTGAGCTTAAAGACTCTATTAAACAGTTGGCTATAACGGATCCTCTTACAGGGCTTTTTAACAGAAACTATCTCAACTTAGTGATTAAGGAAAGCTATATTCCTCTGTGGAGACGAAAGGAGTTTCCGCTTACCGTTGCCCTTTTAGACATAGACAACTTTAAGTCAATTAACGATATATACGGTCACTCAAAGGGAGATGAAGTGTTGCGCAGATTAGGTCAGATAGTAAAGGAGACGTTAAGGGGAAGTGATATTCCAATAAGATATGGAGGAGAGGAGATATTAGTTGTGTTTCCTTCTTCAAATAAAGAGGAGGCAGTAAAGGCCATTGAAAGAATAAGGAGCAAGTTAATGGAAGAGGATTTCGGTATTGGTAGGCCTGTTACTTTTAGTTCTGGATTGGCTGATTTCCCGTCGGATGTTAAGACTCCAGGTGAATTTGAGGAACTCATAGAGATTGCTGATGAACGTCTCTATAAAGCTAAAAAGTTGGGGAAGAACAGGGATGTACTATCTTGAATCTAAAGGGGGCAAGGGCTGCCCCCTTTCTGTTATTTTATTATCTCGTCTTTTACGTCTTCGTATGTTTTGTACTCTTCATTTTTCAGAATAGAGTCAATAAACTTATCTATATCGTCTCTATCAAGGAATGTTCCGGTTAGGAGCCTACCTGTATAGTTGTCATTCTTTATTTCCCAGAACATGTAGAAATCGGGGTAAATCTCCTTGATCTGCCTGTAAGCTACTCCATACTTACTCGGTTTTTGAGGGTTCTGTTCAAGGAAGAAATGGTTTGGAGCTACAACTATTCTCCAGAGCTCCACACCAGTTTTAGTTACGACTTTTTGAAGTCTTAATTCATGGCTCTCTTTTACTCTCATCTCTCCCTCCTTTGGAGTCGTATTTTTCTAATTTTACGTGATAGGAATTTCCCTTACAAGAAAAGGCAAGTTCAAAATTTTAAAAGAAAAAGGCCACCAAAGGTGGCCTTACTTTACTTGGAACAGCGGGAGCAGAGGAAATAGTCTGTAGCTGTTTTTGGAACGTCCTCAGCTTTCACAGGACCAACTTTCTTCGGTTTGACGCCAGGAGGTGGTGGCGTTCTGAGAGCTTCTCTCCTTGCTTCTATAATATCTTTACAGGTAATGTCTCTCGGTATTTTAAGAACTTCTTTCGGATAGATAAGGTGGGGGTTTCTGATTTTGTCTCTGTTGGCTTTGTAGATAAGGGGCCACTGCCATGGATCTCCATATATGTAACTCTTTGAGGAGATTCCCCAGAGGGTATCGCCTCTCTTTACAGTATAGCTCTTTGGAAGTGATTGCCACCTCTTTAACATCTCTTCACACTGGGACATTCTGTTTTCAGCCTGAGCTTTGAGCTCTTCAAGCCTTCTTTGTAGAGCTTCTATTTCTGCTATCTCTTTCCTCAGCCTCTGGACTTCCTGTGAGAGTTCACCGTAACGTTTCCTAAGTTCAGCCTCTTTTGCCTGAAGTAGTGCTAACTCTCTCTGGCACTTCTCAAGTTTTGCTGTAAGCTCCTCATTTTCCCTCTTTGCCTGCTGATAGGCCTTTATGAGGGACTCCGGATAGAAGGCAAAATCAGGAGCGTAAAGAACGTAGCTTTCACTTGGAGAAGGGCACCCGGCGTGAACAACCCCAATTCCTCCCAGAAGGGCTATTGAAAAAGCAGCTATTAGTTTTCTCATCTCTACCTCCCTACCCTATTTTCCAGCTCTTGTATCTGGGCTTCCAGGCTCTCTTTACTAGGTAAAAGGTTAAGCCTTGTACGGAGTTGGGCCTCTTCTGTTTCTAGCTGGGAAATCTGTGATTCTAGCTGTGATATTTCTGACCTGATACGCTCCTTTTCCTCTTTACAGGACTCTAGCTTATTCTTAAGGTTCTCATTCTCCACCTTTAATCTCTGATACTTAACTGGAAGAGGATCTTTGACTGATTCAGCCTCTGGTTTTGTTTTGCATACGTCCGCTGAAGCTATTCCACTGAAACCAAATACCCCCAGTACGGCAGCTAGAATAACTTTATTCTTCATCTTAACCTCCCTGACATCTTTAGCCTATTCTTAACAATTTTACCTTTTAAAGTCTTAAACCTCTGTTAAGCCTTTACTCTTTTTCCCAGTTCCTCTTCTCTAACATGTAATATAGAACTGGTATGACACCAAGGGTTAAGGTTGTTGATGCAAAAACGCCAAAGAGAATAGATATTGCCAGTCCCTGGAAGATTGGGTCCAGGAGGATGACTGCCGATCCAACCATTGCAGCGGCTGCCGTCAAGACTATAGGCCTTAGTCTGACTGCTCCTGCCTCTATTATTGAGTCCTTGAGGGGAGCTCCCTCCTTCTTCCTCATAAGTATGAAGTCCACCAGTATGATGGAGTTCCTTACGACTATTCCTGCCAGGGCTATGAAACCTATCATTGACGTGGCTGTGAAGTAAGCTGTTTTTCCGAGGATCTTGCTCATAATCCAGTGGCCAGGGATGATTCCTATCATCGTTAGCGGGATTGGAGCCATAATAATCATAGGGATTATGAACGACTGGAACTGGCCTACGATTAGGAGGTAGATGAGGATAAGAGCTACTATAAACGCTGCTCCCATATCTCTGAAGGTCTCGTAGGTTATCTGCCACTCTCCGTCCCACTTCATCATAGGCTTGAAGTCGGTCTCTGGCATTGACGGTGGAATGAAGGTGTACTTCAGCTTGTAACCGTCAGGTAGAGGGTGTTTCTTCAGGTAATCGTTTATTGCCAGGATGGGGTAGATGGGTGCCTCGTACTTTCCGGCCACTTCACCAATTACGTAGGAAACAGGATGTAGGTTCTTGTGGTAGATCGTTTTATCAGCTAGAACTTTCTTGATCTCTACCAGTTCTCTAAGCGGTATCAGTTTTCCTTCCTTGTTCATTACGGTCAGGTCAAGGATCTTTTTAACGTCGTCCCTTTGGGTTCTTGGAAGTCTTACAAATATTGAGACGGGGTCTGAATCGTACAGGGTGTGTGCTACAGAGACGGAAGCCCCTTTTAGGGCCATTCTTACCGTTTGAGCTATCTGGGCTTCTGTTACGCCAGACTCTCTGGCTTTCTTCCTCTTAACAATGACTTCGTACTTGTAGTGGTCGGCATCTATAAGCGTATCTACGTCCACAACGCCTGGGGTTTTCTTAAAGATCTCCTCTACTTCTTTTGCTATCCTGCGTCTGACTGAATCGTCTTTTCCGTATATCTCCGCAACAAGTGTTGCAAGTACCGGTGGGCCTGGTGGTACTTCAACTATTTTAACGTTGGCGTTTGGATTTACGGCTTTGGCTGCTGCTTCTATCTTCGGTCTCTCCTCTTTTGCTATGTCGTGGGACTGTCTCTTCCGCTTGTGTTTATCTATGAGGTTTATCCTTATATCTGCTACGTTTCCTCCCTTTCTCAGGTAGTAGTGTCTTACCAGTCCGTTAAAGTCAAAGGGAGATGCCGTTCCTATGTAGGCTTCGTAATCTGTAACTTCTGGTATCGTCTGGACGTAGTTTGTTATGGCTTTAACAACTCTGGCTGTCTCTTCCAGTGAGGTGCCTTCCGGCATATCTACTACAACTTGAAACTCACTTTTGTTGTCAAACGGTAGTAGCTTAACAACTACAGTTTTTGTGAAGAACATTGAGACGGAACCGACCATAAGTAGGAGAACTCCTCCGAGGAAGAGCCACCTTTTAAGAGCAGAATCTAGGAGAGGTCTTATGAGTTTGTTGTAGAGCTTGTAAGTCCTGGTCTCCTCAAGGACTACCTTTTTCTCCTCCTTTTCAGCCTCTTTTCTCAGCAGGTAGTAAGCAGCCCATGGGGAGATGATAAAGGCGACAAGGAGGGAGAAGAACATTGCAATTGATGAGTTGACAGGAATAGGTCTCATGTAGGGTCCCATGAGGCCTCTAACGAAGGCCATGGGAAGGAGCGCTGCGATAACTGTAAAGGTAGCCAGTATTGTTGGGTTTCCTACCTCTGCAACTGCGTAGATTGCAGCCTGTAGAGGTGGCATCTCTTTGAGTTTCAGGTGTCTATGGATGTTCTCAACAACTACGATAGCGTCATCAACCAGAAGACCGAGGGAGAAGATGAGCGCAAAGAGAGTAACGCGGTTTAGCGTGTATCCTATGAGGAGGTCAACAAAGAGGGTAAGTGCCAGAGTTGTTGGGATTGCAAGTGATACGACGAGTGCTTCTCTAACCCCAAGGGTTAGTCCGATAAAGATAACGACTGCAAAGATTGCTACTCCAAGGTGGAACATAAGCTCGTCAAACTTGTCTTCAGCTGTCTTTCCGTAGTTCCTGGTTACCGTGACGTGGACGTCTTTAGGGAGCATGTAGGGCTTTACTTTCTCTAGCTTCTCCAGTATCTGTTCAGCAACGACTACTGCGTTTGTTCCCTTTTTCTTCGCGATGGCTACGGTTACAGCTGGAAACTGGTTCCCGTGCTTCTCTATAAACTCTTTGCTTACTCCTTTTTCTTCAGAGTGAGGGCCAAAACCGATATAAACGTAGTGCTCTGGGTCTATTGGTGCGTTTGTTACTTCAGCTACGTTTTTCAGGTATATTGGCTTTCCTCTGTATACTCCTACAACGATGTTTTTAAGGTCATCTATGGTTTTTATAAACTCTCCAGCCTCAACAGGAAACTCTGTGTTGTTTTCCGTTATTTTTCCAGCGTTAACTTTGACGTTTGCAGATTTTATAGCCTGGGCTACCTGTAAAAGGGAGAGGTGGTAGTTCTTGAGTTTATCCCTATCTACGATTACTTTAAACCTTCTTGTATCACCGCCTATTATCCAGGTTTTTGATACGTTATCAATCTGTTTAAGCTGGAGGCAGAGCTCTTTGGCAACCTTCCGAAGCTCGTACGGGGTTTTGTCTTCGCTCCAGAGTGTTAGCGTAACTATGGGAACGTCGTTAATGTCTTTCGGTTTTACTAGAGGCTGCAGTGCTCCCGGCGGGAGCTTATCCATGTTTGACATAAGTTTGTTGTAGAGCTTGACGAGAGAGTCTTCCATGTCTTCGCCCACTTTGAAGCGGGCGATGATGAGCGACATTCCCGGTTTCGTTACTGAGTAAACGTAGTCTATTCCTTTTATCTCCCAGATGAGTTTCTCAAAGCAGGTTGTTACTTTCCTTTCAACTTCTTTGACGGGAGCTCCCGGGTAGGGAATGAATATGTCAACCATAGGAACGACTATCTGGGGGTCTTCCTCTTTGGGGGTAAGTATGGCCGCTGCTACACCTATAAGCAGCGATGCTACGAGGAGTAGCGGCGTTATTTTTGAGGTAATGAACCTCTTTGCGATGTTTCCTGCTATTCCAAGGTTGATGTTCTTCATCTCTACCCCTCTACTCTTGCTCCGTCTACAAGGTCTTCAACTTTTGTAACGGCAACTTTCTCTCCCGGGTGGAGGCCGGAGAGTACGATAACCATGTTTCCGACTTCTTCTCCCGTTTTTACGATTCGTAGGTGGGCGATGCCGTTCTTCACTACGAACACGTACTCAACGGCACCAACTCTGTATATGGCAGATTTCGGTACTGCAACTGCTTCTGCTTTGAGGGAGGGGATTTCTACCACTGCGTAGGTTCCGGGTATTGCGTTGAGTCCTTCTACAAGGACTTTAACTCCGAACTTGTGGGTTACGGGGTCGGAGCTCCTGTCAACCTCAACAACTCTGCCTGTGTACGTTCTGCCCTGAACTTTGACTTTTACCTCTGTTCCCACCTTTACTTTTCCAGCGTAGATGTCGTCTATGTAGGCTCTCACCTTTAGGGGAAGTGAACCGATCTTAAAGACGGGAGTTTGGGGTGAGACGAGGTTCCCTCTGTCTATCAGTTTCTGGAGGACAATTCCGTTAACGGGTGAGCGGAGTTCTGTGTACGAGAGGAAAGCTTTCGCTTTCTTAAGTGAGGCTTCAACCTGCTGTTTCTTTGCCAGGAGGACTTTCTTCTTTGCAAGTATCTGCGCCTCTTTTGCCTTTACTGCTTCAAGGTTTGCCTTTGCTGCTCTGTACTGGGCTGCAACTTCGTCAAACTTCTGTTTTGATACGGCATCTGCTTCAAGGAGTTTTTTAAACCTGTTGTAGGTTTTCTCTGCCAGCTGGTAGTTGGCTTCAGCTGCCTGTTTTCTGGCCTCTACCTCTTTCAGTGCTTTGTCAAGCTCTTTAAGTGCGGCGTTTACCTCTTTGATTCCCGCTTTTGCCTTTTCAACGTCAGGTTTTATTGAGGAGCTGTCTATAACTGCAAGGACTTCTCCCTTTTTAACTCTGTCTCCGGCTTCTACGTTTACCTTTACTAGGTATCCCATAACTTTAGGGGAGAGGAGTATCTGTTTGTCGGGAATGACGGTTCCCGAGAAAGTGTCGCTTCTTGTGAAGGTGATTACCTGTGCCGGTTCCACTTTTACACCGGATACGGCTTTAACTTTTATAGGTTCGGCCTTCTCTTCTGTACCACATGAGGCAGTTAGGAGAAAAAGTGTTAGAGCTAATGCAGCCCTTTTTGCCATAGTCAACCTCTCTCCAGAGTTTAGCTTTGATTATCTTATTAGAATTTATTATGATGTCAACCAGAGGATTATAGTTTCAGGAAGTACTCAACGAAGACGTCACCGTAGAGTTTAAGTTTCTTCCAGTTCTCCGGCTTTGACCTTATCTCTTCAGGAGTTATCCCTTCTGAGCTGAGTTCCTCTCTGTAGGCCTCAATCCACCTCTCTATACCTTCCGGCTCAACTTCAAGGTGGAACTGGAGGCCTACGGCTCTGTTTCCTACTCTGAAGGCCTGGTTTTTGTACATTGCAGATGAGGCCATCCTTACGGCTCCCCGGGGTAGTTCAAACGTGTCTCCGTGCCAGTGGAAGACCGTTATCTCGTCTCTGTAGAGTATTTCAAGGTGGTCCTGGGGGTAGATGGGTTTCCAGCCAATCTCTTTTCCCCACTCTCCACGGTAAACCTTTCCTCCCAGTGCGTCGGCTATTAGCTGTGCTCCCAGACATATTCCGAGTACCTTTTTGTCTTCAGAAAGAGCTCTCCTTATGAGCTCTTTCTCTTCTTTCAGGAAGGGGTACTTCTCCTCTTCGTAAACTCCCATAGGGCCGCCGAGAAGAACCAGTATGTCAAACTCGTTTGGCTGGGGGAGCTCCCCCTCGTAGGCCTTCAGCTCCTCTACTCTGACTCCTCTCCTTTCAAAGGCCTCTCTGAACGTTCCCAGGTCTTCTATCTCAACGTTTTTCAGGGCTACAAGCTTCACCTGGTTCCCCCTACCGTAATTTTGGGAATTCTTATAGTTGGGAGGCCGTCTGAGACGGGAACTCCCTGTCCGTCCTTTCCGCAGGTTCCTATTGAGAATCCGAGGTCGTTACCGACGGCGTCTATCTCCTGTAGAACTCTGGGGCCGTTCCCTATCAGTGAAACTCCCC
>JALWGN010000105.1 GCA_027013575.1 Desulfurobacteriaceae bacterium
AAGGTCTTCCCCTTCTAAGCTTTGCTCCGTCAACAATGTCGTCGTGAAGGAGTGTTGCGGTGTGCATGTACTCCATAACCGTTGCAACGGGAATGAGCCTGCTTAAGGGAGCTCCCACCATCTTCCCGGCAATAATCGTAAGCCCCGGCCTTACCCTTTTCCCGCCGCTGTCTAAGATGTAGCCGCCGGCCTTTAAAACCAGAGAGACCTTACTTGAAAGGAGTTCCCTTGAAAACTCCTCTGCCCTTTCAAGCTCTTCCCTTACAACCTCAAACGGTTTAAAAATCTTCATTGCCCACCTACTTTAGCGGAATGTTCCTGCTTCCCGGCTTAACTAAAGGCTCTTTCCCCTCCTTACAGAGAGGACAGCTCTCAGGCTGGTAAACGGGAACTTCAAGCCTCCAGAGGGTCTGGAACGGAACGCCGAAGTCAACCTTTCCGCCGCTCCTGTCAACGAGGCTTCCCACGGCAACAACCTCTCCGCCGTGGGCTTTAACAACCTCAATAGTCTCCTTTGTAGACTTACCTGTCGTTACAACGTCTTCAACAACAACGGCCTTTTCTCCCTTCTTTATCTCAAATCCTCTTCTGAGGGTGAGTTTACCGTCAACCCTTTCTGCAAATATTCCCCTTACGCCAAGGTGCCTTGCAGTTTCGTAGGAGACGATAATTCCGCCGATTGCCGGAGCTATAACCAGGTCGTAATCAACCCCTGTTTCTTTAATTCTCCTTGCAAGCTCCCGGCAGAGAACTTCCGCGTACTGAGGATACTGGAGAACCTTTGCACACTGAAGGTAGTACGGGCTGTGGAGACCACTTGAAAGGAGGAAATGGCCTGTGAGGAAAGCGTCGGCCTTTAAGAAGATCTCCTTAATCTCAGCTTCAGAAAGCATTCTTTAGAAACCTCCGGTGAATTTTAATTCTCTAAATTTTAAGGAAATTTGTACTGCGGGCAACAAACCTTGATTATTGTTTCCTGTTTCATTGTACATTAGAACTAAGATTCATTATTCCAAAGTATAGATAAAATTCAAACTATTTGGTATAGTAAATAATAAAACCTTAGTACATTAGTGCATTGTAGGGAGGGAAGGGTGAACTCAAGAAGGCTTGCAATTGTTGGAATGGGTTATGTAGGGCTTGTAGGTGCCGTATGTCTGGCCAAAATGGGACACAGAATCGTCGGCCTTGACGTTGACGAGAGGAAGATCTCTCTTCTCAAAGAGGGAAAGTTGCCCATCTACGAGGAGGGGCTTGAGGAGCTCTTTAACGAGGTTAAGGAAAACCTTGAGTTTACAACCGACTTTAACGAGGCCATATCAAAGACGGAGGCCTGTTTCGTCTGCGTTGGAACTCCTTCCCGCAGAGACGGAAAGGTTGACCTCTCTTTCGTAAGGAGTGCCTCTGAGAGCATAGGAGAAGCCTTGAAGGAGAAGAGCGACTACTACTACGTAGTTTTCAGGAGCACAATTCCTCCCGGAACCTCTCAGCACCTGATAATCCCCTCTATAGAGAGGATGTCGGGTAAGAGGTTCGGAGAGGGGTTCGGTTACGCCTTTAACCCGGAGTTCCTCAGAGAGGGGACCGCAATTTACGACTTCTTTAACCCTCCTAAGACGGTGATAGGAACAACTGATAAGAGAACTGCTGACTTCCTGCTTGAGCTCTACAGGGAGCTCCCCGAGGAGAAGATAGTAATTCCCTTCGTTGAGTCTGAAATGGTTAAGTACGTTGACAACACCTGGCACGCCCTCAAAGTTGACTTTGCAAACGAGATAGGCTACGCAGCAAAGCAGTTTGGAGCAGACGGTCGCCTCGTTATGGAGGTGTTCTGTAAGGACAGGAAGCTCAACATCTCTCCGGTTTACTTAAAACCCGGTTTCGCCTTTGGAGGTTCCTGTCTGCCGAAAGACGTTAAAGGTCTCGTATCACTTCTCAGAGATAGGGACATAAAGTCCCCGGTTGTTGAGAGTATTATGCCCTCAAACTTCATCCACATCAGGAAAGCCCGCCACCTTATAGAGAGCGTCGTTCCTAAAGGTGAACTGGTGGTAATAATCGGAGTTGCCTTTAAACCGGGAACGGACGACGTAAGGGAGACACCGGCAATTTACCTGGCGAGGGAGCTCCTTGACGCTGGCTACACGGTGAAGTACTACGACCCCCTTGTTAGAGCTTCCCACGTTAAGGCCTTCTTCGGGGACTTTATAGAGATAACGGATGAAGACTTCTTCAGCTCCTTAGACGAAGCCCTCTCCCAGAGAAACCTGGTATTTACAGGCAGCTTTAAAGACGTTCCCCGTCAGGAGGAAGCCTACATTGGAAAGAGGGTTTTTGACCTTAACGGTATCTTCTACGAGGATAAAGAGCTTAGGGAAAAGATTGATTACTACGCTCTTTGCTGGTAGTCTGCTCTTTTCCTGCTCCTCCGTTTACGGAGAGTGTGAGAGCTCTCCTCACATTTACAACGGCGGTAGAGTTCTCTTTGTCTCTCCAGAGGGGAAGGGTAACGGAAAAGGCTCCTGCTCTTCCCCCTTCTCGTCAATCCAGTCTGCTTTAAACGAGGCAGAGCCAGGAGATACCGTTGTTCTGCTTCCCGGCGTTTACAGAGAGAACTTCCACACGGTTAGAGACGGCCTGCCCTGTAAACCCATAACCATTGTTGGAACTCCCGGAGCTCTCATCCTTGGTAACACAAGCCACGGAGGAAAGGTCGTTCTGGTAAAGAACAGCTACATAACGCTAATGAAACTTAACATCAACGGACATTTCTGTTCGGCCGACACAGAGAAGTGTTACCACAACAAGCTTATATACGTTGAGGGTTCTCCAGACCGCTACTTAAAGGGAGTTCGTATTCTTTCCGTTAACGTCGCCAATGCCCTTGGGGAGTGTATCAGGCTCAAGTACGTAAGGGACAGTGAGGTTGCCTGGAGTTCTGTTTCTCACTGCGGTTTAAAAGGCTTCTACTTTCACGAACCCACAAAGAACGGTGAGGGGATATACGTAGGAACTTCTATAAATCAGGTGAAAAAGGGTCAGATAGACGAGAGCCGTAACATCAGGATCCACCACAACGTAATTGCGACTTACGGCAGTGAGTGTATAGACGTGAAGGAGGGGAGCTCCCACATCTACATATACGACAACGTCTGTATGGCAAACAGGCAGTCAACCTCAGCCGGTATATCCATCAGAGGAAACGAAAATACAGTTTCCCACAACATCGTTTTTGACAGCAGCGGTGCCGGAATTAGAATAGGAAGTGCTGCTTCTGGCTTTGCGGAACAGAATTCAGTTATATACAACGTTCTTATCTGTAATCGTACAGCTGCGTTAAAGATATTTAATACAAAACAGAAGGAAATATGTTCAAATACTGCTGATAAGAAAAAAGTAATTCCAGGGGGAAGTCCTTACAGGGAAAGGGGGTTTGAGCCATGTACAGGAGTTACCAGACATTAGGCAAATTAACAAAAATTTTAAAACTAAAAAAGAAATTTTAGAGAGAAGGGGTAAAACCTTGTTCTGGACAGGTAGAGTAATATTTACCTCTATTCTCTACGTACTGTTTTTAGCAGCCTACCTTCTTTGGCTACCGAAGGATTTTCTCAACCCAGCTTCCGTTAAGTATGTCTGGATTGTTGGAGCTGTTGCTGTATGGCGATACTCCTGGTTTATCTATAACGCTTTGAGAGGAGTTGTTTACAGGAAGATCTACTTCCCTTCTCTGAGAAGGCTTGCTAAGAAACACGGGAAGTACCCGGAAAACGTCTACATAATAGTAACCACCTACAGGATACCTGAAGATATCTCTATTAAGGTCTATAGGGGAGCAATAAAGGAAATAATAAACTGCGCAAATCACGGTATAAAGGCTACACTTATTGCCTCCGTTGTTGAGAAGTCGGAGGAAAACCTTGTAAAGAGCATATGGGCTACCCTCTCTCCTCCAGAAAATGCAGAGCTAATAATAACTAGGTTTGCTGGAACCGGAAAGAGGGACGGGCTGGCCGTTGCCTTCAGGGTTCTTCTGAGGGATGCGGCAAAGCTGCCAAACTCTGTAGTTGCACTGGTTGATGGGGACACAATTCTCACAAAAGATTCAATTCTGAAAACGGCAGAGCTTTTCACCATAGACCCAAAGCTCGGAGCAGCGACTACAGACGAAGACTGTATTCTAGAGGAGAAGAACTTTACCTGGAAGATATACAGACTCTGGTATCACCTCCGTTTTGCTCAGAGAGACTTCACAATGTGTGCAGTTGCCCTCTCCCGTAAGGTTATAACTCTTACGGGAAGGTACTCAATGTACAGGGGAATCCTCTTCTTAGACCCTGAGTTTGTCCAGACCGTTCAGGACGACCACATAGAACACTGGAGAATAGGCTGGCTGAAGTTCCTTACAGGAGACGACAAGTCAACCTGGTTCTACGTTTTAAAGAAAGGCTGGGACATGCTCTACGTTCCTGACGTAATGGTCTATACAAAGGAGGCTCCTCCTGCTCCTTCCTTCATAAAGGGAGCAACAATGCTCATGCTCAGGTGGTTTGGAAACTCCTTAAGGGCAACTTACAGGGCAATGAAACTTTCCCCTAAAGTTACCGGGTGGTACGTCTGGTACTTTATCAGGGATCAGAGGATCTCCATGTGGACAAGTCTTTACGGTCTTGTTGCCTCTGTGCTGGCATCCTTCAAGTGGGGGTGGAGCATCTTCTTTGCCTATATCTGGTGGGTTCTATTTACAAGGTTCTTAATTATTCTGTTCTACGCCCTTAGAAGAGGTTACTACTTTGTATCCTGGGTTCCACTTCTCTACTTTAATCAAGTTTATGGTGCAATCATGAAGATCTATTCCCTTAACCATATCTACAGGCAGAAGTGGACAAGGCAGAAAACGGTGCTTGCCGGAGGTAAAGAGAGCTGGTTTGACAGGTTTTACGTAGTGACTTCTTCCAATTTATCGCTTCTAAGCCAGGTTCTTTTCTACATCATCGTTGTTGGATATAGCGTTGGAACGTTTGATTCGTCTGATCTATGGAAGCTCTTTAACATTTTTAACTTTTTAACAATAAAATAGGGGGGAACCTGTGGAAGAAAAGAAGGAGATTGGAAAGGTAAAGTATAAAGCAGAACCGAAACGCCACTTTCCAAGGTACAGAATACCTGCCTACATAGAGATTGACGGTAAGAGGTACAAGCTTAAGGATTGGTCTCTTGGAGGGTGTGCAATCTACGACTTGCCAGACGAGTACCTTGAGAGGAAGTGGGCTGTAGGTAACCTGATAATTCCATTTGACACATTTGAGGTGACCGTTAAAGACCTTCACCTTGAGTTTTTAAAAAGGCACCCAGACGGAACGGTCGGCTGCAGGTTTGCCGATTTAACCCCTGAGCAGATATCCCTGATGCAGGACGTGATAGAGGCTTACCTTGAAGGGGCTATCGTTTCACTTGACGAGTTTATAAACGTTGTCAGAAGGGAGGATTTAAGGGAAGCTCTTGAATCGTCCAGGCCTACACCTCCCAAAAGGTCTGGAATTCAGGAAACGGTCAGGAGAGTTTTTATTCTCCTACTCTTTTTTCTTCTTTCGGGAACTCTTACCCTCTTCCTCCTTGAAGCTCTGAAAACCCGCGTATTTACCGTTTACCCTCTCTCTTCCTTTATTGATACAGACCTGGTTGTTCTCAGAACTCCTTTAACAGGAGTTGTTAATCTGGAAAAGGTTAAGACAGGAGAGCGGCTAAAAGCCGGACAGCCTATAGGAAGTGTGATTTCACCCTACAGGCTCAGTATTATCCTCAACTCTCCTGTTAACGGCACACTTAATGCACTTTATGTGAAAAACGGAGAAGTTGTTAAGGAGGGAGACCCAGTTGCAGGTATAGTTCCTGATGGGGCCATACTCTTTGTTAGGTCAAATGTTTTTCATAGGGATGCTGAGAAGGTTAAGCTGGGACAAGAAGTAGATGTAATCTTCCCCGACGGAAGAGAAGTTGAGGGAAGGGTCGTTTCTGTTTCTTCCGGTCCTAGGAAGGCTCTTGCTCAGCTCCACTCCAGTACTCCTGTTCCTGTTTACACGAACCCGTGGGAGTACGATTCTCTGAAGATTGAAATTCCTCAAAAAGAAGTAACATATGAAGATGTTGGGAAAAGTGTAGTTGTGAAGATTGACGTTATTCCTGGGTACTTAAGACCAATTCTCGGGTGGTTGCCATGATTGTGAGGGTTCTGTCCCTCCTTTTCTCTTTTCTTCTCCTCTCTCCCGCTACGGGCAGGGAATTAAAGAGGATACTACCTGTTAAACCGGAGGTGAATACAGAAGTTCTTCAGAAGATACTTGATTCAGCTTCCTCTATTACTCCTGAAAACCTTGAAAACGCTATTCAAACAGGAAGTAAGAGGGCAGAGGTGGAGCTCCTGCCCTTCTGGTACGTTAACTTCCTCCCGTTTGGCGAGTACTACATAAAGTGGAGCAGGGAGGGAAGCGGTGAAAAGGTTGCTGTAGTCAGAGGAGGAACTCTTACGGTTAAAGAGCTCTACTCGTTTTTAAGGAAAAATGGGTTAGCCTACAGGAAAGGGAAAACTCTTGTTTTCAAAGTTCCCGTTTACATCTCTCCGGGGGCTTCCCTTACAGTTAAGGGCATAAGATGGGGATTGGGAGCTCCTGTAGTGGTAAGCGGGCTTCTCTACATCAGAGATTCTAGAATTTTTCCCTGGGACTTTAAGAAAGACCGTATTTCAGAGATGCCAAAACTCACCTACAAAGATTACTACCTGCTGGAAAAGATACCGCCCCGTCCCTACATAAAAACGATGAGGGGAGGAAAGCTCGTAATAGTAAACTCTGAATTTAAGTACCTTGGCTTCAGAGGTTTGAGCTCCTCCTTTGGAGTTTCTATTGTAGGCTGGCCTTTTAAGAAGAAGTTTATAGAGAACCCTGTTATCTATCTCTTCTACTCTCACAGGTGGCACAGATCTTTCGGTTTAAACAGACTGGTAAGTGATTTAAATAAGGAAAAAACGGCGGGAATAATAGTCGGTTCTGACTTTGTAGAGAACTTTATGGGTTTCTTCTCAAACGAGGCAGACGACGTTTTCCTCTTGGGAAATCTGTACAGAGACAACTATCAGTACAACATAGACCCCCACGACTGGACCAGGAACATACTGGTTGCCTACAACTGGGTTGAGGGTGCCCACAAGGCTCACGGAATTATCTTCTCAAGGTTTGTAAGGGGAGCTGTTATAGGAAACGTCTCTATAAACAATCACGGTGCCGGCGTTATGATGGATAGGCGTTCCAGGTTCTTTATATACAGAAATCTCTTCATGAATAACAGACTGGGGGGAATATCCCTACTTGAAAGTGATAACAACATTATTATTGACAACATAGTTATGAGAAACCACAGTTACGGTATCTTTGCCCGTAACTCTTTAGGTACTTACCTAAGGGATAACCAGATAATTCACAACGTCGGCTTTGGGGAGGAGGTTGCTATAGCCGACCTCTCAAACTTTACATACAGGAATCTGATAATTGATAAGTACCGTATGGCCTCCTCTGCGTGGAACAGATCAAACACCTTTGTTGATAACCTCAACGGAGAGATAAAGAGTATCAAGGGGGCGTTCTACTTCTACAAAAACCGTTTTAAGTACCTCTACCTAACGCCTTTCCTCGGAGACCTTTCTCTTTACACTAAAGAGATTCTGAAGCGGCAGAACAAAGAGCCTGTTGTAATTCCCGGGAAAGGAAACCTTAACTGGATAGGTATCAACCTGCCGAATGTAAGAAATAGCGTTCTGAAACTTGAGAGGTACCTCTGGAAGAAGGGTAACGGTGCAGCCGTTACAGAGTACTCCCTCTACCTGCTTTGGGGGCACTTTGACGAGATTGGCCGCTTCCTGAAAGGTAGAAGAGTTTCTGGCGATTTTAAGAAGGGCTTCAGCCTCCTTGTCAAAAGGGCTTCTGAGGGAGATAGGAAGGCTCTCACTTTCCTTGGAACGCTTCTTTTGGGCTACGCTCCAGACCGTTACACCGGTGAGGCTTTGACTTTAATCTCAGAGGGAGCTCTCCTCGGTAGTCCGAACGCTCAGTACCTCCTTACAGTTCTTCCTCTTATTTCCGGTGTTTCAGAAAAAGAGGTAGAGTCGGCAGTTAACAGTGCCGTTAAGAGGGTGGAGTCGGGGCGGCTTGTCAGCTGTAAGTCTCTGAAACTTGCCAGTTCTGTCTGCTCCTACCCTGAAAACCTTCACCTTCTCAGGGAGAGGGAGAGAGACCTAGTCAGGGAGAAGTTTGTGAAGGGGTACGTCTCTTTTGTTGAGTTCTTTAAAGATAGAGTTGCTCCTCTTCAGAAGAGGCGTTTAAAGAAAAAGATAGCCTCTATGAAGACCTTAATAAAAAGGCACAATGCCAAGTTTAACTACTACTTCTCACATAAGAAAAAACTCAGACTTAACAGTGAGCTCTACGTTACGGCAGAGGGGATTTTCCTCTTTAAGAGAGAGGCCAAAAGGAGGGCCAATGCTCTGTTTCAGAAGGAGTTCCTGAAGAAACACAGAGAGCAAGACCTTAACTTCATAAAGCCGAGGGTTAGGGAGTTTGTCTCAAACTTTAACAGGTACAGGAAGAGGAAAATTTCTCCGGAAGAGGCTTTAAAACTTTTAGAGGAGAAGTGTTTTGATGTTGAGTAAGGTTCCTTTTATAGCTGTTGCTTCTCTTCTCCTCTTTGGCGTGGCGAAGGCAGAGGAGAGTTACTACTGTATTCAGGTTGAGAGTTCCCCGTCTTCTGACTCTTTAATCAGGAAGGCCAGGGAGCTCCGCAGAGAGGGATTCCCTTCAGTCAGGGTTGAGAGGATAGATGGCCTCTACACGATAAGGGTGGGATTCTGGAAACACTTCCGTGAGGCGGAGAGTTTCTTCCTCTCACACAGGGGGGAGCTCCGCGGAGCTTTCGTCAGGAAGTGCTACCTGAAGCCAGAACGCTGGGTCTATCCTGAAAGAGTGGCAGAGACTTCCCAAGCAGAGAGTACCTCTGCCGGAAGAGAGAGTTCAAAGAGAAACGCATCTGCCGTTAAGAGTAAGAGGAAGTTTGTTCCCGAGTGGGAGGAGGAGTACAGGTTTGTAAAGGATAAGCTGGCCGAAGCCGAAAGAAGAAATAAAGAAAAAGTCAGCCTTCCGCCTCAAAAACCTTCAACTCCCATCGGCCAGCCGAAGGAGTCTACCTCTCAGAGCAGGTTTACAGGAAGGTGGTACAACTTCTTTGATGCAGGGTTAATAAAGGGAGACGTTTCCGGAGAGTGCTGTAACAGGGGGCGTTACCTTACAGATAGACTCGGTTACAGGTTCTACTATACCTTCACGCCTCAAACCTTCCTCTACGGGGATCTCCGTTTAGGCCTTAGCTACCAGCGTTTCAGGAAGGAGAGCCGAAAAAAGGGATGGTTCTCAATTAAGGAGCTCTACCTCCAGAGGAATTTCGGGGATTTCTGGAACTTGAGGTTTGGAAGGGTTCCCCTGAGGGAGAGAAGGTCTTTCTACTACTACAACGAAGTTGACGGCCTTCAGGTTAACTACAGTTCGGCTCTCTTTGACGGGACTTTCTTTGTCGGGAAAAGGCTCAACGACAACAGGTTTGACAACAGCGACGAGAGGATAGGTATAAACGGCTACTCTTACTTAATACTCAACGGTAAGTATCAGTATCACTATAGGAATTACCTGTCTCTCTTCTACGTTAAGGAGTACAGGGGGAACTCCGGAAAGGGTGTGGGAGATACCTTCTCTGTCTGGAGGAGCTCCCTCTCTGAGACCAACAGGAACTGGCTGGGAGCCAGGCTTACAGGAGATAGAGATAACGGTAACTACTGGGCAGACTTCTCTTTCAGCTGGGGGGCAGACAGTATCGCTTCCTCCAGCTACATTGATTGTTCCGCCAGGAAGCTCATTACCGCAAGGAACTACACCACAAATTCCGGCTTTGGCCTTGAGTTAGGAGTTAAGAAAGTTTACGAAGACTGGGGAGTAGGGGGGCGTTTTGCCTTAGGAAGCAAGAACTTCCGTCTTCCAAGAACTGCAAACCTGAAGAGCCACCTGTTCGGATTCAACAGAATAAGGTACTACGGTGAGTTAACGGATCCCGACCTTAAAAACGTTACTCTCTTTTCACTCTTCGGAGGGAAGAGGCTCAGACCGGATCTCTGGCTTGAGGCCAACTGGGTCAACTACTGGAAAGTTAACAGCAGTAGAACTGTCTCCTTCTCAAGGTACTTCTGTTCCCGGGGGAGCTCCAACTACCTCGGCTCTGAGATTGACCTGATGCTTGACGGAGCTCTCCTTGGAGAAGGGAACACAAACTACTGGAGGTACCTCGTTACTGCCGGCTACTTTATCCCTGCCAGCTATGGAACTTCTGTTTTAGGAATAACCCTAAGAGTGAAGAGGTACTGGTGAAGAGGCTGTTACCTGTAGTTCTCCTTGTGGCTGTTGGATGTGCTCCAGTTTTTAAGGTTAACGAGAAGAAGTTAAAGCTTGAGTACGTTAACGGTAACTACTCAGCCCTTGAAAGAGACGCTTCTATTCTCGCACAGAAGGGTTTCCCTCAAGGGTACTTCTACCTGGGAGTTGTTTACTACAAGAAAGGTAACAGGGAGAAGGCCGAAGAGCTCTTCAGGAAGGCCGCCGAAGAAGACCCGAAATTTGTAAGGAAAGTAGCCCTCTTCTACTACAGGGAGAGGGACTACAGGAGAGCTCTCTACTGGCTGAAGAGGGCTCTTCAGATGGGGAACAGAGACCTTGCCTATCAGCTGTTAAGGACTGAGTTTGAGTTAGGAGTTCTCACTCCCTCCGAGATTGAGAAGTTCTCCCGTCTTCTCGGTAACGACCCCCGTTTCTACCTTCTTGCTGCAAAGTACTTTAAGGCTAAAAAGGAGTATGAGAAAGCACTCCACTACTACAGGCTGGCCTACAGGTTAGACCCTAAGGCCGGTTTCGGGCTTGCAAAGGTGCTTCTCCTTATGGGAAAAGAGGAGGAAGCCCTTAAGGTTTATAGGGAGCTCCTTCAGAAAGGCTACAGAGAGGCAGCTCTTGAAATAGGGAAGATTTACGAGCGAAGGGCGAGGAGGATAAAGGAACCCTGCGTAATAGGTAACCTTACCCCCCGTGAGTACTTTTTGAGGAAGTTAAAGGTATCTGCCGAAAAGAGGAAACTTCTTAAAGAGGCCCTTGAGTACTATACGTTAGCAGGAGACATACCGGAGGCCAGATACAGAGCTCTGAGGGTTGAATGGCTGCTTAGAGGGGAATCTCCCTGTCAGCACTTAGACGAGGTTCGCCGGTTTAAAAACGTTCCCATAGCTCTAAAAGACCTTAAAAGGTGTAGCGTCAGACTCACAGGAGAGAAAAAGGTAAAGGAGAAAGAGACCTTAAGACCTGAGGAAGGAACAGCTCTCTACTACTACTTAGAGGGCGTTAAGTACATGAACTACGCTCCCGAAAAGGCTGAGAAGCTGCTTCAGAAGGCGTGTCAGCTTGGCTACGAGAAGGCCGAGGTAAAACTGGCCGTTCTCAGTATTGAGAAGAACCCTCAGCTTGCAGGTGCCATCTTCTACTACTACGCACAGAGGGGAAACCTTGACGCAATGTACCACCTGGCACTTCTCTACAGAATGGCAGGGGAGACCAGGAAGTACCTCTACTGGCTCCACAAGGCCGCAGATAGAGGTTACACACCTGCTATAAGGGAGCTTGTCAGGTATTACATCTCGGTCGGAAAGGTAGATGAAGCGGTTTCACTTCTTGAGAAGTTTGCCTCAAGGGGTTACTGTTTTGCCCTTGTTATGCTGGGTAGGATATACGAAGGGGAAGCTTTGAACCCGGAGTACATAGACGTTGACAGGGCTATTCACTACTACAAAGAGGCTATTAAGAGAAAGTGTCCGGAAGCTTACTTCCGTTTAGCTTACCTCTACTACTTCCTCGGAGAGTACGAAAAGTCAAGGAGGCTGGTTGAGGAGTACCTTAAGTTCTCCTCGGAGCCCAAGGCCTACGTTTTACTCTACAGGGTCTGTATGAAACTTAACGACCTGAAGTGTGCAGCAAGAGCCCTCAAAAGGGCTATGCTCTACGGCTTCAGACCTCCTGTTTACGACATGGCCATTCTCAGCCGTTACATAAACTTTAAAAAGCTCTACAGAACCGTTCCAAAGCTGGTTAAGGCCAGGATTCTTTACTACTACGGAGTTCAGGACAGGAACTTCTACAGTAAACTCTGTAAGATAGTGGTTTCCGGAGAGATGGGAGAGGAGCTGGCACCTTCTGCAGTTATCAAGACCATAACCAACGATTACAGCGTTAAACACAGACTCTTCTTTAAGAAGGTGGCCAACAACCCTGGAGTGTGCCGGAAAGTGGTAAGGAGGGCAGGGTTTTAACCCTGAACCCTGCCGTACTTGTCGTTGAACCTTACTATGTCGTCCTCACCCAAGTACTCTCCAACCTGAACTTCAATTACGACGAGTGGGACTTTGCCCGGGTTCTCAAGGTAGTGGGGTGTTGTTTTGGGAACAAAGACGCTCTCGTTCTCGTGGACGAAGAATTCCTCGTCTCCGATCCTGACTTTTGCCGTTCCCTCAACGACTATCCAGTGTTCGCTTCTGTGGTAGTGGAGCTGATAGCTGAGCCTCTCCCCCGGTTTAACGACAATCTTCTTTATCTTGTACCTCTTACCCTCTTCAAGGAGCGTAAACGAACCCCAGGGTCGGTACTCTGTGGGGGAGCTCTCCACAAACTTCTTAAACTGAGGGTGTTTCTTCAGGGCCTTTACAGCCTCTTTTATCTTCTGAGTCTCTCCCTTCTTCACTATCAGGGTAACGTCTTTCGTTCCAACTGCCAGAATATCTTTCAGGCCAACCGCTACAACGAGTCTGTTTCTTGACTCGTCTTTATCAAGGATCATGCAGTTACTGTCCTCAAGTAAGAACGTGTTTCCTGAGGTGGCGTTTCCCTTTTCATCCTTCTCCATTATTTCGTAAACTGCATCCCAGCACCCAACGTCTGACCATGAGAAGTTACACGTTACTACTGCTGCTCTCTCTGTCTTTTCCATAACGGCGTAGTCAAAGGAGATGTCTGGCAGGGAGCAGAAGTTTTTAACGGCCTCCTCGTAGCTCACTTCAAAGATACCTGAGTATATCTCCGGCTGGTACTTTCTCATCTCTTCCAGCAGGGTCTCTGCGGTAAAGGCGAACATTCCAGAGTTCCAGAAGAAGTTTTCAGAGTTTATAAACTCCACCGCCTTTTCAAAACTTGGCTTCTCGGTGAATCGTTTTACTTTAAAGGCGTTCTCTTTCAGCTTTTCTCCTATTTCAATGTAGCCGTAACCGGTTTCAGGCCTTGAGGGTTTTATTCCAAAAGTAACTATAAAACCGCTAGAGGTAAGTTCTTCAACGAGTCCTTTAAGGCTCTCAAGTGCATTTTCCGGTTTTATGAAGTGGTCGGAAGGGGTAACGAGGATTGCCTCGTTAGGTGATAGCTTTTCTTCCTCCAAGAGTTTTTTAACTGCAAGTGCTATTGCCGGTGCAGTGTTCCTTCCACACGGCTCAAGGATAAAGTTCTCCTCTGGATTCTCTACAGTTTCAACTACCTCTTTCATCTGGTTAAGTGCTATAAACTTGTACCTTGACTTTGTTGATACTACGATCTCGTCCTCTTTTGAGATATAGAGAGCTCTCCTTACGGTCTGCTGGAACAGGGACTCGTTTCCAACGATGTTGAGGAACTGTTTCGGGAAGTTTTCCCTTGAAAGAGGGAAGAGCCTTGTTCCACTACCTCCAGCAAGTATGACGGTTTTCATTTCCCCCTCCTGATGGCGTGGTTAAGGCTGGTATTAAATTTAATATATGATGAACAGAGGGAGGTTTTTAACTTGAACTTAAAGGAGCTTATTAAAAGGGCAAGCTGGCAGCTGAAGGATGAGGTCGTTTCCTGGAGAAGACACATCCACATGTACCCGGAGCTCTCCGGCAGGGAGTTCAACACCGCAGAGTTCGTTGCCGATAAGCTAAGGGAGTTCGGCGTTGACGAGGTGATAGAGGACTTTGCAGACTCTACGGCTGTTGTTGGGATTATCAAGGGAAAAGGGGAAGGGAAGACGGTTGCCCTTAGGGCCGATATGGACGCCCTTCCAACGGAGGAGAAAACGGGTAAACCTTACGCCTCAAAAGTTAAAGGCGTTATGCACTCCTGCGGCCACGACGCCCACACTGCAATGCTCCTTGGGGCTGCAAAGGTTCTCTGTGAAGTGAGAGATCACATTAAAGGGAACGTTAAACTGATATTCCAGCCCTGTGAGGAGAGGCACGACTGTAAGGGAGCCAAGTGGCTTGTTGAACACGGACTCCTTGAAAACCCAAAGGTTTCTGCCATCTTTGCCCTCCACGTGTTTCCGGAGCTCCCCGTTGGCTACGTTGGAACAAAGGAGGGGCCGTTTTTAGCCTCATCAGACGTTTTCAGGGTGAAGATTATCGGGAAGAGTACACACGCATCTCGGCCCCACCAAGGGGTTGACCCTGTCATAATGGCTGCCCAGTCAATAAATGCCCTCCACCACATAGTGAGCCGCTACCTAGACCCCTTAGAGCCGGCCGTTCTTACAATAGGTAAGATTCAGGGAGGGTTTGCTGAGAACATCATTCCAGACGAGGTTGAGTTTGACGGAACGATAAGAACCCTCTCAAACGAAGTAAGGGAGAAAATTCCGGAGCTGATAGAGAGAGCTCTCTCCGGAATAACATCAGCCTACGGAGGAAGCTACTCCTTTAAGTTTGAGGAAGGAACGCCGCCACTCATAAACCACCCGGAAACCACAAGGTTTGCCGTTGAGAAGATGGGGGAGCTCCTCGGAAAAGAAAAAGTTGTAATCCTTGAGAGGCCAACAATGGGAGGGGAGGATTTTTCTGTCTACCTCCAGCACGTTCCCGGAACCTTCATAAGGCTGGGCGTAAGGAACGAGGAAAAGGGAATAGTCTACCCGCTCCACAACTCTAAGTTTGACATAGACGAAGACGCCCTTCCCGTAGGAGTGGCAGTAGAGGCCTACCTTGCTCTAACTTACCTTCAGGAGCAGCAGAACTCTGCCTAATTGAAAACCGTTCTCAACAAGTATAGAATTAAGACTGCCGCGGGGGTGGAGCTGGGCTCCTGAGACCCGCCTCTACAGGTGGGAACCCCTGGAACCTGATCCGGGTAATGCCGGCGTAGGGAGCGGCGAGAGTCAATCTCTCCCTCCTTACAGCCTCCCTCGTGGTAAAAATCTTAACAAGGAGGCAGTATGCAGAACCTCAGCGAAGTTGTCATTTCAGAGGCCATCATCTCCTCGTTTATGGAGAAACTGAAAAAGAACCTTGAGCTTGACGTTGCCATCGTTGGCGGAGGCCCCTCCGGTCTTGTTGCTGGCTACTACCTTGCGAAGGAAGGGTTTAAAGTGGCCATCTTTGAGAGGAAACTCTCAATAGGCGGCGGAATGTGGGCTGGAGCCATGTTCTTCAACGAGATTGTCGTTCAGGAGATGGGAAAGGAGATATTAGACGAGTTCGGCGTTAGTTACAGGGAGTATAAGCCAGGTTACTACCTTGCAGATGCAGTTGAGTCTGTAACGACGATAGCCTCTAAGGCTGTAAAAGCAGGAGCAACTGTTTTTAACGGCGTAACTGCTGAAGACGTTGTTCTAAAACAGGTAGACGGCCAGTACAGGGTGTGCGGCCTTGTTATCAACTGGACGACGGTTGACATGAACCACCTGATGGTTGATCCCCTTGTAGTAACCTCTAAGTTCGTCGTTGACGCCACAGGCCATGACGCAACTGTCGTCTCTACCCTTCAGAGGAAGGCGGGAATTAAGCTGAACACAGAAACCGGCTGCGTTGTTGGAGAAAAACCCCTCTGGGCTTCTGTAGGAGAGGAGGACACAGTTAAAAACTCAAAGGAGGTTTTCCCCGGAATTTTTGTAAGTGGAATGGCTGCAAACGCAACCTGCGGTTCCCACAGGATGGGACCTGTTTTCGGCGGTATGCTGATGTCCGGTAAGAAAGTTGCACAGGAAATTGCTGAGAGGCTTAAATCCAATAAGGAGGAGTAATGGCTACACTTGTTGAACTTGTTAAAAAAGGAATAGTTCCGAAAGAGGTTGAGTTCTGTGCAGAGTACGAGAAAAGGGACGTTGACTATATAGTAAACGGCCTGATAGAGGGAACGATAGTTATTCCCGCAAACATCTACCACAGGAAGAGAGAGGATTTTACTCCCAGAGCCATCGGAAAGGGATTAAAGACAAAGGTTAACGTAAACATAGGAACCTCGGGCGACATTGAGGACATAGAGCTTGAACTTGAAAAGCTCAGAGTTGCCTTAAAGTACGGAACAGACGCCGTTATGGATCTTTCAACCGGGAAGTTCATAGATGAAACGAGGAGGGCAATTCTCAAGAACTCCCCGGTTATGGTTGGAACCGTTCCCATCTACCAGGCTGCAAAGGAGGCTGCAGAGAAGTACGGTTTTATCGGGAAAATGACGGTAGACGACCTCTTTAACGCAATAGAGAAACACTGTCAGGACGGCGTTGACTTTATAACCGTCCACTGCGGCGTAACCCTCTCCTCACTTGAGAGGCTCAGGAACGAAGGTAGGATAATGAACATCGTTTCCCGGGGTGGAGCTCTCATGGCCGAGTGGATGGTCTACAACGAGAGGGAAAACCCCCTGTACGAACACTACGACAGGCTCCTTGAGATTGCAAAGAAGTACGACGTTACCCTCTCTTTAGGCGACGGAATGCGCCCCGGGTGTATAGCCGACGCAACAGACAGGTGCCAGATAGAGGAGCTCATAACCCTTGGAGAGCTTGTTGACAGGGCAAGGGAGGCAGACGTTCAGGCTATGGTTGAAGGCCCTGGCCACGTTCCCCTTGACCAGGTTGAGGCAAACATACTTCTTCAGAAACGGCTGTGCCACGGAGCTCCCTTCTACGTTTTAGGCCCCATCGTTACAGACATAGCTCCCGGCTACGACCACATAACGGGAGCAATCGGAGGGGCAATAGCTGCAAAGGCTGGAGCAGACTTTCTCTGCTACCTAACCCCTGCCGAGCACTTAGCCCTGCCAGATGTTGAAGACGTTAAGCAGGGAGTAATCGCCGCAAGAATTGCCGGCCACGCTGCCGACATCGTTAAGGGAGTACCGGGAGCCCTTGAGTGGGACATTGAAATGGCAAAAGCAAGGGAAGCCTTAGACTGGGAGAGGCAGTTTGAACTTGCAATAGACCCAGAAATTGCCCGCAAGTACAGGCAGGAGAGAGCTCCCCAGGAAGACGAAAAGACCTGCACAATGTGCGGAAAATTCTGTTCAATAAAAAGGGTAGAAGACTACTTAAACAAGAAGTAATTCTGGTGGCCTTTTGGCCACCTCATTTAAATTCTGTTTATTTTTATACCGTGAAGAGCCAATTGTTTTGCTTCTCTACTTCTGAGGTTGAGTTTCACTCCGTTAGGGGATATTAGAACCAGTTCTTTTTTATCTAATTTCTTCACGCAACTCAAAGAAAGTAGCCAGTTAAGTTTCCCAATTATGACTTTAATTTCTTTTGCAGTTATTGGATGTACTTCTACACATATATGTTTCATTCCGTATTGTATTATGTAATCCCATCTATTTTTATTTAGATACTTTGTTTCTAAGCAGCTGTCAAGATTAATGCTGCAATTTATATTTTTTCCTTTAAGGTTAAGTCTTTTTTGGATCTTATTTCTATCGCGATTGCTGATAGCTTTTAGTCCTAACTTAATACAAGAAATAATGTCTTCGCATTCGGTACATACCTTCTTTATCTTACATGTTTTACTTAGCTCTTTTAGTGTCATTTCCCTCTTGCTATCATATCAGCGATTGTGTTGTTAACTCTATCTGGGAAGGAGAGTAGTCCTCCCCATGGTTCAATTTCTGATATATCTAAATTAGAGCTAAGGTTTGATATATCTTGTATCTGAATTTCTGATTTGCTTCCAGGTTGGAAGTAGAATATCTTGTATGATTTCTTTAAAGAAGATTCCCATATTTTATCTAAATTTGAGGATTTGATTTGGAATAAGCTCCTAAAAGCTTTTATTTTTTCCTTCCTTTCTTGAAACTTTATCTTTTTTATTTCCTGTATAAACCAGATTAGTTCTAAAATTTGGGGAGAATGAGTGGATATAAGTACTTTGTATCCCCGCCTTAACAGATCTAGAGTTATTATAATAACTCCCTCAATAGCTTTTGGATGCAGTCCCATCTCAGGTTCTTCTATTATTGCAAAGTTTACTCCACTTCTTTTTGCTGTACTTCCTGAAGGCATTAGCCAATAAAATCCTAAGAGTAATGGTACAAATTCTCTTTGACCGGCAGACCAAACCATGAATGGTAGTTGTATTTCCTGATTTTTAGCATCTATTTCTAGAGTTAGTCTTCTTTTCTTTTCTTTTTTTGTTTTTTTTAGTTGTGCATTCCAGAAGATACTAGAATCAATAACTTCTCTAAGGTCTTTTAAGAGTTTTCCTTCTATTGGAAATATGCTTTCTCCCATTTGTTCTAGAAAAATTCTTATCTCTTCACTAAAGTTTTTTACCACATAAGGGTCAGTGGCTCTGTAATTTGTGAATGCTTTTGGCCATCCATCTTCCAGAGTTAGAACTCTTTGAGCAGGAATATAAAATACCTTTTCTTTACGTGAAGGCTTTCCCTTTGTATCTAGGATGATTTCTTTATCGTTCCTTTTTACAAAGGATTTGTTGCTATCCCATGCGCTACTTAATCCTTCACCGAAGTATAATTCAAGGAATTCCTTTATATTCTTCCATGTGAATCCATGCTTTTTAAGGTTTTTCTTGTTGCTTGGGGACCGACAAAGACAGTTAAATCTCCAAGCTCTATTAAAGCATCCTTTATACCAGCAAAATGCTTTATAAGAAATTTTTGGTTTCTTTTTGCCACCTTATCCCCTTAGCTATAAGTATCTTAAAATATTATATCAATTAACTAACTTTGTGAGGTTCTGAAATGCTTGCTAAAAGGATTATTCCCTGTCTGGATGTAAAAGAGGGAAGAGTAGTAAAGGGGGTGAACTTCGTTAACCTGATAGATGCAGGAGACCCCGTTGAGAACTCAAAAGTTTACGACGAGCAGGGAGCTGACGAGCTTGTCTTCTTAGACATTACGGCAAGCTACGAGAAAAGGGGAATAATGATAGACGTTGTAAAGCGGACTGCAGAGGAAGTTTTTATGCCCCTTACTGTTGGAGGGGGAATAAGGACGGTTGAGGACATAAGGAACCTCCTTAACGCCGGAGCAGACAAGGTTTCAATAAACACCGCAGCAGTTAAGAACCCCGAGCTGATAACTGAAGGGGCAAAGCTATTTGGCTCCCAGTGTATCGTTGTTGCGATTGACGCAAAGAGAAAGGGAGATAGCTGGGAGGTTTACATTCACGGAGGAAGAACCCCAACCGGTATAGACGCAGTTGAGTGGGCAAAGGAAGTTGTTGACAGGGGAGCCGGTGAGATTCTCCTTACCTCTATGGACAGAGACGGAACAAAGGCCGGGTACGACATAGAGCTGACAAGGGCTATCTCTGAAGCCGTTTCTGTTCCGGTTATCGCCTCTGGCGGAGCTGGAAAGCCGGAACACTTCTACGAGGGGCTGACAGAGGGTAAGGCCGATGCCGTTCTTGCCGCCTCTGTTTTCCACTTCAGGGAGATATCAATCCCTGAGCTGAAGAAGTACTTGAAAGAGAGGGGAGTTTGGGTGAGGATTTAAACCCGGCCAGAGGCCGGGCGGTTTTTAAATTCTGTCTTTAAGAAGCAGCCAGAGCCTCTTCTTTGCTTCCTCTGAGATGTACTCAGGCTTTGTCTGGATGGCTCCAATGAGGGCTGTTCTTGCCGGGGAGTTTGCAAGGTCTTCAGGTTTTAGAGTTTCAACTACTCTCTTTATCATCTTCTTTGCGTTCTCAACGTTCCTTGCCATTGTTGCAAGAACTTTCTCTACGTTGACCTCCTCTCCCTCTTTCCAGACGTCGTAGTCTGTTGCAAGGGCTACTGCAGAGTAGGGAATTTCAGCCTCCCTTGCAAGTTTCGCCTCGGGGATGTTTGTCATTCCTATAACGTCAACTCCCCAGCTCCTGTAGATCTTGGATTCGGCCTTGGTTGAGAACTGTGGTCCTTCAATACAGATGTAAGTTCCCTCTCTGTGAACGGGAATTCCCTCCTCAACACAGGCGTTGTAGATAATCTCGTTAAGGAGAGGGCAGGTTGGTGTGTCAAAGGGGATGTGGGCAACGATGCCGTTTCCGAAGAAGGTGGAAGGCCTGTTCTTTGTCCTGTCAAAGTACTGTGTAACGATTACGAAGTCTCCAGGTTTAATTTCTTCTTTCATTGAACCAACGGCGCTGACGGAGATTATGCAGTCAACTCCGAGCATCTTAAATCCGTAAATGTTTGCTCTGTAAGGAACTTCTGAGGGAAGGTAAACGTGGCCTCTGCCGTGGCGGGGAAGGAAGTAGACCTCTTTGTCTCCAAGTTTGCCGCAGATGTAGGCGTCTGAAGGCTCTCCAAAGGGAGTTTCAAGTCTTATCTCTTTAACGTCTGTAAGCCCTTCAATGTTGTAGAGTCCGCTTCCGCCGATTACTCCTATTTTCATCTACTCTCCTCCCTTAAACTCAATTTCTTTTCCCTTCAGTTTGATGATTGTTCCCATTCCCCAAACGTTTATTACCTTGTCGCCGTCTTTGTCTGTTCCTTCCAGAATTGTGATTTTGATGTTCTTTACGCCGTCTGCCTGGAGCTGTTGTGCCTGCTGTTCCAACATTCCTACAACTCTCATTACGGGGTCTATGGGGAGCTCCCCGTTAAACCAGCTCTTCTGCTTCTGCTGAGCAAAGGCGTAGGCGATGTTTACAATCTCGTGTGGCTGCGGAACTTCTCCAAAAGAGAGAACCATCACTTCCTCCTCTAATTCATAAGTTTTCTGGTAAAGAATTTTAGCGTAAGCTCCGTTTCTTGTTGTTGTGTAAAAATTGTGTATATTAAGTGAAAAAGATATCTGGAGTTAAGATGGCAGTAGCTGATAGAAAGGAGAGAAGTAATCTTTACCTTAATGCCAGAGTAAAGGAGGAGGCAAAGAAGATTCTCTCCCGCTACGGGTTAAGTCTTTCCGATGCCGTTAACATATTCCTTACTCAGGTTGTTCTTGAGAAAGGGATTCCTTTTCCCGTGCGTATTCCAAACGAAGAGACTGTGAAAGTGCTGAAAGAGGTAAGAGAGGGAAAAAACGTAGAGAGTTTAGACCTTAATTCTCTTATTTCTGAGGCTAAAGAGAGTGTTAAACCTGAGGAGACATAAACAGTTTAAAAAGGACTTGCGGAGTGTAAGGCTTACCGATAAACAGTTTGAGAAGTTCATTAAGTATGTTTCCCTTCTTTTAAATGGGAAACCGCTTCCTCCTGAGGCTAAAGACCATCCGCTTATTGGTAACTGGAAAGATTTCCGTGAGTTTCATTTAGGAGGGGATTTAATAGTGATTTACAGGATTGATGGAGATAATCTTGTTCTTACCCGTATAGGAACCCATAACCAGCTCTTTAAGTAGAGGTTGACATGGTTTTAAGGGACTTGAGGGAGCTCTCCTCACTTGTTGAGGAGTTGAGGAAAAAGGGAAAACGGATTGTCTTTACAAATGGCTGTTTTGACATCATCCACGCCGGCCACGTTGACTACTTAGAGGAGGCAAAATCTTTCGGGGACTTTCTGATTGTTGGAATGAACAGCGACGAGTCTGTAAGGAGAATTAAGGGGGAAAAACGGCCGATAGTTCCTGAAGACTACAGGGCAAGAGTCCTTGAGGGGTTAAAGGCCGTTGACTGCGTTTTTATCTTTGACGACGAAACCCCTTTAAAAGTGATTGAAACTGTAAAGCCGGATGTTCTTGTTAAGGGAGCAGACTGGTCGTTAGAGAAAATCGTGGGGAGAGAATTTGCAGGAGAGGTTAGGAGGATTCCCTTCAGGTTTGACATTTCTACCACAAAGATTGTTGAAAAGATAGTGAGACTTTACTGTAAAACTTCGGGAGGAACAACTGCGTAGGTTTTTGAGACTTCCCTTGAGAGGGCTTTTATAGCGTCTGTTGGGGCAACGTTTGAGAGCTCCTCTATTCTCTCTCCAACCTTTACCTTTATAACGTCTGTTCCCTTTGGGGAGTAGTAGGAGTAGGCAACTTTTGAAGGTTCAACGACTTCAAAGTAGTACTCCGGATTGAAGCCGGCCTTTTCAACCCTTTCTTTCAGCTCTAAGAGGTCTGCCGGTTTTACCTCAACGGTTCTGAAGAGCTCCCTCTTTACAAACCGCCTTGAAAGGTCTGAAATTACGGCGTCTTTGTGGCTCTGGAGGGCGTAGATGGAGCAGATGAGGTGGCCGTCTGTAAGGTTAAAAAACTCCTCTATGCTGCCATCCTTCAGGCACTTTTTCAGGCTTTCATCTATTGGAAGTTCTTCCCCGCTTAGAAGGAGCTCCCTCATTCTTCTAACTATCTTCTGGAGGAGAACCTGAGCCGAGAGGTTTACTTTGTGGAAGTAAACCGTCCAGTACATCTGGTACCTTGACATTACGTAAGACTCAAGGGCGTTGAACCCTTTGGAGCTCCACACGAGCTCTCCGTTTTCAACCCTTGCAGAGACCAGTATCCTGTTTGTGTCTATCCTTCCAAAGGAGACTCCCGTGTAGAACGCGTCCCTTCTCAGGTAGTCAAGCCTGTCGCAGTCAAGCTGGCTTGAGACCATCTGATAGGTGAACGGCCGGCTGTGCTCTTTTCTCAGTATTCTCTTTACCTCTTCAACCAGTCCTTTTTCCAGTTTGACCTCTTCTGCAACGAGCTCTAAGGCCGTCTGTGTAAGCTCCTCGTGGCTCTCTGGAAGGATGAAACCTTCAAGGGCGTGGGAAAACGGTGAGTGGCCGAGGTCGTGGGTGAGGGCTGCAAGTTTTACGGGGAGCTCCAACTCTTCCCCAAAGCGGTAACCGTTCATCTTCAGGTAGTTAAAGGTCTTCTCTGCCAGCCAGTAAACCCCCAGCGAGTG
>JALWGN010000106.1 GCA_027013575.1 Desulfurobacteriaceae bacterium
ATGTGGATGCCGTTACGCTCTGTGAAGATGAACTTCTTCATCTTCGGGTTCCAGCGCTCCTTCTGGTGGCCGAAGTGGACGCCGGCCTCAAGGAGCTCCTTCATCGTAACCCTCTGACCGGGAGGCCTCGGCTTGAAGGTCTCCTGCTCCTGAACCTCTTGAGTCTGCTCCTGCTGAACTTCCTTAGCCTCCTGAGTTTCCTGAGGCTGCTGCTCTTTCATCTCCTCAGACATGTCTACCTCCTGTTTGGGTTTTTCCTCCCGAGCCTTCACCCTCCGGAAGAACCCGAAAGGGCACCCCTTCCGGAGTCTGGCCGGTGAGTTTTCAACGGGGAAATATATCCGATTTGTTTTTAAAAAGAAACCTTAACTTCCCCAGCCGCCACCTCCGGGGGTCTCTATCCTCAGCTTTTCGCCGGGGTGGAAGCGGCGGGTGAACTTGGCAGGGAGCTCCACCTCCTCACCTTCAGGCTTAACGAGAACGTTCTTTCCCCTCTCTCCCGGCTTTCCGCCGTTTAAACCGTAGGGGCTGTGGGATCTCCTCTCCGAGATAACCGTAACGTCAACCTCCTCTAAGAAGAGGAACTCCCTCACAATTCCGTCTCCTCCTCTCCACTTCCCCCCTCCTCCGGAACCTCTCCTTACGCCGTAGCGGGTAACCATAACGGGAAACTGGAACTCAAGGGCTTCAACTGGAGTGTTGAGGGTGTTTGTCATGTGGGTGTGGACGGCACTCTCTCCGTCGTAGCCGTTTCCGGCTCCTGCTCCCCCTCCAATGGTCTCGTAGTAGGTGAACTCCTCGTTTCCAAAGGTCAGGTTGTTCATCGTCCCCTGAGAGGCTGCAGGAATTCTCTCGGGGAGAGCTTTTGAGAGAGCTCCAAGGAGAACGTCTGTTATCCTCTGAGAGGTCTCAACGTTCCCCCCTGAAACGGCAGCGGGGAACTTTGCATCAACAACGGTTCCCGGCTTCGTTATAACCTTTATAGGCCTCAGAATTCCCTCGTTCGTTGGAATCTCCTCTCCTGCCAGACACCTGAAGGCGTAGAGGGCAGAGGAGACAACTATTGAGCGGACTGCGTTTAAACAGCCCCGAACCTGAGGGTCTGAAGGCGAGAAGTCAACAGTTGCCTCATCTCCCTTTACCGTAAGAACAACCCTTATCCTGACGTTCCTGTTTCCCGCTCCGTCGTCGTCTAAGAAGTCCCCAAAGGTGTAAACGCCGTCTGGGATTTCCGAGATTACGCTCCTCATCATCTTCTCTGAGTAGTCTAAGAGGGCTTCTGAGTAGGCCTCAAGGAACTCTGAGCCGTATTTCTTCAGGAGCTCCGAGAGTCTCTTTATTCCAATTCTGTTTGCCATAACCTGAGCCTTAAAGTCCCCCTCCCTCTCGTCGGGGGTTCTCGTGTTGGCCTTTAAGAGGTTCAGGAAATCCCCTAAAACCTCTCCGTTCTCAACGCACTTTAGAGGGGGAATTACCAGCCCCTCCTGAAAGATGGAGGTTGAAAGGGGCATTGACCCGGGAGTTATCCCGCCAACGTCTGCGTGGTGAGCTCTGTTTGCGACGTAGAAGAGGAGCTCCCCCTCAAAGTAAACGGGGGCAACAACGGTTACGTCGGGCAGGTGGGTTCCCCCCTTAAAGGGGTCGTTAACAACCGCCATGTCCCCCTCTTTCAGCTCTAAACTCTCAACAACGCTCCTTACAGAGAGGGGCATTGATCCTAGGTGAACGGGAATGTGTGCCGCCTGTGCAACCATACGGCCGTGGCGGTCAAAGATAGCACAGGAGAAGTCTCTCCTCTCCTTTATGTTTGGTGAAAAGGCGGTTCTCTGGAGGACTGCTCCCATCTCTTCAGCAACAGAAATAAGGGCGTTCTTTATCACCTCAAGCTTTACAGGGTTAACCATTTCTCACCTCTAACAGGAGGTTTCCAAATGGGTCAACTTTTACTCTCGCAAAGGGTGGAACGACCGTCGTTGAGCTGTACTCAACAACCACTGCAGGGCCGTGGAACTGGTGGCCGGGAAGGAGTTTTTCTCTATCAAGAACCGGCGTTTCTACCCATTCACCCTCAAAGAAAACCTTTTTGCACTTTAAGAGAGCTCCCTCCGGGAACCCCTCTCCACACTCTTTTAAAGGCTCAAAAGAGGGCTTCTCCGTTACCCCTACAGCTCTGAGCCTTACGTTAACAACCTCTAAGTCTCTGCTGTGTCTGTACCCGTAGAGCCTCTCGTGGGCTCTTTCAAAGGATTCTCTGAACTCTTTAGAGTAGGGAACCGTAAGCTCAAAGGACTGCCCCCTGTACCTGAGGTCTAACTGTCTCTCTA
>JALWGN010000107.1 GCA_027013575.1 Desulfurobacteriaceae bacterium
AGTGGCAGGAGCTCCTCTCCTACGTTGAGGAGAACTCAGAGAGGCTGCCAAACGCCAGAAGAGCCCTCATCTACCTTGAAAAGCTCCATGCCGCACTTAACGGAGAAATCCCGAAAGAGCTTGACGGAGAGTTCCTCTACCACCTTGTTGAGCTCTTTTCCGCCTCCCGCTTCCTTGCCGACTTCCTCGTAAGGCATACAGAGCTCCTTCCCAGACTTCAGAGCATCTACAGGAAGAAGTTTCTCCCCGGTGAGTTTGAACTTGAGTTCTCCTCTAAAGAGAAGAGAGCCTTTATGGACGAAGTTCGCACCTTCAAGCACCTTCACATGGCAAGGGTGGTTCTAAGAGACATCCTGAACCTTGACCCGTTTCAGGAGCTCGTAAGGGACGTAACCCTAGTTCACGACGCCTGTATTAAGGCCGCCTACCGTTTTGCCTTCTCCCAGCTGGTCAAACGGTACGGAGAGCCTACCTCTACTTTTGTTGTCGTTGACATGGGAAAGGCCGGAGGTTTTGAACTCAACTACGCCTCAGACATAGACCTGATTTACGTTTACGGAAGCCGTTACGGTAAAACCTCCGGAGGGAGTTACGGAGTACTTCACAACCACGACTTCTTTGAACTTTTAGCGAAAGAGATAACGGAGCTCCTTACCGCCAGAACCTCTGAAGGTATCTGCTGCCCCGTAGATACCCGGCTCAGACCAAACGGAACCATGGGACCCCTCGTTAACGACATAGAAGCCCTTGAACAGTACTACACCGCCGTTGCCCGTCCCTGGGAGAGGTTTGCCCTCTTAAAAGCCCGTCCGTCGGTTGGAGACTTAACGGGAACGGGAATTGAGTTTTTAAAGCTTGCCAGAGCTTTTGTCTTCAGGAAGTACGTTGACATCTCGCTGATTGAAGAGGTCTTAAGGCTTAAAGAGATGATTAAGGCCAAGGTGAGGAAGAAGGGAGAGAAGATAGACCTGAAGCTTGGCCTTGGCGGCATAAGGGAAGTGGAGTTTATCGTTCAGGCCTTCCAGCTCATCTACGGAGGTAAGTTTCCCTACATAAGGTCAAGGAACACCCTTATAGCCCTAAGGCGCCTCTTCCGGTGGGGATTCCTCAACAGGGAAGAGTTTGAGGAGCTCCGGGACGCCTACCTTTTCTTAAGGCGGTGTGAACACATGCTCCAGATAACGGAGTTCCGTCAGACCCAGACTTTCCACCCTGAAAGTGAGGAAGCCCTTGAGCTTGCAAAGAAGATGGGTTTTCCCGACAGGGAGGAGTTCCTCAAAGAGCTCCGTCGGGTTATGGAGAGGGTAAACCGCCACTTCAACAGGTTCTTCCCTACAGGAGACAGGAGAACCCTCTCCTCCTTTACGGCTGAAGAGCTTGAGAAGATGGGATTTAAAGAAGCGGAAGAGGTTAAGCGCTTTATTGAGGTTCTGCTTTCACTGAGGAGCCTCCTCCCCGAGGAGAGGAGCCGGCTTGACACCTTCGGAGACCGTTTCCTCCATCTTCTCCTTACTACCCCTTCTCCCCTGACGGCACTTAAGAACCTGACCCTCTTCCTTGAGAGTGAAGAGGGAAAACTCTTCTTCTTTTCCTACCTCTCCCACGAGAACATCGTCAGGCTCCTTCTCTACCTCCTCTCAACCAAGGAGTTCTTCGTTAAACGCTTCAGGGAGACGCCGGAGCTCCTTGACCACATATTCCGCCCCGACCTGATAGAGGGAGGGGTTTCTGAGAAGGTCTTCTGCGACCTCTTTAGAGAGCTGAAAAACCTCCGCTTAACGAAGAACGTTCTTGAGGTTATAGCCCTTCTGAGGCGGAGGCTCGGACGGACTGAAGTTGAGGAGTTCCTCTCTGAGATGACCTCTGTCTGCGACGGCGTTTTAGGGGAGGTTTACAGGGAGCTCTCCCCCTCCTTCTCCCTCGCCTCCCTGGGGAAACACGGAAGCAGAGAGATGAACGTAGGGTCAGACTTAGACCTCCTCTTTATCGCTCCTTCTCCTGAGCTTAAAAACACCGAGCTGGCCGTTAAACTGATAGAGAGGCTGGAAGATCTGGGGTACGAAGTTGATACCCGACTTCGCCCCTTTGGAGAGAAGGGAGAGCTGGTCTTTACTGCCGACTACTTTAGAAGCTACCTGAAAGAGACGGCACGGCTGTGGGAGAGGCTCGCCTTTACCCGTTTCCGCTTCCTCTTCGGAAACCTGAAGGAAGAGGTTGAGGAGGCTGTAAGGGAGTTCCTCTTTGGCACCCCTTTAGACTCAGAAACCCTTCAGGGAATACTCTCAATGAG
>JALWGN010000108.1 GCA_027013575.1 Desulfurobacteriaceae bacterium
TCAACAGGCCCGTTCAGAAGTATCCCCATGTAGATACAGTTCCCGGTGTAACTGTATTTGAAGTTCCAAAAGCTGCAATTGAGGGTTACAGCGGAGAGTTTACACAGGAAGACCTGAGAAGGCTTACATACGCTTACTACTCACCGAGTGATGTTGAGGTTAAGCCTTACGATGGAAACGGCTACATTGCAGCTGTCTGGACTCCAGAGGGTGCAAACATTGACCCGCTTACAGCAGAACCCGACAGCGTTGATACGAGCTTTGTTCCAAAAGGTAAGGAAATTGAGGAAGCTCTTAAGATTAAACTGACCGGTTCTGAAGCAACCTTTGTAGTTATTCCTGCCGTGGGTAAGGCCTCAGACTACTCCGTTATTGCAGGCCCCAACACTGTAATCAAGAGTACTCAGGTTGAAAACGGCAGGCTCATATTTACCGTAGCTACATCTTCTAAACAGTCTGACGAGGCAACGGTTGCGATTGTTAAAGGTGGAGCTCCCTCAACTACAACACCTTCAGCTCCTGCAGCTCCGGTAATTCCTCAAATAACAGTTCAGAACGTACAGGATGGAACGGCCGTTCTCTCTGTTAATCTCAACGGCAAGAAACTGACAATTAAAGCAGAAGCTAAGAATGCTGTTATTCAGGGAACAGCACCTGAAACAGAGGTTCAGCAGATTGCAGAAGAGAAGAAGTTGGCCAAAGTAATTGCCCACTTGGTTGTAGTTCCAGAGTCTACTACGTTTACTGTTACGTTTAGCGGTCTTACCCCAGATGAGGTTCAAAATGCCACCGTCATTCCTGATAGAGGAACTGTTACCAGCGTATCCCGTGACACAACAAATGGAGCTATTACTGCAACGATCTCTTTGACTGCAACAAAAGCAGAGGAGCAGCCTGTAACTGTAGTTCTTGGAGAGCCTGCAACCAGTTCAACTTCAGGTAATGAAACAGCTTCAACAGGTGGAGGTGGCGGAGGAGGATGTTCGCTTACTCCGAATGCCGGAGCCGGAAACATCCTTTCACTCCTCTTTGGCTTGCTTCCATTTGGATTTATCAGAAGAAGGAGAAACCAATAGGAGAGGTGGAGCATGAAACGGCGGGAATTTTTGAAAAACATTGAACTTGTTGGAATTGGATGCGTTGCTGGGGGCCTGCTGGCCCCCGTTATAACCTCCTGCGGTGGAGGTGGCGGAGGAGGAGTTTCAACTCAGGAACAGGCGTCTGCAACGACATCGCAGCTGAGAATGCCTGAACCCCCATTCAAGTACGTTGAGCTTGACCCTGCAGAGGTTGCTTCACTTGCATACAGGTCTCACTACGCAAATAAAAAGATTAATAACGATACTCTTAAAGGTTGTGCTTACGGAACCTTTAATGCCATTATTACTGCGCTTGCACAAAAAGTCGGTTTCCCCTATACACTTATCCCAACTGCCCTTATGAACTACGGTAGAGGAGGCGTTTTAAGCTGGGCAACTCTATGTGGAGCTCTCAATGGAACCTTTGCAGCTGTTCAACTTATTTCTCCAAAACCGGAAGACATTATTGAATCTCTCAACTGGTGGTATTCAACAACAAGCCTTCCCACTTATGTTCCAACTTCCGACGACGTTAACGCAGTGATTAACCAACTCAAAGCTGCAGGAAAGAGTGACGATGAGATAAAGGCTTACCAGACAGCAGTTCAAAGGCTTTCAACGCAGGCCAACAAATCGGTTTCTAACTCTCCCATATGCCACATCTCTGTTGCTGAGTGGCTGTATGCAAACGTTGACTCTAACAACGTTCCCCTTTGGGGAGCCGATTCGGCAGAGAGAGAGGAGAGATGCGCAAGGTTAGTTGCCAGTACTGCTGCTAAAGCAGTAGAGTTTCTCAATCAACAAATAATTTATAAGAATTTCCAAGAGCTTCCAACTACAAGCAGTGCTGTTCAATCGTGCCTTGGCTGTCACGGAAAAGTTGGCAACCCGGAAGCACCAGAAGAATTAAAAAGAGACGATACAAGGATGCAGAAGGGCGTAACCTGTACGAAGTGTCACTCAACGATAGATCCCAATACCCATCCTTTCGGTGGCTAACCCTCCTGTGGGACGGCGTCTGCCGTTCCATATCTTTCATTAATTTATGAACTGCGTGTTTCTTCATTCCGTATTAAGTTGTCAATAAAAATTCTAAAAAAGAAATAGAAGCGGGCCAAAGCCCGCAGAATTAGGCAGAGAAGACTTTTCTTAGGAACTTAAAGTGGCCAGGAGCGAAAAGGAACTTCTTCTCCCAGTACATCTTGAGGACTGCCATCTTGACTGCGTCGTTGAATACGAACCAGAGGAAAGCGTAACCCCAGATAAAGAGTCCCCAACCCCAGCCTATTGGGGTCATAAGTCCGAACCCGTAAACGGCGATTATCGTTCCAAGGATGCTTGTTCCGTTTGTTGCAACGTAGAGAAGCGCTGAAGGCCATGGTTTCTTCCAGAACCAGTTTTTAACCCGTGTGTTGTAGATCGTCCAGTGCCCTGCAACGACCAGTTTTGTGAATATGATTGACTGAATCAGATCCTGAGGTAACTTCCAGTAAACCTCAAGGAGGAAGAAGAGCGTAAATGAGGAGAGAACGCCGGCAACTCCGAGCCAGAAGGACATTACGTTGATCTCGTACATGTCCCACTTAACAGGTTTAGGCGATATTCTCTGTCTATCGTAGGCGATGGAGAGGATAGGGATGTCGTTTAGCAGGGCAAGGAGAATGATCATTACCGTTGTAATCGGGTAAAACTGGAAGACGAGAATAGAGAGCGTCATAAAGAAGAGAACTCTGATAGTCTCTGCAATCCTGTATATCGTGTAGGCCTCCATTCTTGCAAAGATCTCTCTTGCAATTTCCATTGCTCTGATGATGATCTTTAGACCTGGTGCCAGCAGAACCAGTGCTGCTGCTGCTCTTGCTGCGTCTGTTGCTCCTGAAACTGCAATTCCACAGTCTGCCTTTCTCAGGGCTGGAGCGTCGTTTACGCCGTCTCCGGTCATTCCAACGATGTGGCCTGCTTTCTGGAGCTTGTCAACGATGAAGTACTTGTCTTCCGGGAAGACCTCTGCAAAGCCATTGGCCTCTTCAATTATCTTGATAATCTCAGACTCGTGTCTCTTTACAACTCCCAGTGAGAGTTTTGTGTTCTCAAGCTCTTTCTTAACGAGTTCTGCAACCTGTTTGGCCTTCTTCTCTGCCTCTTCAGGGCTGAGTCCTTCCACTCTCATTATCGCTTTGGCTATTATCTGAGCCAGAACTGCGTACTCTTCGTTTGTTGCCTCTCTTAGCTCTTTGGCTCTTATTATCTTGTCTCCTATTCCGAGTATCCTTGCTATGTACCTGGCTATTGCTATGTTGTCTCCAGTTACCATTTTCACTTCTACGCCGTAGCGTTTGGCCTCCTGAACGGCCTCTTTTGAGTCGGGTCTTGGTGGGTCGTAGAGGGGTATGAGACCTACAAAGTGGAACTTCTCTTCGTTGGGTTTTTTGTAGGCAACGCCGAGGGTTCTGAACCCGTTCTCTGCGAACTCTTCAACTTTCTTCTCCACAACTTTGGGGTCAAACTCGCTCTTGTCTGAGAGCTCCAGGATTACCTGGGGAGCTCCCTTTGTAACGTAGAGCTCCTGGCCGTCGCACTTTACGAGGGCTTCTGTTCTCTTCCTTACCGGGTCAAAGGGAACGAACTTCTCCTGAACGCACTTCTTTACCTTTTCGTACAGGTTGTGTTTCTTCAGCCACTCAAATATCGGTATCTCTATTGGGTCGTTGTTCTCCTCTTTAGAGGCCAGGGCTGCGTAGAACATGAGGTCTTCTGAGGTGTAGCCGTTAACTGTGAAGGGAACGGATACTGTCATTTTGTTCATCGTGAGGGTTCCCGTTTTATCAGAGCAGAGTACGTCTACCCCGGCCAGCTCTTCAATTGATGCAAGCCTGCTGACGATAACCTGCTTCTTTGCCAGGTAGAGAGCTCCAATAGCCATTGTAACGGTAAGAACCGCCGGAAGTGCAACGGGGATTGCTGCTACAGTTAGAACCAGAGAGAACTGGAGTAGTTCAATTATCGGTTTTCCTCTGTTAATCTCTACAAATACCGTAATTGCAACGAGTATCAGCGTTAAGGCTATCAGGAAGTTTCCAACCTTTATAACCATCTCCTGGAAGTGGGAGCGCTCCTCCTTTTCCGCCTTTGCCACCAGTTGAACGGTTTTTCCGAAGTAGGTATCAAGCCCTGTTGCAACTACAATTGCGTTAATTTCTCCCTTTTTAACTATTGAGTTTGCGTAGGCTATGTCTCCCGGTTTTTTCGTTACCGGAAGAGATTCCCCCGTAAGGGCAGACTGGTCAACCAGAATGAAGTCCCCGCCGTGGTCAAGCTTAACGTCTGCAGGGATTATGTCTCCGATTTTCAGCTTTATTATGTCTCCCGGAACCAGGTACTTTGCGTCAATGAGTTTCCACTTTCCGTCTCTGAGGACGAGTGCTTTCTTGGCCAGTTTTTCTTTCAGTACTTTCAGTGCCGAGAGTGCTTTGTGTTCCTGCCAGAAGTCAACCCCTGCGTTAACGAACAGGAGGACCATAATAATTACGAAATCCTCCCAGTGTTTTACCAGCGCAGAGAGAATTGCAGCTATCTCAATCATCCACGGAATAGGTCCCCAGAAGCGCCTGAGAATCCTGTGCCAGAGCGGTTCCTCTTTCTCCGGGATTTCGTTAAGGCCGTACTTCTGCAGCCGTTTTTTCGCTTCTTCTTCAGAGAGTCCCGTTTCAAGTGAGGTTTGGAGCTCCTTTAAAGTCTCCTCAATGCTCTTGTTCTTAAATTCATCTACCCTGGCCATTTTGCTCCTCCCTCTCCTTTTCTTGTTTTTCTTTCCACCAGTCGTAGCTGACCATAACTCCGATGAGTATAGTGGCAGTTAGTGCAGCCACTCCTACAACCTCAAGAATTCTAAACAACGGGTCCCCAGGGGAAAGGTAGTTCTCCATCTCTGCCCTCCAAAATAAATTGTATAGTTGATTTCTATCAGTTTATCACATCTTTATTAGACGTTTTAAAGGGTAGGAGGGTCTGGTAAAATTTCGCTACTTTGAAAAGCGCAGAGAAGATACTAAAGTACTTGAATCACTTCTTTTTTGTTCCGTCCATCATTGGAGTTATTGGCGGGTTTTCGGCCATCCTTTTTAGGAAGCTAATATTCCTGAGCCACTCCGTATTTTCCCTTATCTCTGGAGGAAGTCCTCTCTTCTACCCTGTTCTCCTTCCCGTTATCTTTTACATAACTTACAACGTCTCCCGTTACTTCGTTGTCTCTCCTGAAGATGCAACGATAGACGAGATAGCAAAGAGGATCTCTCTAGAGAGGGGAGGTTTTAACCTAAAGAGGGGAGTTCTGGTTCTCTCTTTAACCTCTTTTAACATCGGTTTTGGAGCTCCCGTTGGCCGTGAAGGTCCCATCGCAAAGTTGGGAGGGGTTCTTTCGGAGCTCTTCTCTAAAGTTCTTAGAATAGACAGAATTCACCTTCCCATCTACCTGACCTGTGGAGTTGCGTCTGCCATCTCCGCCACGTTTAACGCTCCGCTTGCCGCCGTTCTCTTTGGAACGGAAATCGTTCTGGGAAAGGTAAACAGCTACGTTCTTATACCCCTTGTTGTTTCTGCCAGCGTTGGAGCTTTAGTGTCTCAGGAGTTCCTGGGGGACTTTACAGCTTTCTACGTTCCCCCTCTTCACTTTCAGGATGCGGAGATTCCACTGTTCATACTCGTTGCCTTTCTGTCTGCGGCGGCCTCTCTTCTCTTCTTTGTTTCCTTTAACCTGTTTGCCCGTTTAAGGGCAGCCTACCGCCACTACTGGGGAAAGGTTGCCTTCTCCTTCGGCCTTGTTGTCGGCCTTCTCCTCCTCTTTCACCCTGAAGCCGCAGGCGTCGGTTACGGGGCTGTAGGGGAGCTCTTTAAGAACCACTTCTCCCCTGCTACTGCACTTGAAATTGCCCTTACAAAGCTCTTTGCCGTTGTTCTCTCCTTTGGCAGCGGAGTATTCGGTGGCGTAATGGCTCCATCAATCTTTACAGGAGCTTTCCTGGGCTACTTTGTCGGAGACTACTCTCAGTTTGATCCCCGTGTCTTTGCTCTCGTCGGCTCTGCTGCTATGCTAAGCGGCATATCAAGGGCACCTTTCCGTTCCTCCCTGGTTATTGTTGAGCTGACCCACAGCTACCAGCTGATAATTCCGATCCTCCTTACCTCTGTTACCACCAACTTCCTTGTGGGGCTCTCAAACGAGATTGACTTCTTTAAGAGAGCTCTCTTTCACAAGGGTATAAACGTGGAGGAGCTCCTTACCGTCCACCTGAAAGACTTTAAACTTTCAGACTACCTTAAGTACATTCCTCCAATTTACGAAAACGCCCACGTAAAGTACCTGATAGAGCGCTTTCTCAAAGGAAAGGACAGGTACATTCCAGTCGTTAAAAGCCCGAAAGATAGAAGGTTAGTAGGAATAGTCTCCTTAAGAGACCTTCGCCTTGCGGCAATAAGCGACCTCTCAAACCTCAGGGTAAAAGACCTTATGACAGACGAGCCCTTTGTTTTAACAACGGATGCCCCCGTAGAGGAAGTCCTGAAAGTAGTTGCCATATTTGAGGCAAACCTCATTCCTGTAGTTGACAGGAAAGGCATCTATAAAGGTATGTTTGACGTAGACTCTTTCCTGAGGAAAATTTCACTTCCCCAATAGCCTGTAGTAGAATAATTCCACTCACCTTAGGGGGTGTGAAATGCTCTTTAAAAAGCCACAGGTTGCCTTTTACCCTTTTATGGTTTTAAGGGACGACTACAAGTGCGTCAGGTGTAAGTCGTGCGTTGACCAGTGCTCCTTTGATGCCACCTACTACGACGAAGACCTGAACATGATAATGAACCACCACGAAAACTGCGTAAACTGTAAGCGGTGTGAGGCCTTCTGCCCCACAGACGCCATTAAGGTTGTTAAAAACCCTT
>JALWGN010000109.1 GCA_027013575.1 Desulfurobacteriaceae bacterium
TAATTGTCGCCGTAATTTTATTTTGTTGTTTATGGGTCGTCAAATTCAGAGAAACCTTTAATCTGAGAACTCTTTAAACCGGGAGACAGCCGATTTCATCAGTTTCAGGTAGCTTCTGAGCTTGGGTAAAACAGACTCTACAACTTCGCGGCGGTAGACGTGGGAAAGGAGGTTCCTATCGTTGACCATAGAAAGGCAAAGCTCTAACTCGTCGTACGTTAAGTAGCCGAGCTGAAATAGGGCTTTAAAGACTCTGCGGGGAGAACCTGCGTCAACACCCTCTTTTGAGAGGAGCTCCTTTCCAACCTTCCAGAAAAGCTCGTAGCTCATTTCAAACTTCTGAACCTGCCCGCTTTCCAGAACGTCTCTTACAGATGGCGGAAACTCAGAGAGTTCAATGTTAAGAGATTCTTCAAAGTTCTGAAGAGCTCTTTCAAGGTCTTTCAGCTTTTTTATTTCCACCTAATGCCCTCTCTTAAAATCTCCTTTCTGAACTCCTCTGAAACGCTGTTCAGGTTAACAGTGTCAACGGTGAAAGGGATGGAGCTCCCCTCAACCATTTCCTCCAACAGAAGCTTAAACCTGCTGAATTCCTCTTCTGTCAGCCCTTCTACAGCTATGTCGGCATCTGAGGAGCGGCGGTAATTCCCTTTAGCCCTTGAACCAAACAGGTAAACCCTGCACTCTTTGTTGTTTAAGAGAGTTAGGACTATCTGGCGGAGCTCCTTCAGAAACCGCTCCTCTCTTTCCCTGTCAACGGAAAGGTCAAGGGGAATAGGCGCCTCCTTAAAGCCGGTTTTCCGGGTATTATTATAGAGCTTCCAAAACCCGTTCAGGAGAGAGTATGAAATCGGCGGTAGTTATATTCTCAGGAGGTCTTGACTCAACAACAGCCCTCTACTGGGCAAAGAGGGAGTTTGACGAGGTTTACGCCATCACCTTCTACTACGGCCAGAGGCACTCCATAGAGATAGATATGGCAAAGATAACCGCTAAAAACGCCGGAGTGAAAGAGCACGTTCTCTTTGAGGTAGACCTCTCTAAGTTTGGAGCTTCTGCACTTACAGACAGGAGTTTAGAGGTTCCAGAAACCCACTCCGTTGAGGAGGTTAAAGAGAGGGGAATTCCCATAACCTACGTTCCATTTAGAAACGGAGTCTTTATCTCTATCGCTGCGGCCTACGCAGAGAGCAGAGGAACAACCCACCTTGTAGGTGGCTGGAACGCCGTTGACTACAGCGGATACCCCGACTGCCGCCCCGAGTTCCTCTCTGCCATGGAGGAGGCTCTAAACAGGGGAACAAAGCTTGGAGCAGAAGGAAAAAGGTGGAAGATACACGCTCCCCTTATAAACCTTACGAAAGGCGAAATCATAAAACTTGGTCTCTCTTTAGGAGCAGACTACTCCTACTCAATCTCCTGTTACAGGGGAGAGGAAGTTCCCTGTATGAGGTGCGACAGCTGTATCTTAAGGGCTAAAGGGTGGGCTGAAGCTGGAGAGGAAGACCACCTTATAAAGAGACTCAAAGAGGAGGGAAAGATAGTTGAGTAAGAAGTTCAAGTTGACTCAAACTGTAAGGGCTTCCGGCTGAGGAGCGAAGCTGAGCCCGGTCGGGCTGGCTGAGGTCTTGAGTAAGGTCTCTTTCCCAAAGGATGAGAACGTAATAGTCGGGATTGAAACGGCCGAAGATGCAGGAGTTTACAGGCTTACAGACGAAATAGCTCTAATTCAGACTGCAGACTTTATCACTCCCGTTGTAGACGATCCATTCGTTTACGGTCAGGTTGCCGTTGCAAACGCCCTCTCAGACGTCTACGCAATGGGAGGGAAGCCGATAACGGCAATAAACCTTGTTATGTTTGATACCTGTAAAGTTCCAATGGACTACCTGACAGAGATTTTAAGAGGAGGTGCGGAAAAACTGAAGGAGGCCGGAGTTTCACTGATCGGAGGCCACACAGTTGACGACCTTGAGACAAAGTTCGGCCTTTCAGTTACGGGAGTTGTCCACCCTGAAAAGGTTGTAAGAAACTCAACTGCAAGGCCTGGAGACGCTCTTGTCTATACGAAACCTTTAGGAATCGGCGTTTTAACTACAGCTATAAAGGCAGATATGGCCTCAGAGGAGGAAGTAGATGCCGTCTCTGAGGTTATGACCCACTTAAACAGGTCTGCCTCTGAGGCTATGGTTTCTGTTGGAGTAAGTGCCTGCACAGACGTTACAGGGTTTGGATTTTTAGGCCACCTTTACGAGATGGTTAAGTTCAGTG
>JALWGN010000110.1 GCA_027013575.1 Desulfurobacteriaceae bacterium
TGAAAATCTGTAAGGGTCTGTGTGCATCAGAGCAAAGAGGCCTCTTCCGAATTCAGGGTCTTTGTAGTCTTTATCCTCAATAAGAAGAGCGTCCGGGAAAAATACGGCTACCTGTTTTAGGTCTGGTTCTATAGTGTTCAGCTTTGCCATCTCAACGAAGGCTTTAGTATCTTCAAATGGATCTATCTTATCCATTGCGCTCCCTCAAGAAAGCGTCGGAAAGGGATTTAATTTTATTATTCAGTTTGAACCTTATAAAGGGAGAAGCAAATGCACCCGGCCTTAACAACGGTTAACTGCGCTTATGCTGATGAATCCTTAATGACCGAGGAAAAACTTAAGAGAATTATTAAGAGCGGAAAATTTCCTGATTCTTATCCGGAATGGGAACAGGTAGAAGTATTCTTTTCTGAGGTTCCGGTAGAAACGGTGTGGGACTTTTGCCAGAAATACGGAATAAGCCTTGAAGAGCTTAAAGTTTACTACGAGAAAAACATAAAACCACGGTTTACAAACGAGGAGTTAGAGGAACTATGGGAATGGTAGATTGGAAAATCAAGCGATAGAGCTCCTTGAAAGAGCCATTAACTGTTTAGAGTACGCCAACATACCTTTCGGAAGGTGGTCGTTAGGTGGTGGAACTGCCTTAATGTTTCACTATTGGCACAGAGAAAGTAAAGGTATTGACATTTTTCTATCTAATGCTCAGCATCTGACTGCTCTCTCTCCGAGGCTTAACAATTACACAAAAGAAATGTGTACAGACTACAGGGAAACTTCAAACTCTATAAGACTTGTTTTAGGAGAGAAGGAAATAAACTTTATAGTGGCACCGAACTTGAGCGGATGGAAGCCGGTTGAAGTTGAAATAGAAAGCATAAATCTTCTGCTTGAGCAACCTGAAGAAATACTTGCAAAAAAGTTTTATTATTACACTGCTAGATTAAAGATAAAAGACCTGTACGACGCCTTCATTGTTTTAAATTCAAAAAGAGCTGAATCAGCAAAAGCAGTTTTAAGAAAATTCCTAAATAGGAAAGAAGAGGTTTTCCTGGGCAGAGTCAAATTTCTATCTCAAGTGCTCGAAAAAGAAGGATTTAATAGTTTTTTGAGAAAACTGAGAATTCCTAAGAAGATAGCCGCCAACCTGCCCAAGGATTTCCCTTTTATAGTAGTTTCAGAACTCGGATTGAAATTATAAAGAATACTTCCCAAAAATCTTCTGAGAAGTGATAAAGCAACAATAGGCGATTTAAACTTAGACATATTCAACCTCTTCAAGTATTCTTTTCCTTAGGAAAGGAGAAATTGTTTTCTTATTTACTAAATCAACCTTTCTCCCAAATACCTCTTCAAGTTCTTCTTGGAGTTCTATGTATCTAAAAAGGCTTTTCATTTTCTTAGAATCGTAGTTTATCAGTATGTCAATGTCGCTATCTTCTCTATGCTCGTTCCTGACCACCGAACCGAAAAGTCCTATTTCTGTAATTCCATACTTCTCTTCAAGATACGGTTTAAGCTCTTTCAGTTTCTTAAGAACAGTCTCTCTATTAATTATCATGCAAACCTCCTCTAGAGTTTTTTCACGAGAGGCTTTTAAAGTATAAGCTTTATTTTCCACTTCTTCCTTTTGATAGCATAGGAATAAAGTGGAAGAGCTAATTTTAGTTTAGTGTTTAGAATTACAGATTTTTTTGAACAAACCTTAATCTTTCCATTAATAGGTTCTAGGTAAGCTATAACGCCAATCTTCAAGCTCTCAGGACTTAGAGTAAACTGCAAAGCTTTTACCAGTTTTTCCTCTTCAGGAGAGAGTGCATCCCCTCGGTTGTACGCTTCTAATAATTTTTTCACTTCTTCAAATTCAAGGTTTTCTAGGTTTACTGTTTCATCTAAAAGCTCGTAACGCTTTTTACATTTTTTCATGCTTACCTCCGCGTGAAAGTTTTAGTCTTCCAGTTAAAACTCTAACTCTTCTAATTCACTCTCTTCGTCGTCAACTACCTCAACTACTTTCAGCATTCTATCAGCAACTTCACCTCCTAAGGCCTGCCTCAAAGACTCAAAAGTACTTTTTGCTATTCTCTTTATAACCCCTCTTTCTAGTAAGTACTCTAAAACGCTCTTTCCACTAGAGTCTTTTCTTATTAAGTGGCTTTTGGAAAAGGGAGAGAGTACCGTAAATTCCAAACTACCTCTGTGATCAACCAGCAACTTTGTGTAACGGGAAACAAGCTCTTTAATTAAAGAATCCCTGATCTGTTTCTTTATTTTCACTTTAGGAATTCTCTTCGAAGACTCTTGAGAGCCTCGGTTTCCTTTTGGTACATGGGCTACAAAATCCTCGTAAGGAGGCTCAAAAGAAACTGCCCATCTAACGAAGTCGGCGTCTACAGTTACAGGAAAAGAGCTGGTAATTCGAAGTTCCCTTTTTATTGCCAAGTTAACTTTGGAAACAATTTCCCTTAACCTGCGAGCTCCTAAGTATTCCCTCTCGTTTAACTCCTCGCAAACCTTAGCTATCTCCACTATAGCACTGGGTTCAACGACTACTAGTTTGTCTTTCAGTACTTCCGGTACGTCAAACTTGTGGAGCTTAGCAATCTTCAAGTAGTCTTCAAACTTCAGTTTTCTAACTTTTACTTTAACGTTTAAGCGGCCTTTAAGTTCAGGTATAAACTCGTCTGGGGAGTGTTCAGAAAAGGCTCCCGACAGAACAAAGGTCACGTGAGAGGTGTCAATTTGAGCTTTTTCGTAATCTCTTTCAGAAGTTACGATAGCTCCCTCAACCATAGTCAGTATGAACTCCTGAATAGGGCGGTAGAAGTAAGCTCCGTCACCCCTTTCTTTAATGAGAATCTTGTCTATTTCGTCTATAAAAACAATACTAAACGGCTTCTGCTTAAAAGTTTGAAATGACATCGGAACAGGACCGAGAGACTTAAACGACCTTTCAACTTCTTTTATCAGAAATCTCGTGTCGTCAATAGCGTTGATAATGTTCTTGTCTCTCCCGTATCTTGAGAAGATGTACTCAACAACTTCGTCTTCATTGAAGAAAACGGTAGTGGCACAGAATTCCAGAGCTACTTTAAACTCTAAAGGAGAAATATCCAGACTTTTGAGAATCTCAACGGCTTTGTTGCGAAAAAAGTAGTTACTTTTCAGTTTATTTACGACCTCACAGTGATTCTCCGTTAAAATTTCTTTAAGGTCAACGGTTACGATTTCTTGAGGATCTCTGCCTCTGTATCCGGTCAAAGTGAAGTCCGACATGGTCGTTCTAACAAACGGAACTTCAAGCGTTTTTGCAATACTTCTGGCTATTTCTGTCTTCCCAGAACCTGTAGGCCCCATCACCAAAACATTGTTCAGCTTGAGGGGTTTTCCTAAAGCAAACGCTTCAAAGTTTTCACAGACGGCCGTGACTATAGATTCAACGGCCGCTTCCTGACCTACTACCGACTGGCAGAGCTTTCTCGTTAAGTATTCACTTGCAAAAGTAAGCATTACTACCTCCCTAGTCTGGTTCGGCTAAGCTTTTGGAGAAGAAGCTTTCAAGTACTTTACGAGCTTGTTACGAACGGCTTTTCTTCCTTCTTCCATTAGTTTCCCTATGTTGTCTTCTTTAAGAAGGCGTCTAAAAAGCTCGTCGGATACCAGCTCTCCTACAACGTTCCTTAAAATGTTTACGTTGAGGGTTTTTGTTGTGAATTTGCCAGACCTACGGAAACTTCTGAACTCCGCCATCAGCAGTTTAGAGAAGTTCTCTACTTCTTTCGTTGAAAACTTTTTCGGATTGAGACGAACTACTGCAACGTCGGCTTTTGTGACGAAAATTCTTTCGTCCGGCCTTGGAACTTCTCCGCAAACAAAGGCAGCGTTGAGGTTGCTGTGCCTCTTGATTGGAACTAGGACGTCGTTCTTGCGAATAGCAGGCAAATCAAAAGAAGGTTTTTTTCTTATGCTATTCCAAATTAGTTTTCTCTCGTCCTTGTCCGTTACTTCTTCCCCTTCTTCAAGATCCTCTAACGTCACGAAAGACGCTTTTAGCTGGTTCATTCCTACTTTTTTCATCGGAATTTCAGGGACCAAATCAATTCTAGGAGGTATTTTCCTAGAGAGCGGAGAGTCAATTACTCGGAACAGTTCCAAAGTTTTGCCGGAAAATGGATGAGCTCCAGTAAAGGCCACTAAGTTTTCTAATAGTGCTTCTCCTGGTGGAAAATCTAACAGACCTCTTACGCTCTTGGCCTCAAGTAGATTCCTGAACAGTTCTCCGTTTACCAGAAAAAGGCTGGTTCCGTCTTCTAAGTAGAAAACGCTTGAAGCCCTTTTTATCAGTTTCCACTTGCTCGTTTCAGGTTCACATCCGCCGAAGACGACTAAAATGCCGGCTTTAACGTCTGTTTCTTCTAAAAGAAGGATAAAGGTTTCTAAAGCGAATGATTCTAGTTCCTGGAGAGTTTGAATATCTTGCCCGGAAAGTTTAGAAAGAAGCTCTATACTTTTACTTTGTAGAAATTCTGTTATACGTAGGTACTCACAGGTGATGCCTAGAGTTGCCAGCGGAACAAACAGTTCTTCGTTGGATCCTAGGTCTATTACTATATAAAGACTTTCAAGTAGTTCTAGTGCCTCGTCTATTTCAATTACATAGGCTCTGTCAAAGTTAAGCTCTGGAAAGATTACTAGTGGTTTCTTACCTGCCTCCCAGATGGCTTCTTTTACAGTTTCAAGCAACAAAAAAGGAGTTTTTGTTTCCTCGTCTTTCTTATTCTCTTTTAGGGAATCTAAATATGCAAACAATTCTACGACCTTCTCTGCAATACGCTTATAGTCTGAAACGGGATTTCTGTCCACTTTTCCCTCCTCTGATGCTTGCTCTTGGCTTCATAATATTTCTGTTCTCTCTCTAAAAGAACCGTTGAAAGTTCAACGGTCTGTTGAAAAGGGATCCTAAAATCCGGCGCTTACACAAACTTCCGTAAAAGTCAACCGTTGACTTTTAAACGGTAGTTTTGCCCCAAAAGACTGTTTTACCTTTCAGGTACCCATCGTGCCCTCAGAACACTTTGCACCTTCCTTACTCCCAGCCGTAAGGCTGGGTTCTTTTAATTTGTCTATAATTCTCTCTCAGCGAAGTTCTACTTTATTAGTAATTTCTGGAGGTTAAGGAATGTCCAAGTTTAAGGTTTTGATAACGGAACACATAGCGGATGCCGGGGTGGAGCTCCTCAGGAAACAGCCCGACATTGAGCTTACCTACGACCCGGAGCTCTTCAGGAACTTTGAGAGGATTCTGGAGATTATCCCCGAGTACGACGCCCTGATTACGAGGAGTGGAACGCCGGTTACGGAGGAGCTCCTTGAGAGGGCGAAAAAGTTAAAAGTTGTTGGAAGGGCAGGAGTCGGCGTTGACAACATAGACCTTGAGGCAGCCTCAAGGAGGGGAATTCTCGTCGTTAACGCCCCTACCGGTAACACCCTGGCTGCAACGGAACACACGATGGGAATGATGATAGCCGCTGCAAGGCTCATTCCCTACGCCCACAAGTCTTTAAAGGAAGAGAGGAAGTGGGAGAGAAAGAAGTTTATGGGCGTTGAACTTGCAGGTAAAACCCTGGGAATTATCGGTTTTGGCCGTATAGGTTCAAGGGTTGGTATAAGGGCTAAGGCCTTTGACATGAAGGTTATAGCTTACGACCCCTACATAAAGAAGGAGAAGGCTGAAAGGCTTGGCGTTGAACTTGTAGACGAACTTGATGAACTTCTGAAGCGCTCAGACATCATAACGGTTCACACCCCCCTTACCGAAGAGACAAGGAACATGATTACAAAGAGAGAAATTGAGAAGATGAAAGACGGCGTTATCCTCCTTAACATCGCAAGGGGAGGAATAATAAACGAGAGAGACCTCTACGAAGCCCTCGTTAGCGGTAAGGTAAGGGCTGCCGCCGTTGACGTCTTCTCAAAGGAGCCTGCAACAGACAACATCCTCCTTGACGCTCCAAACATCGTTGTTACTCCGCACATTGGAGCCAACACTTTTGAGTCTCAGACGAACGTTGCAGTAATAATTGCAAACCAGGTTCTTGCGGCACTCAGAGGTGAAGAGGTCGAGTTTGCAGTCAACGCTCCCTTTGAGGATACGGCTGCTGCTAAAGTTTTAAAGCCGTTTATGGATCTGGCAGAGAAGCTGGGGCTCTTTGCCGTTCAGATGGCCTGCTCCAGGGCTAAGGAGATCGTTCTGGAGTTTAGAGGAGACCTTGGAGAGGATACGAAACCGCTGACAACCGCTTTCCTTAAGGGATTCCTCCAGAAGGTCGTTGACATTCCCGTGAACCTGATTAACGCTCCTTTCCTTGCAAAGGAGAAAGGGATCTCCGTAACAGAAGTCAGAAAACCTGAAGGCGTTAACTTTAAAAGGCTTATAAGGGTTGTCTGCAGGGGAAGGGACGGCGAGGAGTTTACGGTTTCCGGAACTGTAATGGACGATACTTTTCCAAAGATCGTTGAGATAAACGGTTTCCTCTTTGACCTGACTCCGGAGGGCAAGCTCCTCCTCATCAGGAACTTTGACGTTCCGGGGGTTATAGGGAAGCTCGGCTCAATTCTCGGCAAGTACAGCGTTAACATTGCAGGCTTCCAGCTTGGAAGGACTGAGAAGGGGAAAGAGGCCAAGGGAGTAATTCTGGTTGACGACGACGTTCCGGAAGAAGCCCTGAAGGAGATAAGAGAAATCCCCGAGATTTTAGAGGTTAAGCAGATAAACCTTTAAAACAGGAGAGGCTGAGAGGGTTTCCCTATGGCCTCAAGGCCTCTCTCCGTTATCTTCCTTCCCCTCGGGGTTCTAACCAGGAACCCCATCTCTATCAGGTAAGGCTCGTGGACGTTTTCTATCGTATCTACGTCTTCCTTTA
>JALWGN010000111.1 GCA_027013575.1 Desulfurobacteriaceae bacterium
ATAACCGCTCAGAACCACGGGTTTGCAGTTGATGAATCAACAATTCCAGACGACTTAGAGGTTACTCATCACTCCCTTAACGATGGAACTGTAGAGGGGCTGAAGCATAAGACGAAGCCGCTGTTTACTGTTCAGTACCACCCAGAGAGCTCCCCGGGACCTCACGACTCAAGGTACCTGTTCAGGGAGTTTGAGAAGCTTGTATCCGACTACAGGGGGCGGTAGGAACTGTAATCAAAAATAAGGACGGGGGGAAATGGTTTACGATGTTGCGGTTGTGGGGCTGGGACCTGCCGGAGTCTCTGCCCTGAAGGTTCTTGAAAATTCAGGGTTTAAGGTTCTGGCCGTTGAGAAGGCAGCTTCTTTTCCCAGGAGGAAACCCTGTGCCGGCGGGTTGACTCCTAAGGCCTACTCTCTCTTAAAGGAGTTATTTCCAGAGCTTGATTCGGTAGTTAGAAAGCAGGTTTCCCGCTTCCTCCTCTATAACTCTGATGGTAAAGCTGTTCTGCCTTCAACCTCTGTGCTGACCTACCTTACTCAAAGGGAGGAGCTTGACGCTTTCCTCTTTAACTCCTTAGACCACTCTCAGTTTGACATTCACCTTGGAGAAACAGCTTTAACGGTAGATAGAGGCCTTGACGGAGTTGTTCTTAACACTACGAAGGGAAGCTACAGGGTCAGAGTTCTCCTCGTTGCCAGTGGCGTTAACAGCAGGATTGCCCGTCAGCTCGGCGTTAGTAGAGACATCGGTTTTACTTACGAGTCTTACGTTGAGAGCTCCTTTGAGGATCTTATTGTTGACTTTACCGGTTTTCGCTGGGGTTACTACTGGGCTTTCCCTAAGGGAGATACCGTTACAACCGGGCTTGGTGAGTTCAGAGATAGGAGGGTGACCTCCTCTTTCAGGGAGCTCCTTTCAGACTTCAACAGGAAGCACGGCTTTAAGGGTAAAGTTACCTGGGAGTCCGGTTATCCGATACCTGCAGGGAAGAGGAAGAACGACGTTTACAGACCCTACGTTCTCTTCCTCGGAGATGCAGGAGGCCTGGTTGATCCTCTAACGGGAGAGGGAATCTACTACGCCGTTAAGAGCGGAGTGGTGGCTGCCGGAGCTGTGAAGCAGTACCTTACGTCTGGTGACTTGGAGAAACTGAAAAGCTACGAAACTGCAGTTAACTCACTGTTTGGAGAGGAGTTTAGGTGGGCCAGGGTGGTTGGCAGGCTCTTCTTTTCACTTAAAGGTTTAAATTTCTTCATGATAAAACGGTCACGCTCCGTATCGGAGCTGGCGGCGGAGCTCCTCTCAGGCAGGCTCTCTTACAGGGAGAGTTTCTTTAGATACATGAAACTCCTGCCTGGAGCCTTCATCGGGAGGTAAGATGCTTCAGGTTTCAATAAAGAAGGGAAAGGAAAAGAGGGTGAAGGGATTTCACCCCTGGATATACAAAAACGAGATACTCTCCTACTCAAGGCGCCCCCGTCCGGGGGAAATCTGCATAGTGAGGGACTACAGAGGAGCCTTTCTGGCAAAGGGTTACATAAACCCCGACAGCTACATAGCCATTAGAATACTGACCTTCAGGAAGGAAGAGGAAATAGACTACAACTTCTTCGTCAGGAGGATTTCGGAAGCCCTCTCTTACAGGAGAGAGGTCGTTCCTGAAAACTGCACGGCCTTCAGACTTATCCACTCAGAGGCAGATTACCTGCCCGGCCTGATAGTTGACTATTACGACGGCTATCTGGTTATACAGGTAACCACTTTAGGAATGGAGATACTGAAAGAGACTGTTGTAAAGGCGCTTGTAGAGGTTGTTAAGCCAAAAGGGATTTACGAGAAATCAACCGTCCAGACCAGAGAGCTTGAGGGTCTGCCCCTGGTTGAGCAGCCCCTTTACGGAGATGTTCCCGAGAAGGTTGTAATACTTGAGAACGGTATAAAGTTCAACGTTCAAATAGTTGGAGGCCAGAAAACCGGTTACTTCCTGGATCAGAGGGAGAACAAACTCCTGTTTGCTAGAGAGTTTGTCAGGGAAGGTGACAGAGTCCTTGACGCCTTCTGCCACCTTGGAGGCTTTGGTATCCACGCTGCAGTTATAGGAAACGCTGGGGAGGTGGTTGCCGTTGACAGCTCCCAGCTTGCCCTGGACCTCGCCAGGGAGAACGCAGAGCTCAACGGCGTTGCAGATAGGTTCTCTTTCGTAAAGGGAGACGCTTTTAAAGTCCTGAAGTCAATGGCCGAGAGGGGAGAGACTTTTGACTCCATAGTGATAGATCCTCCGGCCTTTGCAAAGAGCAGGAAGGTTGTTGAGCAGGCAAAGAGAGGTTATAAGGAGCTCTTCCTCAGGGGTCTTAAGATGTTAAAGCCGGGTGGAAGTATCGTCGTCTGCTCTTGCTCTCACCACATAACCCCACCTATTCTTGAGGAGATTCTCACCTCTGCGGCCTTTGATACGAGAACGCCTCTGAAGGTTCTCTACACGACCTATCAGTCAAAAGACCACCCGTTCGTCCTTCAGATTCCGGAATCAAGGTATCTAAAGTGTATTTTTGCCAGGCGGTTTCCCTGGGACATTAAATAAACAACAACTGAAGGGAGGGGAAAATGGTTATCAGGAAGGCTGTAATTCCTGTTGCCGGGCTTGGAACAAGGTTCTTGCCTGCCACAAAGGCTCAACCAAAGGAGATGCTTCCCCTTGTTGATAAGCCGGTTATACAGTACATAGTTGAGGAGGCGGTTGCTGCAGGGATAGAGCAGATAATTTTTGTTACGGGAAGGCATAAGAGAGCTATAGAAGACCACTTTGACAGGAACCTTGAGCTTGAGATGAACCTTGAGGAGAAGGGGAAGGAAGAGCTCCTTAGGATAGTCCGTGAGATTTCAGACCTTGCAGACTTTATCTACATAAGACAGAAGGAGCCCCTTGGGCTGGGGCACGCAATCTTAACTGCTGAGCCTGCCGTAGGCAACGAGCCTTTTGCGGTTCTCCTCGGTGACGATGTAATGGTTTCTGAGAAGCCGGCAATCGGCCAGCTGATAGAGGTTTTTGAGAGGTTCAGGTGTTCTGTTATCGGAGTTCAGGAGGTTCCGAAGGAGGAGGTCAGTAAGTACGGAGTGGTTGGGGGAAGGGAGGTTGATGAGGGGGTTTACAAGCTTGACGAACTTGTAGAGAAACCCTCTTTAGAAGAGGCTCCCTCAAACCTTGCAATTGCTGGAAGATACGTTCTTACACCTGGAGTGTTTGAAGCTTTAAGGAATACTCCCCCGGGTAAAGGCGGAGAGATTCAGCTGACAGATGCCCTTAGGATACTTAACGACAGAGAAGCTATCTATGGTAGGATTTTAAGAGTTAGGCGTTACGATACCGGAAATAAACTCGGTTTCCTTCAGGCTACGGTTGACTTTGCACTGAGAAGAGAAGATCTAAGGAATTCTTTCCTAGAGTTCCTCAAGAAAAGAGTGAGAGAGGAGATTGAAGATGGCGGAGATGATAAATGAGCCTATAGCTCAACCAAACTTACCTGAGGAGCTCCCCGTTCTACCTTTAAGGGATGTTGTTGTCTTTCCGATGATGATAGCTCCCCTCTTTGTTGGGAGGCCTTTCTCACTGAACGCCGTTGAGGAAGCCCTCAAAGAGCACAAGCTCATATTCCTTGCTACTCAGAAGAACAAGGAGATAGAGGAACCTACACGGGAAGACCTCTACGACTACGGAACCGTCGCCGTAATACTGAAGGCGATGAAAATGGGCGACGGAAGGGTAAAAATCCTCGTTCAAGGCCTTGGTAGAGCAAAGATAAAGGAGCTTAAAAAGGAAGACGGTCTTTACAGAGCTCTCCTTGAACACGTTGTTGAGCCAGAGTACAGGCCGAAGAGTATAGAGGAAGAGGCGCTAGTAAAGCTCGTTAAGGATCAGCTTGAAAGGGTTGTTGCCCTCGGTAAACAGATTCCCCCCGACATGGTTGCAATCCTCAGGTCTATTGAAGATCCCGGAAGGCTTGCAGACCTGATAGCAGCTCAGCTTGACCTCTCAACGGAAGAGGCCATAGACCTCCTTTCAACCGTTGACCCGATAGAGAGGCTGAAGAAGGTCAGCGAGAAGTTAGAGCATGAGATAAAGGTCTTAGAGGTTCAGGAGCTCATAAGGGCAAAAGCCCGTGAGTCTATGGAGAGAGAACAGAAGGAGTACTTCCTCAGACAGCAGCTTAAAGCGATCAGGAAAGAGCTGGGTGAGGAGGAGGAGAGAAGCAAGGAGATAGAGGAGTACAGGGAGAAGATAAAAAAGGCCAAAATGCCTAAAGAGGTTGAGGAGGCCGTTTTAAAGGAGCTTGCCCGGCTTGAGAAGATGCACCCTGAATCTGCAGAGGCCGCCGTTTTAAGAACGTGGCTTGAGTGGATGATAGAGCTCCCCTGGTCTAAGAGAACCAGAGACAAGTTAGACATAGAGAGGGCAAGGAAGATACTGGACGAGGACCACTACGACCTTGAGAAAGTAAAGAACAGAATACTTGAGTACCTTGCGGTTAAGTCGCTGATAAAGAAGAGGAAGAAGAAGGTAAAAGAGGTAAAGCAGCCTACCATCTGCTTTGTCGGCCCTCCGGGAGTAGGAAAGACCTCACTTGCCAGGTCTATAGCAAGAGCTCTCGGCAGGAAGTTCGTCCGCATCTCCCTTGGAGGAGTGAGAGACGAGGCCGAGATTAGAGGGCACAGGAGAACCTACGTTGGCGCAATGCCCGGAAAGATCATTCAGGCGCTGAGGAAGGCAGGAACGAAGAACCCGGTAATCCTCCTTGACGAAATAGACAAAATGGCCTCAGACTTCAGGGGAGACCCGGCTGCGGCACTCTTGGAGGTCTTAGATCCCGAACAGAACAGGGAGTTTGTTGACAACTACATCAACCACCCGTTTGACCTCTCTGAAGTCCTCTTTATTGCAACTGCAAATACTCCCCACACGATCCCCGAGCCTCTATACGACAGGTTAGAGGTTCTCAACATTCCCGGTTACACCGAGTACGAGAAGCTACAGATAGCGAAGAAGTACATAGTTCCAAAACAGATGAAGAACCACGCTTTAACGGAGAACGACATAGAGTTTACAGATTCCGCCCTCCTCCACATTATCCGCCACTACACCAGGGAGGCAGGAGTAAGGAACCTTGACAGAAGAATTGCCGCCATCTGCAGGAAGGTTGCCCTCTGGATAAGCGAGGGTAAGGAGAAGAAGTACAGAATTACGAAGAAGCTCGTTGAGAAGATACTGGGAGCTCCCAAGTTCATCCCCGAGCTTGAGCTGGGAGAGGACGAGGTCGGCGTTGCAACAGGTCTTGCCTGGACTCCTGTAGGAGGGGACGTTCTCTTCATAGAGGCAATAGTTACGAAGGGCTCAGGAAGGCTCATCCTTACAGGAAGGCTCGGAGACGTAATGAAAGAGTCTGCCCAGGCAGCCCTCGGGTTTATAAAGGCCAACGCCGAGAAGTACAACATAAAGCACGACTTTGGAAAGATTGACATCCACGTTCACGTTCCGGCGGGAGCAATTCCGAAAGACGGCCCTTCTGCCGGTATAACGATTGCAACTGCCATGCTCTCTGCCCTTACAGGCAGGAAGGTAAGAAAAGAGGTTGCAATGACCGGGGAGATAACTTTAGGAGGTAAAGTTCTTCCAGTTGGAGGGCTGAAAGAGAAGATACTTGCAGCTTTAAGATACGGAGCCAAAAAGGTTATTCTTCCTGAGAAGAACAAGCAGGAGGTGATGGAGGAGCTCCCCGAAGAGGCGAAGAAGAAAATAGAGCTTATCTTCGTAAACAGAGTTGAGCCGGTATTTGAGATAGCCCTCTACCCTGAAGAGGGTGAGAAGAAGAAGAGGAAAAGGAAAAAAAGCTCAAAGGAGGAGGCTGTCGCTAAGTGAGTGGCTTCCTCCTCTTCCTGTTTAAGCTCTCTCTGGTTGTTGCAGGCTTTCTTCTTGCAGGGAAACTGTGGCCTGAGGAGGCCAGGAAGTTCCCCTTAAGAGGGGGAGTCTTTTTCTACATACCTGTAGTGGCTAACAACGACTGGAAGTTTAACCTCTTTGTGGGAATACTTATTACCCTGAACATTTTTCTTACAGTGCGCTTCGGAAAGGACTGGTCTGACGGTAAGAGGGCTATGCTCTTTTTCCTTCTCCTTATTGGTGAAGTTGGGTTTTTAACACCTCTTGTCGCCTACCTTACTCACCACGGAGCTCCCCGTCTTCCATTACGAACCTCTTCCAGCCCAGCCTCTCCATGAGCCTTGTGTCGTGGGTTACAACGATGAGGGAGCTCCTGCTCCTTTCAAAGAAGGCCACAAGCTTTTCCCACCTGTTTCTGTCAAGTCCGGTTGTTGGCTCGTCCAACAGGATTACCTCCGGATCCATCGTAACCACGCAGGCAACGGAAACTATCCTCTTCTCTCCTCCTGAGAGCTTGTAGGTAGGTTTTCCTCTGAGATGCTCTATCTCGAACTCCCTCAGAGTAGTTTCAACTATCCGTTTAACCTCTTCCCTTTTCAGTCCTTTTACTAACGGAGCAAAGGCCAGCTCTTCCTCTACAGTTGGAGCAAATAGCTGGTCGTCGGGGTTCTGAAAGACGTAGCCTATTTTCCCCCTTACCTCCTCAAAGTCTCTCTCTCTTTCAAGAGGTTTTCCCCTATAGAAAATCCTCCCGGTAAAGGGAATAAACCCCATTACAGTTTCAAGGAACGTAGTCTTTCCTGCTCCGTTAGGGCCGGTTATAAAGACTTTCTCCCCGTACTCTACAGAGAAGTTGACGCCTTTAAGGACTTCTCTACCTTCCAGCTCAACTTTCAGGTTCTCTACAGATAGAACTTCCAAACGGCTACACCCCAGTAGATGAGAGTTGTCAGGAGGAAAACTATGTCTCTTCTTTCAATCTG
>JALWGN010000112.1 GCA_027013575.1 Desulfurobacteriaceae bacterium
GTGGAGGCGTTGGAACGAGAGGACCCGGAGAGACAAAAACAGAGGTTGAGGCAAGGGCTATAAGGAGGAAGATACACAAGCTGAAGAGGGAGCTTGAGGAGGTTTTAAAGAGGCAGGAGCTGGTTAGAGAGGGGAGGAAGAAGAAGGGGTTTAAGACAGTTGCGGTGGTTGGGTACACGAACGTAGGGAAGTCTACGCTGGTTAGAGCTCTCACAAAGAAAGATGTTTTCGTTAAGGATATGCCTTTTGCGACGCTTGACGTTAAAACGGGAGCTCTCTACTTAAACGGCGAGAAAGTTCTGATTTCAGATACCGTAGGTTTCATAAGGAACCTGCCTCACGAGCTTGTAGCCTCTTTCAGGGCAACCCTCAGCGAGGTTAAGGAGGCAGACCTGCTGCTTATCGTTTTTGACGCTTCGTCTCCAAAGCTTGAAGAAGAGCTCCGGTCTGTAAAGTCTGTCCTTAAGAGGCTGAAGAGCTGGGAGAAGCCAAAGCTTTTTGTTGCAAACAAGGTTGACCGGGTAGTTGAGAAGCCGGTGAGCAGGGAGGAGCTCCACCACCTTGTTGCCGGGAAAATACCAGAGGAGAGCCCGGAGGTCGTTTTCGTTTCGGCAACAAAGGGGTGGGGACTGGAGGAGCTGAAGGAGAAGATAGCCGAAAAGCTGTCTGAGGTTAGCTCCTCTTAAACATAGCCTCTAAAGAGTCAACCTCTTCGGCCTCTTTAAGCTTGGAGTAGGCTCTCTTTATCAGCTTCTCGTCGTCTGAGGTCTCTACGATTTTCCTGTAGTAGTCGGCAGCCTCCTTAAACCTCCCCGACTCAAAGAGGGCGTCTCCTACAACCTCGGCAACCTCGCAGAACTCCTCTTCAGAGAGTTCAGGGTTCTTCAGAACGAACTTCCCGGCCTCAACTATGTCTGAAAGCCTCTCCTGTTCAAGGAGGATTATGGAGAGCTCCGAGAAGACGTCTAAGAGAACCCAGACGTTATCGGTTGTGTAGAGTATCTCCTTTAAAGCCTCCTCGGCCTGGTCGTACCTGCCCTTTTCCGCCAGAAACTCGGCAAGGGCTTTCAGTGCGTCGTCCCTTATGAAACCTTCAGAAGCGGCAACCGCCTTCCTGTAGTAGTGCTCTGCCATCTCCTCCTTACCTAAAAGGTCGTAGAGGGCTGCAGCGCTCTGAAGGAGGTAAACTGCGTCGGGGTAGAGCTCCAGCGTGTTGTGAACCACCTCTAAGGCTCCGGCGTAGTCCTCGTCGCTGACCAGAACCTCTACAAGTTTCTGCCTGTAGTCGGCGTTTTTGTAGTCAAGTCTGCACGCCTCCCGGAGCTCCTCTTTAGCCTCTTCCAGTTTTCCCCAGTCTGCATAAACCTTCCCCAGCTCGTAGTGGAGCGAAGGGGAATCCATAAGCTCAAGACCGCTTTTTAAAACGGCCTCGGCCTTTCTGTAGTTCCTCCTTAAGGCGTAGTAACGGGAGAGCTCCAGGTAGGGAAACTCCGAGTAAGGGTCAAGGGTTATCAGGCTCTCAAGGGTTTTCACCATCTTCCTGTGGGAACTTATCTCCTTGTAGAGGCGGTAGAGTTCTAAGTAGGCCTCTTTCTCAAACGGGTTGAGCTTTATAGACTCAAGGAGTTCCCTCTCTGCAGCCTTAAAGTTCCTCATAGAGGCGAGAGTAATTCCCCTCTGAAGGAGCTCCCTTGAGCGGAGCTCAGTATCAAGGAACCTTGCCTCCTCAAGGTAGGCCTCAGCCTTCTCGCTGTTTCCAATTCCCTCGTAAGCCTCGGCCAGAAGGAGGTAGTACTCAACGTCTCTAACCTTGTTCCTTTCAAGCTCCTCTATGGCTTTTCTGTAATCTTTAGACTCTATAAGGTTCTGAGCCTTTTCAAGGATACCTTTAACGTTGGATCTCTTCTCGTAGCTGTTTCTCACTAACGGTCTCCTAAACAAAACGGTTGAGATGGGGTCTGATTTTAAGTATAAATCTGCTCAACCGATTTTCAACCGGAGGAACAATGCTCTCTAAAATAAGGAAAAACCTCAGGGCTTTCAGCCTTCCCCTCTGGATCGTAGCAGCCTCCTTTGTGGGAACCATCTTCCTCGTGTGGGGAAAAGGTTCCGTTTCGGGGCCTTCAGCCAACGAAGTGGCAACGGTTAACGGCGAGGGAATAAAGCTTTCAGACTTTATGAGGGAGTACAACAACACCGTTAACCAGCTGAAGGCTCAACTGGGGGAAAACTACAGGAAAATAGTAAGCGACGAACAGCTAAAGGCGTTAGCTCTACAGAGGCTCATAACAAGGGAGCTCCTCCTCCAAGAGGCAAAGAGGGAGGGACTTAAGGTAAGCGACTGGGCGGTTGCAAAAGCCATAGAGGAGATTCCCGCCTTTCAGGAAAACGGAAAGTTCTCCCTTAAGCTCTACAAGGAGTTCTTAAGGGCAAGGCATTTAACTCCTGAAGTGTTTGAGAACACCGTAAGGGAAGACCTCTTAATTCAGAAGCTCCTGACCGTCGTCAACAACGCACCCTCTGTAACAAAACTGGAAGTTGAGAAGTTCTACAGGGAGTTTTTCGGTAGTAGGAAGTTTAAGTACAAGCTCTTCCCCTTCAGCCAGTTCAAGCCGGAAGTATCAGAAAAGGAGATTGAAGAGTACTATAGAAGCCACAGGGAGGAGTTTGCCGAGAAGGGAGAGACCGGCCAGTTCCTCTTAAAGTTTCCAAAAACGGCAGAAGGGGAAAAGGAGGCAAAGAGGGCGTTTGAGCTTGCCAGAGAGGGTAAGTTTGAGGAGCTCCTCAAGATGAACCCGGTTAAGCTGACAGACAAAGAACTCCAGAAAGAGCTTGAGAAGAAGCAGTTTGTCTTTAGAAGCACCGGCAACCAGCTACTCCTTGCCTTCAGGGTTGAAACGAAAAAGTACAAACCTCTTCAGGAGGTCAAAAAACAGATAGAGGAAAGGCTTGCAGCAGAAAAGGCCGTTAAAGAGGCTCAGAAGGCTGCAGAGAGCTACAGGGGAGAGCTCCCTGAAGAGACCAAAGCTCTTGACAGAGCAGAGTTTGCAGAGAAGTTCAGGCCGGTTGAAAGCCCTGAAAAACTCTTTACAGTAAAGGTCGGAGAGAGAGTTGTTCTGCGGCTCTCAAACGGCTACGGCGTCTTCTCGCCTGAAACGGAGCTGACGGTTCAAAAGGTTGACAGGAACAAAGTAGAGAAACTGAAGGAGTTCTTAATCCAGCAGAAGAGACAGACAGACTACGCAGACTTTATCAACCTGTTAAGGCAGAAGGCAACGATAAAGGTAAATACAGAACTGCTGAGGAATCTAAGATGAAGAGCATGACAGGCTACGGTAAGGGAACTGCGGCAAATGAGATCGCCGAAATAACGGCGGAGGTTAGAAGCCTCAACAGTAAAGCACTAAAGGTAAGGTTCTCCATCCCCAGAATCTTCAACCCGCTGATAAACCAGCTAAACAGCCTTGTAGCCTCGTTTGTTAAGAGGGGAGACGTAGAGCTCCACGTTAAGTACAGAACCTCTCCGGCATTTCAGGTTCCCGTAACCGTTAACTACTCAGAGGGTCTGGCCTACATAAAGGCGGCCAAGAGGCTGGGAGCTCTCTCCGGAAGGGAGATAACCGTCTCCCTGAGAGATCTTCTCTCCATCCCAGAAGTGTTTCAGAAAGAGGAGCTTGACGCCGAACCTTTTAAAGAACCCCTCCTTAAAGCAGTAGAGGAAGCACTTTTAGAGCTTGACAGGGCAAGGCTCTCTGAAGGTGAAAAGTTAAAGGCGTTCTTTGAAGAGCACCTCTCAGTAATTGAGAAAACGGTTGAAGAGCTTGAGAGGGAAGTTTCAACCATTGAGGAGAAGCTCTTTCAGAAGTTAAAAGAGAAGGTTAAGAAACTCCTTGAAGGTGAGGAGTTGGGAGAAGAGTTTGAAAAGCGGATAGAGCTTGAAGTGGCTCTGCTTGCCGAAAAGCAGGACGTTTCAGAGGAGATATCCCGCCTGAAGGCACACCTGAAACGGTTCAGGGAGATAATGGAGATAGAGAACGAACCGATAGGGAAAACCCTTGACTTTCTCTGTCAGGAGATGCACAGAGAGATAAACACACTGGGGAACAAAGTAAAGGAGATAGACGTTACAGATCCGGTTATCAGAGTGAAAACAGAGATAGCAAGGATAAAGGAGCAGGTACAAAATGTTGAGTAAGAAGCTTAAGGGGTTGCTGATAGTTATCTCCGCTCCCTCCGGAACGGGAAAGACAACACTTGCTCACATGCTCCTGAAAGCCTTCCCGAATATGGAGTTCTCCGTCTCCTACACAACCAGAAAGCCAAGACCGGGAGAGGTAAACGGAAAGGACTACTTCTTCGTTGACAGAGATACTTTTGAGAGGATGATTGAGGAGGGGGACTTCTTAGAGTGGGCTGAGGTTTACGGAAACCTCTACGGAACCTCAAAAAGTCAGGTTATAAAAGCCCTAAACGAAGGGAAAGACGTACTCCTTGACATAGATACGCAGGGAGCTCTCCAGGTAAAGAAGAACTTCCCCGAAGCTGTTCTTATCTTCATTCTCCCACCATCGCTCAAAGAGCTTGAGAGAAGACTGAGGAGCAGAGGAACCGACGACGAGGAGACGATAGAGAGGAGACTTAAAACCGCCAGGGTTGAGATAGAGAGAGCTCCCCTCTACGACTACATAGTGGTGAACGACGTTCTTGAAGAGGCCTTTGAAAAGCTCAAGTCAATCGTGATAGCCGAAAAGTGCAGAACAGAAAGGCTTAAAGGCCAGTTTGACAGGATCGTAAAAGACCCCGAAATGGTGGAGCTCTTAAACAGAGGTGCAGAACTAAATTCAGAGTGAGAACTCTATCAGAGGAAACGATGGCAACGGCCGAAAAGGTAAAAGAGCAGAAACAGACCCCAAAGAGAAAGAGGAGAAAGATACCCAGAGAGCTCGTATACGAGATGCGCCACGGAAGCCCTATCTACTACAGGGACTACGACCTCGTCCTTTCCGGTGAGAAGAGCCTGGAGGAAGTAATGGGAAGCAGCGGACTGCAGTTCTGGTTAATTGATTTAATCGTCAGATTCCTACACCAACACCTGGATTTGAAAAAATACCAGCTTGGCTACAGCGAAGTAGGTTACAAGTTCGCTCCAAGGAGCTGGTACAACCTTGACATAGCCATCTGGGAAAAGGAGAAGGTTAAGCCCTACCTGAAAAAGGACGCCTACGTTGAAGTTCCGCCAAAAGTTGTTATAGAGGTAGACACAAAGGCAGACCTTAGAAAGTTTACAACTCCCATGGACTACTTCCACAGGAAGACAAAAGACCTGTTAGAATCTGGTACAGAAAGGGTAATCTGGATATTCACGAAGGAGAAGAAGGTCTGGATTGCAGAGAAGGGGAAACCGTGGCTGATAGTTGACTGGGACTACCAAATACCTATCCTTGAAGGCATCACAATTAACCTAAAAGAGCTGGCAGAGGAGGAAGAGAATGGCTAAGAGGATCCCCTTAGAACCTATAGTTAAAAAAGTGGGAAACTTCTATGAAACAGTTCACGTTGCCGCAAAGAGAGCAAGGCACCTCTACACCGTAGACCCGTACACCTTTGGAAAAGACGAGAAGGGAGAGGAACACAAAAAGACAGTTATCGCCCTCTACGAAATCCTCGAAGGAAAGGTCTGCCCTAAGAGAGAGAAGTAATGGGTTTTAAGGTTGTAGAGAACTACCGCGTTTGCGGAAGAGACTACCTGTTAACAGTTGAAGCAGACAGAGATACGGTAGAGAAGATAAAGGCCGGCCAGTTTGGAATGGTTCAGGTTCGGAGTAATCTTCAGTTTGACCCGCTGCTCCGCCGTCCGTTAGGGATATTTAACGTTGAAGGAGATAGGGTCTCGTTCCTCTACAGGGTTTACGGAAGGGGAACGGAGCTCCTCACAAAAGTTGAACCCGGCGAAGAGGTTGAAGTCCTTATGCCCCTTGGTAACTCAATACCTGAAGACAGAGAGAAGTACCTCTTTGTAGCCGGTGGAATAGGAATAGGCGGCCTCTTTCTGGCAGCAAGGTGGTTCAGTGAAGAGGGGAAAGAGGTTGTAGTCCTCTACGGAGAGAGGAGCAGAGAGAGCCTCTCCGGCCTTCCGTTCCTTGAGAAGTACGGCATAGAGTCGGTTATCTACACGGAAGACGGATCCTACGGTAAAAAGGGACTCGTTACGCAGGAGCTCCACAAATTCAACAACTACACCTGGGTTGCTTGCGGTCCAACCCCCATGCTGAAGGCCGTTAAAGAAGTTGCAGAAAAGGAAAAGGTAGAGTGTTTCCTATCACTGGACAGGCGAATGGCCTGCGGCGTTGGAGCCTGTTTAGGTTGCACAGTTAAAACCGTAAACGGATACAAGAGGTGCTGCGTAGAAGGCCCCATATTCAACGCCCGGGAAGTTCTCTTCTAAAACTGCTCGCAGATGAAAATCATTTCCATTAAGCATACCTGGAACTAAATTAAGGAAAACTGAAACTACCGGCGGTTTAAATGGCAGAGAAGAGAATTTTAGGAATTACAGACGAACTGGTTGAGAAGTGCGTAAGGTGCGGTTCCTGCCGGCAGGTCTGCCCAGTGTTTAACGTTACCCACGAAGAACCTTCCGTTGCAAGGGGAAAGATATTCCTTGCAGACTTAATAAATAAGGGAAAGGCCGAACTTGACAGGGAAGCTGCCCACTTCTTCAACCTCTGTACAACCTGCCTCAGGTGTGCCGAAATCTGTCCGGTAATGGTTGACTACGAAAAGATAATAATCTCTGCCAGAGCCAA
>JALWGN010000113.1 GCA_027013575.1 Desulfurobacteriaceae bacterium
TTCATAATGATTGACGACAACGAGTACGCCAACGACGAGACAACCCAGTTTGTTGGAAAGCCCTTTGTCAACAACCCTATCTTAGACCCTGAAGACTTCTTCGCTCCGATGGTGGGAGTTACCCTCTCCCTTACAGACAGCTGGGAGGTGAACGCCGTTCTGCAGAGTAACGACTACGCCGGAATTGAGTGGAACGGTCAGGAGTGGTTTCAGAAGGAGAAGAACATCTACGACAACATTTTTGACAAGCCGTTTTTAGCCTTTCAGGTTAAGTACTCCCCCGAGATTAACGGACTTTCGGGGAACTACAGGTTCTACGTCTGGGACAACAGGGCAGACCACATAAAAGTGGGAGAGCCTGTTAACAACCCCTCTGTTAAACCTTCAACCGACGACGGCTGGGGAGTTGGGGTTTCGTTTGACCAGCAGGTTACGGAAAACGCAGGAGTATTCTTCAGGGCTGCGTACGGAAATAAAAACGTTTACAGCGTAACTAAATTTGTATCAGGGGGTATCAGTTTAGAGGGGCTAATACCTTCAAGACCTAAAGACATACTCGGAGTGGGAGTTGCTTCTCTCTTTCCCAACAAAAAGCTTGAACACCACTCTCCGGAACTCCACTTTGAGGGCTACTACAGAATTGCCGTATCCAATAACCTGTTTATAACTCCAGACTTACAGTACGTTCTCAACCCCCACGGAAACTCGTCAAACGACAGTATAGTTGCCGGAATGGTAAGGGCTGAGTTCTCCTTTTAATCTGCTGGGCCTCCCCGGGGCTCAGCCCTTTTCTCTTCTCTTCTTCTGAGGAATCCTTTCCTTATCTCAAAAACGGCGTTTGTCATAAACCCTACAACGGAGATCGCTATCCCTGCAGATATTACGACGTTGTAGTCGTAGGTGGTTTCAAGGGCTAAGACTACTGCTGTAAAGGGGATTTTCATAACGACTCCGACAAAAACGGAGGCTCCTATTGCTGCGAAGTAGAAGGGCTCAACGTTTACTCCGAAGCTCTTTACCCACTCTCCAAAGCCGTAGCCGACCAGAGCTCCTATACTCATCAGCGTAACAAAGAGTCCTCCAACTGCGTTTGCGTAGAGGGATACGGCGTTTGCAACTATTCTCAGAATAACAAGGAGCGCTATTGATATCAGAGGTATGTGGAACTTCCCGTTTATCAGGAACTCAACAACTTCGTGTCCTGAGAATCCTGAAAACGGGGAGAGCTTTAAAAGAAACGCAACTGTTATACCTCCTACAAGTGAGACGAGGAGAGCTCTCTGAAACGGTGTAAGTTTCTCTACAGCTATTGAGTTCAGGTAGAAGAGGACTCTGTCCCTTAAAAGCAGGTAGGCGTAAATGCTGATGGTCAGGATGGGAATAAACAGGAGCAGAAGTCCCAGGTAGTCGGCTCTAACCAGCTTTCCCGTTGAGAACTGGAAAATTAAAGGAGTGAGGAAGGAGAGTGCGACGATGAACGCCGAAAAGCTCCCTATTATCATGAAGCCTACAAAGTCCCTTATAAGTCTGTAGGCCACGTTCTCAACGGCAAAGAGGATTCCTGTTATTGGAGAGACAAAAACGGCAGCTATTCCGCTGCTTGCTCCAACCCCTATTGCTACTTTGAGGAGCTCTCTGGGAAGTTTCAGATACCTGTGGAACCTGTAGGCTATCATTGCTCCGATAGCCGCTGAAGGACCTTCGTTTCCAACGGCAAAACCGCTCCCTATTGAGAGTGCAGATGCAACGATTTTCAGGGCGAGGTCTCCTAAGTTGAAGGTGAGCCTGTTCTCCTCAAGGGCTTTTGCTATCTCTCTTATTCCGTACTCCCTGGCTTTCTCGTTGTTGAGGATTATCAGGTTTACTGTCAGAATAGAGGAGGTTGTTATAAAAGCCACGTACAAGAAGGGGAGTTTGGGTATGGTCTCTTCCGGGTTTCCAAGGTAGAGTGCCAGAGAGATGGCTCTGGTCAACAGAACGTAAAACGAAACGGCGAGCCCCGTTGAGAGGCCCACCATTAGCGACAGTGAGAAGAGTTTAGAGTAGTTTTTCATTTTTCAAGTTTCATCAGGAACTCTGCTAGAGTTCTGACCGGCTGGCCGGTTGCTCCTGCAGAGTAGTACTTCCACGGGCTTGAGAGGAATGCAGGGCCGGCAATGTCAAGGTGAGCCCAGCTCTTTACTTTTTCACCGTCAACGAAGTTCTGGA
>JALWGN010000114.1 GCA_027013575.1 Desulfurobacteriaceae bacterium
AGGACTGGTGTAAAGGCTGCAACATCTGTGCAGCTGTTTGCCCAACAAAGGTTCTTGAGCTTGACAAGGTTAAAGCTGTAATGAAGGTAGTTGCACCTGAAAAGTGCATAGGGTGTAAGCAGTGTGAAATGATCTGCCCCGACTTCTGCATCTACGTCTTTACTCCAGAAGAGTACGAAGAAATAGTAAGCGCTTAAGGGAGGAAAGTATGGCTAAGCTTGAGCTTAAGTACGGAAACCACGCCTGTGCAGAGGCTGCAGTCCTTGCAGGATGTAGGTTCTACGCAGGTTATCCCATTACCCCCTCTTCAGAGATTGCCGAGAAGATGGCGGAGCTCCTTCCCAAAGTAGGGGGAGCGTTTATTCAGATGGAAGACGAAATCGCCGCCATGGGAGCCATCGTTGGAGCCTCTTTTGCCGGAGCCAAGGCAATGACCGCAACTTCCGGCCCCGGTTTCTCACTGAAGCAGGAGAACTTAGGTTACGCCTTTATGACAGAAGCTCCCTGTGTTGTTGTTGACGTTCAGAGGGGTGGCCCTTCTACAGGACTTCCAACACAGATAGGCCAGCAGGAGATTATGCAGTCACTCTGGGGAACCCACGGAGACAAGCTCATTCCCGTTTTCTACCCCGGAAACGTTCAGGAGATAATGGTTGAAACCATCAGGGCGTTCAACTGGGCTGAGAGGCTCAGAACTCCTGTTGTTCTCCTCTTAGACGAAGTCTTAGGCCACATGAGAGAAACTGTTGACATGGAACAGTTCACTCCAGACAGGATAGAGGTCTGGAACAGGAAGAAACCGGAAGTTCCTCCAGAAGAATACCTCCCCTACAAGCCGGGAGAGGACGACGTTCCCGCAATTGCAGACTACGGAACCCCTGGATACAGAGGACACGCAACAGGTCTTCACCACGACTACACCGGTTTCCCCACAACAGACCCTGAGATGTGTCAGGAGCTGATAGAGAGACTCATCAGGAAGGTAAAGAGAGCTCAGCCAGAGCTTGAGAAGAATGAAGAGTACATGCTTGACGATGCAGAAGTTGCAATTGTTGCTTTTGGAACAACTGCAAGAGCAGCAAGGACCGCCGTTCAGCTTGCAAGGGAGAAGGGAATCAAGGCAGGACTTTTAAGGGTGGTTACCATCTGGCCGTCCCCTGAGGAGACTCTCAACAGGCTTGCCAAACACGTTAAGGCTATTCTCGTTCCCGAACTCAACATGGGACAGTACGTACTTGAAGTTGAAAGGTGTGCCAAAGGAGAGGCTCCCGTTTACAGGCTCAACAGGGCTAACGGAAAGATAATCTACCCAGGAGAGATCCTTGAGAAGGTAGAGGAAATCGTTAAGGGAGGTAAGTAATGAGTACCAACATTCCTATGGAGAAGATAATAGAGAAGAAGCCCTACTTTAAATACCTTCGCCTTGACAAGTTCCCAACAATCTGGTGTCCGGGCTGCGGTATCGGGCAGGCCTTCAGGGCAACCTGTATGGCACTTGACGAGCTTGGCATCTCAAACGACCAGGTGGCTATGGTCTCCGGTATCGGTTGTTCCTCAAGAACTCCCGGTTACTTTGACGGTTTTACTCTCCACACAACCCACGGTAGAGCTCTCACCTTTGCCACAGGTCTTAAGCTCTACAAGCCGGAACTTACAACGATCGTTTTCACGGGAGACGGAGACGCCCTGGCCATCGGAGGAAACCACTTTATCCACGCAGCCCGCAGGAACATAGACGTTACAGTAGTTCTCATCAACAACTGGATCTACGGTATGACAGGAGGACAGGTTTCACCTACAACACCTGAAGGAGCTTACGCCACAACAACACCTTACGGTAACTACGAACCTCAGTTTGACATCGCAAAAATGGCAATAGCGGCAGGAGCAACTTACGTTGCAAGGGGAACCGCCTACCACGCAATGGAACTTAAAAAACTGATCATGGACGGTATTAAGCATAAAGGTTTCTCACTGATTGAGGTTCTATCTCCCTGTACCATCATCTACGGAAGGAAGAACAGAATGTCCTTTGAGGAGATGTACTTCTGGTTCAAGGAGAACACACTTCCCGTTAAAGCCTGGGAGAAGCTACCGGAGGAGAAGAGAGCAGGAAAGATACCAAGAGGTGTCCTCTACCACGACGATTCAAGGCCGGAGTACACAGAGGTTTACTGGAGCAAGGTTAAGCAGCTTTCCGGAGGTGAGAAATGAGGTATGAGGTTAGGGTAATAGGTTCTGCCGGTCAGGGTTCCATTCTGGCAGCGGTTGTTCTTGCAACTGCCGCCGCCGAGGAGGGACTCTGGGCTGCACAGACGGCAACTTACGGTGCCGCGATGAGGAGCGGTGTTTCACTCGGAGACGTCGTTATCTCAGACGAGCCGATAGACTTCCCTAAAACAACGGAACTTGATGCAGTTATCATCCAGTCTCAGGAAGCCTACGACGACATGATAAAGGGCAAGCCCGTAAGGTTAGACCCTGAGTGTAGCGAAAACGACGCAGACGTTTTGGTTAACGTTAAGCCGGGAGCTCTGGTTATAGTTGATGAAGACCTCGTTCAGTGCGACCTTGACTGCAACATGTACAGGGTTGTTTCAGCTCCCATTGCAAGAACTGCGGCAGAAGGCCTTGGAAGAAGGCAGGTTATGAACATAGTAGCCCTTGGAGTCTTCCAGGTTGCAACAACCCTACAGTTTGACGGGAAGCCCCTCATCTCTGAGGAGTCCTTCCTGAAGGCCATTGAAAAGAGCGTTCCAAAACGCTTCATTGACCTCAACAAAACAGCCTTCCTTGAAGGCGTAAAGATAGGAAAAGAAGCCCTTCAAAAAGCTTAACCTTCCTTAAGGGGGAGCTCCCCTCCCCCTTTCTCTAACTCTCTCTCCGTTAATCCAGGATTTCAGAGTTTAAATCAGCATAAATGGTAAATCATAAAATCAATCAATAAGTTAAAATTTGAACCGAATGGAGGGGGAAATTGTGCTATTGAAATTCCTAATTCCTATCATTTCTGTTTTAATTCCATTTTCAGCCTACAGTTTTAACATTGGAGACTTTGGAGAAGCTGTAAAACAAATAAAAAAAATCCAGGAACAGGCTAAGGAGCTTCAAAAAGCCGTAAAAGAAAGACCCTTTACCGGTGAAGTGGTTATTGACGACGTTTCAAAGCCCTGGTACTTTAAAATGGAGTGGTTTGACGCTGCTGCCTGCTCCAGGATCTACTACCAGGTAAACAACGGCAAACCGGTATTCTTAGTTGAGTTTGTGGGAACAAAGCCGCCAACAGGAGCTCCCATTCCCATTGAAGGTTTAAAGAAGGGAGACAGAGTTCGGTTCCTCGTTGAGACCCACTGGGACGGCAGGTGGATAGGTCCTGTCTCCTCTCAGGACCCGCGTTTCTTCAAAGCCTTTAAGAGGAGAAAACGCCTTTACTACTTCCAGTTTGAGGACGCAGCCGGAGCCGATATGGCATACAATGACGGAGCGTTTCTCTTTTATCAAGAAGGGGATGGAGCTCCCCCAAACAGAAACCTCAGAATTCTGAGCTACGAGGCTTTCAGGCAGGGCAGCGGTTTCCTCCTTACCGGAAAGGTGAAGGTAAACACTCCCGGATACGTTAAGTCGGAGATTGAGATAAGGGACAACCACTGGAACGTTGAAAGGCTCATAGAGAACGGCTTTAGGGCTGAAAAACCTGGAACTTACGAGTTTAAAAGACTCGTTCAGCTCTCTCCCGCTCCTTTCCATACCTCATTCTGGAGAGTCTCTCTGAACGGAGAGAGCGACTCAAGGGTAAGAGGTTTAGGAGACTGCACCCCAACAAATAGTGTGGTTTCTCAAAAAGAAAAACCGATAGCTTTCGGTTCGGCAGAGAAAAACCCCTTTGTCTTTGAGGGAACCATATACGCCATACCGCCGGGAACTGACAGGCTCCCGGACTTTTCAAAGCTAAAACCCATAGGGAAGATATACTCAGCCGTCCTCAACGTTACTCCAAGGGACTTCAGCAGCGGATTTCCCGGTGTTTCAGACCGTTTTGAGTGGTTTGCAATAGACTACAAGGGGAAGATCTATATCCCCGAAACAAGAACCTACACGTTCTCTCTCCTCAGCGACGACGGAGCAAAGCTGATAATTAACGGGAAAACAGTCATAGACAACGACGGAATCCATCCTCCCACAAAGAAGACAGGAAGCGTAAAGCTCACAAAGGGCTTCCACACAGTTGAAGTTCAATACTTCCAGGGACCAAGGTATCAGGTAGCTCTGGTTCTATCACTTGTAAAGAACGGAAGGGAAGTTCCCTTTGATATAAGGGAGTTTGCCCCTGCACAGCTTGAGGAATCTCAGTGTGAAACGAAGATAACGATGGGTTCAGGAATCCTCTTTGACTTCAACAGCTACCAGCTGAAACCTGAAGCGATGAAACTACTTGACACTATCTACTCAATCCTTTCGGGAATGGACTACCGGAAGATAGTTGTTGAAGGACACACAGACAACGTAGGTTCAGCAGATTACAACTTTAAGCTCTCTAAAGAGAGGGCTCAGTCTGTTGCCAACTACCTAATAGCAAAGGGAATACCGAGAGAAAAGATAACGGTTTTTGGATACGGGGAGACAAAACCCCTCTACCCGAACGACACGCCGGAGCACAGGGCAAAAAACAGGCGGGTTGAGATTAAGGTTCTGAAGGAGTGTGAAAGGGGAAAGTAAGAGAACTTTACGGCACAGTAGAAGTTGAAGGGAAGGAAGTTTATATAGTTGTTAAACCAAAGTGTATGTGCCGCAGGAATTACAGGGTTTTTCCTGAAAACACCGCCAGAGAGCTCCTGAAGGAGGCAGGCAGAAGAAGGGGAGCTCCCTTTAGAGTAAGAGTTCTGGGCTGGCTCACTGAGCCCTCTCCCTGGAGTGGATATATTTACGTTAAACAGTGGCAGGAGGAGAAGTGATGGCCAACCCTGAGCAGCTCAAGGAGTGGGACAAACAGTTTGTCTGGCACCCCTTTACCCAGATGGCTGAGTACGTAAAACACGAGCCAATAGTAATTGAGAGGGGAGAGGGGTGCTGGCTTATAGATACCGAAGGGAGAAGATACTTAGACGCAGTCGGCTCTATCTGGTGCAACGTTCACGGCCACAGCGTTAAGGAGCTGAACGAGGCACTTTGTGAGCAGGCAGAGAAGATTGCACATTCAACACTTTTAGGTCTGGCAAACGTTCCCTCAATTCTCCTTGCAAAGAAGCTTGTTGAGATAACTCCAGAAGGTCTAAACCACGTCTTCTACTCAGACGACGGCTCAACGGCCATGGAAGCAGCTTTAAAGATGGCCTACCAGTACTGGCAGCTAAAGGGAGAGAAGAAGAGAACGAAGTTCGTAAAGCTTGAGGAAGCCTACCACGGAGACACAATAGGCTCTGTAAGTATCGGCGGAATAGACCTTTTCCACTCAATGTTTAGGGAGCTCATGTTCCAGACCCACAAAGTTCCCGCTCCACACCCCTACAGGTTCCCCGGAACTCCCGAGGAGTGCAAGAACTACTCGTTAGAGAAGTTAGAGGAAATTCTCAAAGAACACGGAGATGAGGTTGCAGCTGTCGTTATGGAGCCCCTTGTTCAGGCTGCTGCCGGAATCATCGTCCACCCGGAGGGTTTTCTGAAGGGAGTTAGGGAGCTCTGCGACAGGTACGGAGTTCTCCTCATTTTAGACGAGGTTGCAACAGGTTTTGGCAAAACCGGGAAGATGTTTGCCTGTGAGTGGGAAGGTGTGGTTCCGGACATTATGGCAATTTCAAAAGGGTTAACTGCAGGCTACATGCCCTTAGCGGTTACGATGGCAACAGATGAAGTTTACAGGGCTTTCTGGGGAGGGGACTACGGAAGCGGAAAGACCTTCTTCCACGGCCACACGTTTACGGGAAACCAGCTTGGCTGTGCAGTAGCTCTAAAAAACATAGAGCTCTTTGAGAAGAAGGGCTGGCCTGAGAAACTGAAGGGAAAGATTGAGTACCTCCACAGGAGGTTAAGGGAGGAGCTCTCCCCTCTTAAACACGTTGGAGACATAAGGGGAAAAGGTTTTATGGTTGGAGTTGAGCTTGTTAAAGACAAGGAGACAAAAGAGGGTTTCAGCTGGAAGGACGACGTAGGGAGAAGAGTTTCAAGGAGAATCATTGAAAAAGGAGTTTTCACAAGACCTTTAGGTCCCGTTCTCGTTATAATGCCACCCCTTGCCATAAGCGAGGAGGAGATTGACTTTATGGTTAAAACTTACAGAAATGCCATTGTTGAGGTTTTAGGGAATTGAGTACAGACCTCTTCCTCCTTAAGTTCTGGGGATGGCTCCTTACACTGGTCTGCGGAACCTACATTTTGAGACCTTCAATCTGTAAGCAAATTCTAACGATGATGGAGGACGACCGGTTCGTCTTAGTAACCGGCTGGTTCTCTCTGATTTTAGGGGTTGGAACGGCGGTGGGGAGCTGTAGAGCTCCCCTTAAACTACTGGGAATAGCGTTCACAGTGAGCGGGCTCCTGAGGCTCTCCTTCCCCGACAGAATGGCTCCCGTAAGCAGGTTTCTAAAGGAGAGACCTTACATTCCGCTGCTTATTTCACTGACAGGCTTTTTAATCGGAATTTACTTCATTGTAGCTGCTGGCAACCATCCTCCTCAGGGCTCTTAACAACGAGAACGGGAGAGTCAACGGCCTTTATAATGTCAAGGACTTTACCAACTCTGAAGAAAGAGAGAGACTCGTCTGTTACACCGAGGGCAACTAACTTAATTCCGTACTCTTCAACATAGTAACCTATCGTCTCGTCAAGCTCACCGGGTATCATAACAACGCGGGTTTTTATTCCCTTCTCCTCAAACTCCTGAGCAACTTCTTTCATCTTCCTGAATATCCTTATAAGGCCGTCAACGTAGCCGTCGTCTATGGCTCCCCTTAAAGCCTCTATTTTGTCCTCTGAGTCGTACTCTTCTTTTGCAACAAATCCCCACTCAGAGGGTAAGAGAACGTAGAGCATGTGAACTTCTTTACACCCAGCCTCCTTCAGCTTCAAAATGTAGGGCTTTACCCCCAAACAGGCCTTCCTCATGTCAAAGGGGTATAGAACTTTCTCAAACAGCATCACTCCTCCTCCCTTCTCTTAACTATTAGAACAGGGCAATCTGCGTTTCTTATAACGTCTGTTGAAACGCTTCCAAGGAGAATTTCCGTTAAGAGGCCTTTCCCGTGGGCTCCCATAACGATGAGCTTTACTTTTTCCTTCTTTGCTACCTCAACGATCTGTTTGGGAATGTTCCCGTACTTCAGGTAGAGCTTAACGCTTAACCCCTCGCTCTCAAGTATCTTTTTAACGGCCTCAAGCCTCTCAATCAGAGAGGTAACGTACTCCTGATCAACTTCGGGAAGTATCTTGTAGAGCTCCTTCTCGTTTAAAAGGTCTGCTCCCTCGGGGAGCTCTATTGAGAGGTCGTCAACAACGTGAACAACGACAACTTCCTTCTCCCCCGCCTCCTTCAGCTTCTTTACGTAGTCTAAGGCAACCTCTGCAAGGGGCGAGAAGTCTGTTGAGTAAAGTGTTTTCTCAAAAAGGGGCATCTCTCCCTCCTTATCCCGTTATAGAGAACTCCTTAAGGTTAAATATCGGCTGAACGGTAAGCTCTGTTAATAGTTTACCACCTCTGTAAACGGCTACCTTTACCTCCTTCTCTTTCTTTGCGTCTGAGTAGCGGGCAACAATCCCTCCCGCTTTCTTTAAAACCTCATCGGAAGGCTCTTTCTTACACCTCAACAGGGCTGTTGGAGAGGGAATATTCGGAACGGTTATCAGGTAATCGCTCTCCTCTGCAAGTTCTCTTATCTTTCTGTTCTCCTCCCTGTTCCTTCCAACTATTAACTTGCAGCCGTTAACTCTGAAGTGGCGGCCTATTTTGAGGAGTTTTACGTTCTCCCAGTTAAGCTCGTCGTGATCCATCAGGTCTTTAACCTTTTTTGCAAACGAGGGCTCTGTTAAAAGGCAGCCACCGGCGGGGGTGGGGAGCTCCACCTCATCTAACCCCAACGCCTTTAAAATCTCCGGATACCGTTTCCTTGAACGGCCTTTAAGGTCTAAGAGCTCCTCCCTCTTTACAACTCCCTTCTCCTCGTAAACCGTTGGAGGCAGGAGCTTTCCAGAGAGAGGCCTTAAAACCCACCTCTTTAAACCTGAGAGTTTTTCTATTGCGTTAAAGGCATCTTTCTTCTGAGACATGGGTCTCTGACCCAGAACTTCGCCTGTTGCAAGGAGAGCTCCCTCCTCTGCCACCTCCTTTAACTTCCTCAGCATGTAGGCTTTACAGTCTATACAGGGGTTCAGGTTCTTCCCGTAGCCGTAAACCGGGTTTTTCAGCATCTCAAGGTAGTCTTCTCCTGCCTCAACAACCTTTAGATCAATCCCGATCCTATCTGCAAGCTCCTTAACCTTTTCAACCTCTTTTTCAAAGAGGGGCGACGTAACGTGAACGCCTACAACATCAAACCCTAGTCTTTTAAGGAGCTTAGCCGCTATAACGCTGTCAAGCCCTCCTGAAAAGAGAAGGTAAGCCTTCTTCCTCTCCATAGACACTCCCTTCCGTTGGCTTTAATTTAAAGTTAAGAGACAAAAGAGAAGGAGGAAGGGATGGCACAGCTAAAGCTCAACCTCATCGGCCACGGAATTGACCTCACGGGGGCAATCAAAAGCACCCTTGAGGAGAAGTTTAAAAAACTTGAAAAGTACCTGGGGGATGACGAAAGAAGGGAGGTGTTTGCAGACGTAATTGTAAACAAGGAGAAGTACCGTTCATCTGTTGAAATCGTTATCTACAACGTCTTTGACCACACTCTAAGGATTAAGAAGGAGACAGACGACCTCTACACGGCCGTTGACTACGTTGTTGACGCAGCAGAGAAGCAGCTGAGGAGGCTCAAAGACAAGGTAAAAACCGCCGGTAAGAAAGAGGCTCAGAAGTCAAAGAGGATGATGACAATAGTTGAGGAAGAAGTAGTTGAAAAACCCATTGAGATAATTGAAGTTGAGCCGGAGCTCTACAAGCCCATCTCAGTGGAAGACGCAGTTGTTAAACTCCTTGGATCAAACAGAGAGTTTGTCGTCTTCTGCAACGTTGAAACGGGAAACGCAGCAGTCGTCTACAAGAGAAAAGACGGAAACATCGGCCTAATAGAGATGCCTGCCTGCAAGTAAACCCAATCGGGATACGGTAATGAGCCTTGCAGAAAAATACCTGCCGAACTACACAGTTGAAGACTACCTCCGGTGGGAGGGAGACTGGGAGCTAATAGAGGGGATACCCTTTGCAATGGCTCCCTCTCCCGTCTGGAAACATCAGAGAATTGTAAGCCTTCTTGTAAGAACAATTGATGAGCAGCTTGAAAACTGCCCTGAAAACTGCATGGTTTCACAGGAAGTTGACTGGATCATCAACGACAATACAGTCGTAAGACCAGACGTCGTGGTGGTCTGCGGAAAGGTTGAGGATTTCATTAAAACCACTCCAAGAGTTATTTTTGAAGTTGTATCAAGATCTACTGCAGTAAGGGACGAGCAGCTGAAGTTTGAGCTCTACCAGAGGGAAAAGGTTAACTACTACGGCCTGGTCTACCCGAGCTTAAAGAAGATGAGGGTATTCAGGCTTATTAACAACAGGTACGAGAAGGTCTTTGACTCAGACAGGGGCAGTTTCAGGTTTGAACTGGAGTGTCCCTTTACTGTAGACCTTGATTACCTGTGGAGGAGAGTTTAAAGGTAGGGGAGCTCCCTCCCCTACCTTTTAATCAACCTTTAGAACCGCTAAAAACGCCTCCTGGGGAACTTCAACCTTACCAAGCATCTTCATTCTCTTCTTACCCTCTTTCTGCTTCTCAAGGAGCTTCTTCTTCCTGGTAACGTCTCCACCGTAACACTTGGCAAGCACGTCTTTCCTTAAGGCCTTAACGTTTGAACGGGCGATAATCTTGTTCCCTATTGCAGCCTGAATTGCAACCTCAAAGAGCTGTCTCGGTATTATCTCCTTCAGTTTATCAACAAGCTGTCTTCCCCTCTGGTAGGCCTTATCCCTGTGGACAATTACAGAGAGGGCGTCAACGGGCTTTCCGTTTATCAGTATGTCAAGCTTTACAAGGTCTGAAGGCCTGTAGCCTGCGAACTCGTAGTCAAAGGAGGCATAACCACGGGAGACAGACTTCAGCTTGTCAAAGAAGTCAAAGAGAATCTCAGATAGGGGCATGTCGTAGCGGAGCTCCACCCTCTGCTGGTCTAAGTAGGTAAAACCTGTCTGGATTCCCCTCCTATCCTGGCAGAGCTGCATTATGGGGCCAACGTAGTCTGCCGGAGTGATAATTGAGGCCGAAATGTAGGGCTCCTCAATCCTCTCTATCTTCTCAGGAGGTGGCATCTCTGCTGGGTTCTGAACCTCCTTAACAGAGCCATCTTTCATATAAACCTTATAGACAACGCTGGGAGCCGTGGCTATAAGGTTCAGTCCAAACTCCCTCTCAAGTCTCTCCTTTATAACCTCCATGTGGAGAAGTCCTAAGAATCCACACCTGAAACCAAAACCAAGGGCTGCAGAGGTTTCAGGCTCAAAGAAGAGTGCTGCGTCGTTGAGCTTGAGTTTCTCAAGCGCCTCTTTTAGGTTCTCGTAGTCGTCTGAGTCAACAGGGTAGAGTCCAGCAAACACCATGGGCTTTGCAGGCCTGAACCCGGGGCAGGGCTCATCTGTCGGGTTCTCTGCGTCTGTTATCGTATCGCCAACCTGAGTATCCTCAATGTTCTTGATGTTCGCAGCTATCCAGCCAACTTCTCCGGCAGAGAGCTCCTCAGTTTTAACCATGTTGGGAGACTGTGTTCCAACCTCTATAACCTCAAACTCCTTGTCGTTAGACATCAGCTTTATTCTCATTCCCGGCTTTATCCTTCCGTCAAAGACCCTTATAAAGGGAATAACCCCCTTGTAGTTATCGTAGAAAGAGTCAAAGATTAGGGCTTTAAGGGGTTTTTCAGGGTCTCCAGAGGGAGGAGGAACCCTCTTAACTATCGCTTCCAGAATCTCCTTTATCCCTACCCCCTCTTTTGCCGAGGCTAAGATGGCCTCATCGGGGTCTAAACCTAAAACGTCTGCAATCTGCTCCTTCACCCAATCGGGGTTTGCACTGGGAAGGTCTATCTTGTTTATAACTGGAATAATCTCAAGGCCGGCATCCAAGGCAAGGAAGAAGTTTGCAATTGTTTGCGCCTCTATCCCTTGGGTTGCGTCAATAACTAGGAGAGCTCCCTCACAGGCAGACAGACTCCTTGAAACCTCGTATGTAAAGTCAACGTGGCCGGGAGTATCTATTAAGTGCATCGTGTAGGTTTTGCCATCGTCTGCCTCGTACTTCATCCGAACGGCGTTGAGCTTGATCGTGATACCCCTTTCCCTCTCAAGCTCTAACGTGTCAAGCATCTGCTCTTTTAACTCTCTCTTTGAGACAGTTCCCGTATACTCTAAAAGCCTGTCTGCAAGGGTTGACTTTCCGTGGTCTATGTGAGCGATTATGCAGAAGTTCCTTATAAGCTCCTGGTTCATCTAACCTCTCCAGAAGGTTTTTAAGAAATATAGGCCTTAAATGGAAGGGTAGAGCTGGGGAGCTCCCTCTATCTCAAAAGCACTTCTCCTGTACTCAGTTATAAAGTCAACAGCCTCTCTGAAAGCCTCATTCAAACCAAGTCCCCTGGCAAGTAAAGCGGTAAGGGCAGAAGAGAAGGCACATCCCGTTCCCCTTACAACTCTACCGTCCTTCTCGTGGCAAACTCTGTTAGCTTCACTGCCGTTAACAAACAGAACGTCACAGACCTTCTCCCCGTAAGGCCATCCCTTAACGATAAACGTTTTCCCATGGAGGAGCTCCCTCAGCTTCAGAAACTCAGAGTAGTTGGGGGTCAAAACCGTTGAAACCTCAATAAGAGGCAGAAGAACCTCTGTGTCCTCAACAAAGCTCTCTCCAAAAGTTGGAGAGAGAACAGGATCAAAAACGACGGGAACGGAAAGGGAAGAGAGAATTTCCGAAACCTTCCTGTTTACCTCCCTCTCCCGGTGGGGTATTCCAACCTTAACCCCTTTCGGGGGGAGCTCCTCAAGAACGGATTCAACTTGAGAGACGAGGAGAGCTCCCTCTACAAAAACAACTCTCTTCACTCCCTTTGCATTCTGAACAGTATTAACAGTAATAGCAGCAGTTCCAGAAAAACCAAAGTGATAAAAAGTCCTGATATCCCTTAAAACTCCTGCTCCTCCGGTAGGATCAAATCCGGCAACTGTTAGAAGGAAATCCACAAAAACCCCCAGAAGTAGATACAGAACCTGGAAAGAAATAGAGAAAAACTACTCTCTTGCGTCTGCCTTATCCTTTAGATAGAAGGGCATTTTTGACAGCAGCAGCCTGTAGAGATCAATAGGCCTACCTGCAAGTTGCCCCACATCTCTCGTCCAGGGTGAAAGTGAATAGTAACCAACCTGTCTTGTATCTCTCCACTTAAACATCCTTAGAGGTACGGCAACAAAAACCCCTTTATCGTGATAATTCTTATTAGGCCCTGTAAACTTTGACGTATCCGAATAGGTATACCAGAACCCAACCTCAAAACCTTTCACAACCCTTGAAATTTCAAACCTAACCCCTTTATCACCCGCTAAGAATCTACCTGCTTTAACTGCAAAGTGCATCTCTGGGTACTTCATTGTATAGTATGCACTTACATAGAGATCATGAAACCCATAGTTTCTCAATCTAAAAACTCTGTTGGGATCCCTTTTCCTAACCCAATCTCCCCCTACTCCCATTGCAAATCTACCATCTCCAAAGAAGTAAAGAATATCTCCTCCTACCCCAGCAAACATCAATTCGTTATATCCTGCAGAAATGCCAACAAAAGTTCTCTCAAAGAGAGGAGAAATATAGGTTACAGAAAGAACCGGTACATCGGGGTGATCGTTATTTAAGTAATCATCAATATCACTCCTTACAGGCTCAGACATCAAAGGAGGATTAATCGAACTAATATTATTTTTTAACGGTAAAATCACTGTACTCTGAAAAATAAAGTTATTTAGAAAGTACTCTTTTAAACTAATATCATAGCTTAACTTATACTTAAAAGCTCCTGAAGGATCGTTGAGAAAAGTTCTTAATTTTAAAGCCCCCTCAAATTCAGGATGAGAAAGCACAAGATGATACTTTGGTCTATAATCTGGAGCTATAGTATAACGCACTTTCTCCAGGAAAGTCTTAAAGTCAATTTTTCCCATTAAGTATTGATTAATCAAGTAACCAGGAACAGAAAGTTCCGTTACAACGATGTTTTTATCCTTTAAAATGAACTTTACCCACCTAACGTTTGGAAAGTAAACAACTTTAAATATTGATAAGACCTTTCTTAAAGCAACAGACTCGTAAAAATAACTCTCGTTAGAATACTCAATAAAAAGGGTATCTCCAGATATATAAACTTTGGGACAACAGAAACCTAACCTTCTAAGGGCCTCTTCAAAAAACTCAGTTTGCCTATTCTCTTTCAATAGTTTTATATCTCTTTTAGTAAGAATAAAATATCTTGGTTTATGGGGTAACCACGGTTTACCCATGGGTATGTCAAAGTTCACGTTTATCCCAAATTCCTTTCCCCTCTGAAAAGAGAGAACAGCTTGAAGCCAAGGATAGGGTTGGAACTTAAAACCAAAGTTATACTTAGTTTTAACCTCGTTCAGCCCCTTTAACTTGTCTTTCTTTATAGGAGAATACTCTGCAATAAAGGAGAGTTTTGGGTGGAGCAAAGTTTCCGTTCCAAAAAAGAAACCATCTATAACCCCACTAGCATACCCTAAAGTTACATTCTGCGGAAGGCCTGAATCAACATACTTGGTCACTACTATATACTTCGTTTCAAAGAGTTTGGTTCCATGAAAATCATCCCAACCCACAGCAATGGCAGGGTACTTTCCCATTTCAGGAAGTATTTGGTATTTAGCAAAGAAAGCTTTATCTTTGTAGTAACCGTACCCTTTCCACTTTCCCTCGTCTAACCTTAAAGTTCTAATTTCTGTTATTGTCCCCCCTAGCTCAAGCCCGGGAAAGAAACCGACATCTCCATAAACCCTTAGGTAGGGATAAACGTAGGAAGAGCCCAACACCATATGACCATCTTTAACCGTATAGGCTGACGGGTTAATAAGCAGGCCTGTTCTACCAAAGTTTGATATTATTTCCGTAGCTTTAGCTGTTGAGAGGAAAGTTGAAGCTACAAAAATAGAGACAACCTGCAAATATTTTTTAAGTTTATTCATCCCCCTTACCTTTAAAAAGAAGAATTACCCTGTACCCCCACCAAGGATACAGGGCAATACTGTAAACAAACAGTTAGTGGTGTACAGCGGTAACCATGTGAGCAGGAGTTGTTGATCCACTGGCAGCTGTTGTGGCTACAACCGATGCTGCAACTACAGCACCAGCAGCTACGGCGGCAGAAACCACTCCAGCAGCTGCAGCTCCGGCTCCTACGGCAGCTCCTGCAGTAGCAGCTCCAGCTCCTACACCAGCTGCAGCTCCGGCTCCTGCAGCTCCTCCTGCTCCACCAGCACCAGCAGCAGCTCCTGCAGCTCCTTCAGCAGCAGCAAAAGCGGGTGAAGCAAAGAGAGTCGCAGCTAAGAGAACTGTTATAAGCTTTTTCATATTCACCTCCATAACAAGTTAAGTTGGATTTACCCCCTCATACTTAATATATCACAATCTTTTAACAGTGTAAACCGTAAGAGCAGACTGATACATAATCTGAATCACGTCTTTTATAAGAGGTCTCCACATCGTCGGTACATGAATTTTTGTTGGAACTATTACTGCATCTCCTGGTTTCAGCTTGTAGTTGAGAATGCTTGAGCTAGTACCCCATACAAAACGTTTCCTCTCACTGTCCCAACTGACTAATTTTGATTCAGAAGAGACAGTATCACCATTTGCCTTAATAACAAAGATATTCTCTTTATCTGCACTATCTGTGAGTCCACCAGCTTTCTCTATATAGTCCTTAACAGTTAGTCCTTTTATGTAAACAAGTGCAGACGGATTGTAAACCTCTCCAAAGACCAGAACGCTCCCTGGAACCTTCGGGATGAAAATCTGATCCCCATTCTCAAGAACGATGTTGTAAGGTGAATTCTTAAGTTTTTCTAAATCCCTTGGAACAACTATACCTGAAATTCTACCAGTTACCTGGGATTTCTGGAGCTCTTCTAGCAGTTTCATTTTAGCCTCAAAAGCAGCCTGACGGGCACGGAGCTCCTCAGGAGAAAGGTCAGACTGCATTATACCGGCTTCTTCCTTCTCCAGCTGCTGCTTCATTAGCGATATCACTTTCTGAAGACGTTCCCTTTGCATCTCTGCGACAGATTTCCTTAAGACAATAATCCCTTCAGGGTAAGCGTTAGGAAGGAAGCCTCCTGCTTCCTTCAAAATATCGTAGAGAGTAGTCTTCTCTCCAATACTGTAAACCCCAGGATGTTTTACGTAACCGCTTACTCTGACCTTTTCAACGGCCTCTTCGGGACGGATCCTCTCCACTACAATCCTATCCCCTGGCTTCAACTTAAACTTTAACCCTTCCTTCTTGACCAGAACGTCAAAGAGGAAGTAGGAAGCCACATTTTCTTCCTTCTTTGCTTTCTTGTAAACACCTTCTGTAAGACTTTTTTCCTCTCCGGCCTCACGGAAAACGAGAACTTTCAACTTTCTTATATCGTCCTTAAACTGTGCGTGAGTAAGCGCCTCAGACAGAGTAAGTCCCTCATGGTAAGGAACCTTATAAGAAGCCTTCACTTCACCTGAAACCCTAACAGGCTTGTAAGCGTAACGAGGGAAAAAGCGAATTGTATCCAGCCTGTTAATCGTTAAATCAGATTTGTGTTTAAGAATTTCTGCAGGTGTAAACTGTATTATTTTGACAATTTCAAGTGTATCAGGGTCCCTTCTATCTATCTCTGCATAATCTAAGTTAGTATCTTCAGTTACAAGATCAGGAGTAAGGATATCAGAGAGTTTCATTCCTTTCCTGTAAGCATAAACTCCTGGGTATTTAACTTTACCTTCTACAACGAAAGCGTCTTTTACCTTATTAAAATCAACGTCCTTTACGTTCCCAAATCTGTACAGAATAACCCTATCCTGGGGTTTCAGCTCTAAGTCTTCTTCTCCAGATAGTACAGCTTCCGGAGAGAAAGTAATGTAATCTGGAAGGGCCCCTGGAGGGTAGTGCCTCTCTATTAATCCAAACTTCATATTTGAATCAGAGAAGAAAAAGTCTGGCGTGAGAAGCTGTGAAAGCTTCATCCCCGGCTTATACTCGTAAAGTCCAGGATAGGGAGTATAACCTTCAACAGCGACAGCATTTTGAGGAACAGAGATAACCTGTTTTATGAGCAAAAGATCTCCATCATGAACTCTCTGAGACATAAACTTATTATCATCTAACGTTCCTTGTTTAACCTCCAAAAGCTGATTATCCACGTAACGCTGCAGGATAACCTTGTACTTATAGCTAGAAGGTAAAAGACCTCCAGCCATTTTAATTAAATCTTTAAGTGTCTCCTTTCCGGTTACTTCGTATATCGCCGGTCTCTTAACCTTTCCCCCAATCCCAGCTACTTTACCAATAGGTTTCACAAAAATTACATCTCCATCTTTAAGACGCATATCAACAGGTTTACCTTCAAGAAGAAGTTTGTAGAAATCTATATGAATGCGCTTTACCCCTTCTGGAGTTCTCCTGGTTACGACAACATCCCTTAAAGTTCCCGATTTTTTTATCCCTCCTGCCATCATTATGGCATCAACAACAGTGTTAACTCCCGTTACAACAACTGCCCCTGGTCTTCTTACTTCTCCAGAAACGTAAACGGGAAACGTTCTGAGTCTTCCAACAGTCAGCTTAATGTTGGCTCCCAAAGCTTGGGATATCGTCCTCTCCGCCTCTCCAAGGGTCATTCCCCACACGTAAAATACACCTAAACCCGGGATGTAAACCTTCCCCTGTCTATCAACAACTAAACGGGTAACCTTAGACAGATCCACTCCTGGCGGGTTGCCAATTACATAAAGGAAAAGTTCATCCCCCGGACCAAGAACGTAAGAACTATCAACAGGAATTGAGAGGGAAAGCTTAGGTTTCCCTATGAAGAAATCGTAGCCGAACTGTCTCAATCTAATGTTGAGGAACTTCGTTCTTGCAAAAAAACCACTCTCTACAGAGGAAAACTCCGCCGATATGGAAATCTGCTGAGAAACAGGTCCTCCCTTGGAAGTATTACCTCCTTCCATTTCTGATAAACTATTTTCAAGCTCTTGAACTGTTTCCGTATTGAGCTCTTGTTGAGTCTGTAGTTGTTGGCCTCCAGACTCTCCACTCTGACCCGTAAGTCCACTACTCTGAGAAGTACCTGCCCCTTCAGAAACCCCAGGTGTTGAACCAGGAAGGAAAGAAGAACCACTAGAGATTCCCGCTCCTGCCATTACTTGAGCAGAGTTCTGAGTTAACTGACCAAGTTGAGAGAAACTTGTAGAACTCATGGCCGTTGAGGAAAAGCCTATAAGAAAAACTGTTAATGAAAATAACTTCTTACGCATTATCCACTTCCCCCCTGCTGTGACGCCTTTTTACGTTTTCCAACCACTCTTTAAAGAAGGCCGCAAAGATACCCAGAAATAGACCGGAAATTACACCTACGCCAACTATAAGAGCTTTTTTAGGTTTATAAGGTTTTTCCTTATCTGGAATATAAGGAGGATCAACTACCTGAAACGAAACCTGCTCTTTCATCTCCTGAGCTTTGGCCATTTCATACTCTTTTACAAGAGTAGCAAACAGAGTCTCAGCTATATCCATTTGAGCTTGAAGTTTCTGTAAGTTCAGCTGGTAATCCGGAAGAGAAACAAAGTTGGGCTTACTTATTTTTAGAGAATTAATACGTCTCTTTAAGTCTTCCACTTCTTTCTTGAGTTTTTCTATCTCTTCTTGATTTTCTTTAGAACTCTCTAAAAGCTCCAGCATCTTCTCCTTTGCGATAAGTTTTCCTTTTAACATACCGTACGATCTATCATCTGTACCAAAAACAAGCGGAACCTCCTTAATCTTTCCACTTACAAAGTCTCGATATATCTTCTCAACTTCTTCTAGTTTTTCCTTCGCAAGCGCCAGTTGTTTACCGATATATATTCTGTACCGCTTGGCAATGGAAAATGACTTTTCATTGAGTATATTTTCTGCTTCCTGAAGGGAGGTCTTTGCTATCTCGTAAGCAACCTTCGGATCCCTCTCAAAGTCAACAGTTAAGGTAAGAATTCCCGTATTCTTATCAGTTGAAACCGACATCAGTTTACTGAGTTTCTTTACACCATCCAGGAGCGTTGGAGGCTCTTCACCCTCCTCAAGCTTCCACCTGTTATGTTCTAGATCCCACTTACCGGGAAACAGCTTTGGAAGCAGGTTGAGATCTTTAATAACCCTCTCCTTTAAAGTTCTACTTTCCAGGACCGCTTCAACAGTCAAACCAGATTGACCACCTACAGGAAGGGATATTGGAAGAGAAGAGAGAAGAGAAGAGAGTCCTCCTTTAGTTCCACCTAGCGGATAAATAGTAGTTTTTGTCCTATAAACGGGTGGTGCTATAAAGCAGTACAGAACAGAAAGAAAGATAAAGAGAGCTGTTATAGAAAGTACTATCTTTTTCCTGCGTTTTAAAACAAGCCAAAGCTCATAGAGGTCAATCTCGTCATCTTCATAGGGTTGTCTTACCTGCTTCTCTTCCAACGTTCCTCCGAAGGAGTTATTATTGTTATACAGCAAAGCGAACCTAACAATCCCCCTTTTAAATTTAATCTACTCCTTCCAAAAAGCCGGAAGAAGTACCGTAAGAATTGGAAAAACTTCCAGTCTACCTAACAGCATTTCTACTGAGAGTAGTAATTTATCAAAATCTGAGAAAAAAGCAAAGTTCTCTGCAGGCCCTACCTTTCCAAGGCCAGGTCCTAGACTTGTAATACAGGCGATTGAAGCAGAGAAAGACGTTATCAGGTCATAACCGGAGAAGGAAAGGATGAAACCGAAGATAAAGGTTAGAGAGAAAAAGATAGAGATAAATGCCCAGATAGCATTAAGAGTATCTAGTTCAAGAGCTCTCCCTCCGAGATCCACTCTGTAGATGAGCCTTGGATGGGCAGTCTTCTTTATCTCCCGTGCCATCGTTTTTAACATTATTAAGAAACGAAACTGCTTTATACCACCAGCGGTTGAACCAGAAGAAGCTCCAATAAGCGATAAAGCCATAAGGAGAGCAAGTATAGCAGGAGGCCAGTTAGAGTAATCCGTAGATGCAAAGCCTGTTGTAGAGGCAGCTGTAGCAACCTGAAAGAAAGCGTACCGGAAAGCCTGAAGAATTGATGAATAAACGCCTTCCCAGTAAAGGAGAAGAACTGAAAAGAGGGTTGAAACCACAACTATAACAAGCAACGCTTTAACCTCGTAGTATGAGAAAAAGAGCTTTAAACTTCTTTTCTTGAAGGCTCTGTAGTAGAGAGAGAGGTTTATGGCTCCTAAAAGCATAAAAACGGCAATGACCATTTCTACTGCAGGAGAGTGAAAGGCTGCAACACTTGCGTTTCTTGTAGAAAATCCGCCAGTAGCTACAGTAGCAAATGTGTGGTTAATAGCATCGTAGAGGTTCATACCACAGATCTTTAAGAGAAAAGTCTCTGCAACTGTCAGGGAGACATAAACGTACAGTATTGCCTTTGCAATTTCCTTTACTTTAGGGAGAACTTTCTCCTCAACAGCTTTTGAGGATTCAAACCTGATAAGCTGCGCTCCTCCGGCTCCAAGGGCAGGAAGAATTGAAAGTGAGAAGACGACAAATCCTATTCCACCTATCCAGTGAGTAGTTGACCGCCAGAGGAGAACGCTCTTTGGGAGAGCCTCTATATTAGTAAGGATTGATGCACCTGTAGTTGTAAAACCAGAAACTGATTCAAAGTAGGCGTTGGCAAAGTGGGGAATGGCTCCCGTCTCTATGTAGACGAGTGCGGACAGGGCCGGGAAGAGGAACCAGACCAGGACTACAACGAGAATGGCCTCTTTTATGGTTATGTCTGAAACTTTCTCTTTTATCTGAAGTGCTACAAGGAAGAGAGCTCCCATCAGTATAAGCGGAAAGAGGAAGTCTTCCGTAAGGCCATCTCCTGTAAACAGTGAGTAGCCTGCAGGAATAAGGAAGGAGATGGAGAGAAAGAAGAGCAGTATCACAACGTACTTAAATACTAACTGATACCTCAACTCTCCCTCTTTTTAATGCAGATAAGGGTATCTCCGGCCTCTAAAAGTGTATCTCCCTTTGCAAGTTCGGTGCCGCTCTTTTTCTTAACGGCAACAATGAGGTTACATAGGTTTGCATCTTTTATCTGTCTGTTAAGGCTTTTCTCAGGAACTTTAATTTCCACAACCTCAAGGTCTTCCGAAAGTTCAAATATGTCTATGAACTTTCTGTGGCTGAGATGTCTGTAGACTTTTGATGCAAGGAGTTTACGCGGAATAACGGGTACGTCTATTCCTATTGAAGTTACTATGCCTTCGTACTCCGGATGCATTATCAGGGCAAGTGTTTTCCTGACTCCCAGCTTTTTACACAGAACTGCTGACAGTATGTTCTGTTCTTCGTCTTCGGTTATTGATATTGAAAGGTCTGCCTTCTCTATCCCCTCTTCCTTCAGGAAGTCTATGTCTGAGAATTCCCCGTGGAAAACGTCAACTTTTGGGAACTTTCCGGATATCTCCTCACACTTCTCTATTTCGGAGCAGACGAACTTGACCTTTACAGGGAGGTTTGACAGCTGAGTAAGAAGTTCTTCGGTAAAGCGGGAGTAGCCGAAGATGAATATCAGTTTAACCGGGGAGAACTCTATACCGAGAAGGCCGGCAAGTTCTGAGGCGTCTTCTTCTTTAACGGCAACGTAGAGAACGTCTCCAGGGTAAATAAAGTTGGTTCCGGAAGGAATTATTGTCTTTCCTTCCCTCTCTATCGCAACGATTGTAAAGGGAAGTTTTTCCCTTATAGAGGAGAGCTCCAGAATCTGCTTACCGGCGAGGGAACTCTCTGAGTCCACCTTTATTTTGAGAATTACTATCTCCTCTTTCTCAAGCCTTACAACGTCTAAGGCAAACGGGTACTTCACCTGATTCAGGACGGCCTGAACGGTTTCTGAAAGAATGTTAACAACCTCACACTTGAGGAACTCTTTAACAGGTGGCGAGGAGAAGGCCTTGTTGCTTACCCTGACTATAACCTTCTCTTTCTTAAAGAGAGCCTTCAGGAGTAGAGCTATGGAGAGGTTTTTCTCGTCGCTTTCGGTTACCACAACAAAGAGGTCAAAGTCCTGAACCGACTTTAAGCAGTTAACGTCTAAGGCGCTGCAGTTTACTGCCATAACGTCGTAGTTGTAGGAGAGAACCTCAAGCTTTGAGGAGTCAACGTCTATTACGGCTACCTCAAAACCTTC
>JALWGN010000115.1 GCA_027013575.1 Desulfurobacteriaceae bacterium
AGAGGAGGTGAAAGTTGGAGCTCCTGAAAGCAGAAAACTTAGTGAAAGTTTACAAAACCGAAAGCGACGAGGTTTTAGCCTTAAAAGGGGTCAACCTCTCCCTCAGAGAGGGGGAGTTTTCACTTCTAATGGGAGCTTCAGGATCCGGAAAGTCAACACTCCTTCACATACTGGGAACCCTTGACAGACCGAGCTCGGGGAGGGTCCTCTACAGAGGAGAGGAGCTCTTCAAACTACCGGAGAAGGAGCTCGCCCGGTTCAGAAACAGAAAAGTCGGATTTGTCTTCCAGTTCCACTACCTGATAAACGAACTCACAGTCGTTGAAAACGTTATGGTTCCGTTGCTTATAAGGGGAGTTAGCGAAAAAGAGGCAAGAAAACGGGCAGAGGAGGTATTGAACTCTGTAGGTCTGGGGCATAGATTATCTCACAGACCTTTTGAGATTTCAGGAGGAGAGAAACAGAGAGCGGCCGTAGCAAGAGCTCTCGTAACTGAACCGGAAATCGTTCTGGCAGACGAACCTACCGGAAACCTTGACTCCAAAACCGCCCATTCCGTTATCTCCACAATGAAGAGACTCAACCGGGAAACAGGTACCACCTTCCTGATAGCAACCCACAACAGCGAGCTGGAAAGTTTTGCAGATAACGTATACTTTATTAAGGACGGCGTTATTGTCAACCAAACCAAATAGAAGGAGCGTGTATGTTTGAAAGGTTCACTCAAAAAGCAAGACAGGTGATTATAAAAGCCAAAGAACAGGCCGTCGCTTTAAGGTGTGAGAAGTTAGGAACTGAACATATACTCCTTTCACTCCTTAAAGAGGACGAGATTACAAACCAGATTCTGGCAAAGTACAACATTTCCAAGCCGAGAATTCAGGAAATAATCATTTCTCAGGTTCAACCTGCACCTTACGAGGTAGACATAAACACAATCACCTTCTCAACAGAGGCAAGAAGGGTTCTTGAACACGCACTTGAAGAGTCAAAGATACTGGGACACGCATACGTAGGCCCCGAGCACCTCTTTATAGCCCTTGCAAAAGAGAAGCTCGGCCTTGCAGGAAGAATTCTGAGAAGCTACGGCTTAGACCACTACACACTGAGGAGGGAAGTTGCAAACCTCCTCAAAGGGATAAACAGGGAGAAGAAGTCTAACAGGAAGAGCTCTACCCCCAACCTTGACAAGTTTGGACGCGACCTTACAGAGCTTGCAAGGGAAGGGAAGCTAGACCCCGTTATAGGAAGAGAGAAAGAGATTGAAAGGGTTACCCACATTCTTGCAAGGCGTAGAAAGAACAACCCCGTTCTGATAGGAGAACCGGGAGTTGGTAAAACGGCAATTGTAGAAGGACTGGCACTGAGAATAGCAAAAGGAGACGTTCCTGAGAAGCTTAAGGACAAGAGGATCGTTTCACTTGACATGGCCTCACTTATTGCAGGAACCAAGTACAGAGGGCAGTTTGAGGAGAGGCTTAAGGCGATTGTAAAAGAGCTTGAGAACAACAAGGACGTAATCCTGTTTATTGACGAGATACACACGCTGGTTGGAGCAGGTGCTGCAGAAGGCTCAATGGACGCTTCAAACATACTTAAGCCTTCACTCTCAAGGGGAGAGATTCAGGTAATAGGTGCCACAACCATAGACGAGTACAGGAAGTACATTGAGAAAGACGGAGCCCTTGAGAGAAGGTTCCAGCCTGTAATGGTTGAGGAGCCCTCTGTTGAGGATACGATTGAGATACTTAAAGGACTGAAGAGTAAGTTTGAGGAGTTCCACAACGTTGTTATTACCGACGAAGCCATAGAGAGAGCGGTAAAACTTGCCGTAAGGTACATAAACGACAGGAAGCTCCCCGACAAAGCGATAGACATAATTGACGAGGCCGGAGCCAAAGCCCAGCTTCAGGCTGCAGGAAAAGACGAGAGGATCAAGGAGATAGAGGAGGAGATAGAGAAGGTCAAAGCCATGAAGGAAGAGGCTCTGGCCATGGCGGAGTACGAGAAAGCCCACGAGTACAAACAGAAAGAGCTGAAGCTTTTAACAGAGCTTGAAGAGCTCCGCCGTCAGCAAAAGGTTAAACAGTCTTCAGAGAAGATCGTTATAGACGAGAAGAGGGTAGAGGAGATTGTAGCCCTCTGGACAGGCATTCCCGTTCAACAGCTCCAGGAGAAGGAAGC
>JALWGN010000116.1 GCA_027013575.1 Desulfurobacteriaceae bacterium
GCCCTTAAAGGAAACGGAATCTGAAACGAACTTCAGGTAAGGAGTTCTTTTAACGGCGTCTTTTTTTATCTCCTCAAGGAGCTCTACCGCTCCCTTCTTAACCAGCCTCTTTAAACAGTCATTCAGGTTTGAAACGGAACACCTCCTCCTGATGGTAGAGAGGGAGAAAACCCCTGAAGAGGAGGAGAGAAGGAGGTTAAATATCTTCTCTTCGTTTGGGGAGAGCCCCCCGGAAAACTCCCTGTTAACCTTTATCTTAACGCTCTCTTCAACAACAAAACCTTCTGGAAGGAAACGGAAGAGAGCTTCACCGAGGGAGGAGCAGTAGTAGTCGGCAACAAACCTGCAGACTTTAAGGGTCTCTTCTGTAAATAGAGGCTCAGGGTCTGGAATGTCAAAAACCTCTTTAATCTCAAAAAGGGGCGGAGCCTCCTCTTTTACAGAGACAATTATTCCCGTCTTTAACCTGTCTCCCTTTCCAAAGGGGACGATAACCCTCTTACCGATCTCGGGAGGGTAGCTCTCGTAACCTGTAAGCCTGTAGGTAAAGGAGCAGTCAAGGGGAAGGTCAAAGACTACTTCAACAAACACCCTACCTCTTCCTTACGGTGGAACCGATAGCCATAAGGAGAAGGAGAAGTGAAGAGACAACGACGAGAACAACCACCAGTACTTCAAAGAGCTTCGGCACGATTACCTCCTCTCGGAGGGGGAATTATAAACCGGCTCCACCTTAACTGCGTCTATGTAGGGGAAGTTGAAGGTCGTTACAGAAACGTAGCCTACAACCTTCACCTTTTTCCCTATGAGCTTTGAGAGGTCTCCGTAGTCGTAGTGGACGTAGATACAGCCGGAAGAGTCGCAGACGAGGGGATCTCCCGGGTAGGGAGGGAACAGATCCTGAGGCCTTTTGTAGGTAAGAACTCCCACAACCCTGACGTAGGAGCCAAGGTAACCCTTGGGGTGGTTTGAGAGAAGGCCTGCAGGGTAGGTTATGGTGTGGTCTCCGCCGGCCGTCTTACACCCCGCCACAGATAAAACCGCGAATAACAGGAGAAAGAGCTTTAAAAGAGAACTTTTCATCTGCCACCTCTTCTGCAATCTTACCCAATTTTTTCAGGTCTTTTGAGAGGAAACTGTTTATAGCCGCCGAGAGCGAACGCTCATCGGCTGACACAGAGAGGCCGTAGGGAGGGCGGATAACTTCAGGAAGAACTCCCACGTTGGTAGAAACAACAGGGGTTCTACAGGCCATAAACTCTAAGGGAGCTCTCGCTATCACTTCTGAGCCGACAGAGGGAACAACTGCAAGGTCGCACGCAGACATAAAGTGAGAGATTAAAGGCAGCCTTCCGGGTATAAAGACCACCCTGTCTGAAATCCCAAGCTCAGCTGAGAGTTTTTTCAGGTCTTCAAGTTTTTCGTTCTTCTCCTCGCCAACAACAGCGGCAACGTAGTCTTCCCTCTTTAGGAGAGAGAGAGCTCTCAGAAAGAGCCTGTGGCCTTTAACAGGGTCAAGCCTGCCTACGACCCCTATAAGCTTTCTGTTCCCGACTTTTAACTCCTTTCTGAAGAGTTCCCTACCTTCCCAGGAGAAGCTGAAAACTTCAGTGTCAACGATTCCCGGAACGAAGATTTTGGGGAGCTCCGAGATAACGCTGTTCACAAGCTTCCTTGACGAGACCACCACTCCGTCTACAAAACGGCGGTGGAGCTCCCTATTTAGAAAGCTCTCCCTTACACCTTTAGAGTGGCCGTGGAGCCGAAAGAGTTTGAAACCGAACCGTTTTTTCAGGAGAGCTCCGAAAAGCATCTCATCTCCTCTTATCGTAAAGAGAACCTGAGGCTTAAACTCCTCAACTGTTTTTTTTAGCGAGAGGAACGGTTTAAAGGGCAGTCCCCTCCGTGGGTCTTCTATTCCAAAACGCTTAAAACCCAGCTCTCCGGCAACCTTCCAGGCAGGGTAGCCGGGTATTGCCGCAACTGCAACGGAACACTCCCCGGAGATAGAGCGGGCAATCTTAACCCCCAGGTCTGTAAGGGCGCTGTACCACCTCTCGTCAAGAACGACCAGAGCTCTCACTTTTTTCTATCTCCCACAGTTTAAAGTACTTGAGGAACGAGTAGTAGGAGGCCATAACGCTCAGAACAAAGCCTTCAAAACCGTCTAAGAAGCCTCTC
>JALWGN010000117.1 GCA_027013575.1 Desulfurobacteriaceae bacterium
GCTGCAACGGCAACGTTGTTGAATATGCAGAACCCCATGGCTCTGTCTCTCTCTGCGTGGTGGCCGGGAGGCCGAACGGCGCAGAAAACGGCTTCATATTCCCCGGAGAGGAGGAGCTCCACCCCCAACTCGTTTGCACCGGCAGCCATAAGGGCGGCGTCGCAGGTGTAGGAGTTGTAGTAGGTGTCCGGGTCAAAAAAGCCCGGAGCGTTTTCCCTGCAGGAGATAATTACGTCTGTTATGTAGTTCTCTGAGTGAACGGCTTTTAAAAGGTCGTAGGAGACCTGTCGGGGTTTTAAAACGGGGATTCCCATCTCCCGGACAGGCTCCATGAAGTATTTGAGCCTTAGAGCGTTCTCCGGGTGTGTCGGCAGGTCGTGCTTCAGGAAGATATCGTCGTATATTACTGCCGTTTTCAACTGAGTTTCCTCACTATCTCAAACTCGGCTCTCCTGTTTTCAACGTCTACGCTTAAAAGTTTTGCAAGGACTCTGTCTCCAATTCTGAAAACAGTTCCTGTCTTCTCTCCAATCAGACAGTACTGTTTTGGAACGCAGATGTAGTAGTCGTTCTTCAGGTTTGAAACGTGGATAAAGCCGGGGATAACCTGCTCTATCGTCTCTATGTAGAGCCCCTGCTCTGAAACTCCTGTAATTATTGCCTCAAAGACTTCCCCGACGTGGTTCTGGGCAAACTGGAGTTTCTTAAGCTCTATAACGTCTCTCTCTGCCTCGTCTGCTGTTATTGAGCGTTCGGTTACGTGTTTACAGATTATCTCTAACTTCTCCTCCCAGGCCGGAATGCTTTCGGGGGTGAACATTCCCTTCAGCGCCATCTTTACCAGCCTGTGGAGCTGGAGGTCTGCGTAGCGCCTTATTGGAGAGGTGAAGTGGGTGTAATAGGTTGAGGCAAGGCCGAAGTGGCCGATATTGTCGGGTGAGTACTTTGCCCTTGCCATTGTTCTCAGCATCAGGTAGTTGACCAGTTTCTCCTCAGGTTTACCCTCAACCTGTTCTAATATCTTCTGGAGGAGTTTAGGCTGAACGTCGTTCTGGACTACGGGAACCCTTATTCCCAAGGATCTGACGAAGTTTAAGAACTCCTGGAGTTTCTCCCTGTCTGGGGACTCGTGAACCCTGTAAATACTGGGGTAGTCTGTCCAGAACATGTACTCTGCAACGGTTTCGTTTGCAGCTATCATAAACTCCTCAATTATCCTGTGGCTCCAGAGCCTTTCAGCCTTGTAGATGTCTATCGGTTCTCCTTCAGCGTTTAAAACGACAACAGGCTCGGGAAGGTCAAAGTCTAAGGAGCCTCTCTTGTAGCGTTTCTTGTAGAGTATTTGGGCCAGTTTGTACATTTTCTTCAGAGAATCTACAACGTGGGGGAACTTCTCTATTGCCTCTTCGTCTCCGTCTATTATCTTCTGGGCTATGGTGTAGGTGAGCCTTGCCTTGCTGTGGATTACGCTTTCGTAGATCTTGTAGTCAACGACCATTCCCCTTTTGTTTATCTCCATTTCGCAGGTGAAGGTGAGCCTGTCTACGTGTGGGTTGAGGGAGCAGATGCCGTTTGAGAGCCTTTCGGGGAGCATCGGGATGCAGCGGTCGGGGAAGTAGACGCTCGTTCCCCTCTTGTAGGCCTCTCTGTCTAAGGAGCTTCCGGGCTTTACGTAGTGGGAGACATCTGCAATGTGGACGTAGAGCTTGAAGTTGCCGTTTGGGAGCTCCTCTATCGCCACTGCGTCGTCAAAGTCCCTTGCGTTCTCTCCGTCTATTGTGAAGCAGAGCTGGTCTCTCAGGTCAACCCTGCCCTTTATCTCCTCCTCTCTAACCTCAGACGGTATCTTCTCTGCTTCCTCTAATACCTCTGGAGGGAACTCTGTTGGAAGGTCGTACTTCCTGATTATCAGCTCTATGTCAAGCTTTGGTCCTGTTTTCCCAAGGTTTTCAACAACTTTTCCAACGGGTCCTCTCGTTTCAGAGGGGTAGGAGATTATCTCAACGACAACGTAGTCTCCGTCTTCCACTTTCTTACAGTCTTCGTGGGTGAGGATTATGTCGTACCGTATTCTCTTGTCTTCTGGAACCACAAAGCAGGACTTTTTGCTCTTCTCAACCCTTCCTACAACTTTTTTGACGCCTCTCTCTATTATAGAGACAACCTTTCCCTCTCTTCTGCCGTCTCTGCCCTCCTTTACTATCTCAACGGCAACGATGTCTCCGTTCATCGCTCCGGCCATGTTTCTGCCGGGGACGAATACCCCCTTTCCTCCCTCTAACGGGTCAACAAAGCCGAACCCTTCCCTGTAAACGCAGAGTTTCCCTATAACCAGGTTGAGTTTTTCAGGAAGTGCGTACTTGCTTCCCCTGAGCTTAACCAGTTTTCCGTTTCTTGCCAGTTCTTTCAGTTTCTCCCTGAGAGCTCCCCTCTCCTCCGGCGGTATCTTCAGGTACTTGGCTATCTCTCTGGCTCTCAGCGGTTTATTGAAGTGCCTTAAAGCCTCAAAGATTCCCTCTTCCAGCTTCTTCTCTCTCTCAAACTCTTTCATAAACTCAGCTTCCATCTCTCCTCCTGAGGTCTGCAATTATCTTCTCAACGAATTTTGTTCCTGAACTTCTCATTATCTCTCTGAAGCTTCCGTCAACTTTTAGTCCGTAGTTTTCCAGAATCCTTCCCAGTTTCTGAAATATCGCTTCCCCTTCCGGGTCTAAGTCGGTTAGAAGAACCACTCCCTCGTAGTTTTCTGCCAAACTCTCTGCAACGTCGTGGAACTTCCTCCCCTTTAAGTCTACTACGTTCTCAACCCCTAACTTTTCAAGAACCTGTTTGTCCCTCTTTCCCTCAACGACTATAGCCCAGTTCGGGTGTGTGAGGGAGAACTTTCGGAGCTCCACAATTAACCGCTTCAGCTCTTTCATCTCAGAACCACTTTACCAGAACTATTCCTACAGTGAAATTGTAAATTATGGGTAGGCCTGCCTGAAGCAGTAAAAGAGTTGCCGTTATCCTCAGCGGGTAGAGCCCCAGGTAGTAGGGAAGCAGGTAAGTCCACCAGCTTCTAAGTAGTGAGAACATTGCGTTTCCCACGGCCATCGTTCCGAGTATGTGGGGAACGGGAATCCCCTCTCTTACCATTACCTTTATGAGGCCGTAGGCAACCGGAGGGCTTATGGCTGCCGTTGTTATGTAGGTTATCTCAAGGGAGTTGAACCCTAAATTTCCAAACAGCGGCTTCAGCTTTACAGTCAGCCACTCCATAGCTCCTGCCTTTATCAGGTAAACGATAAAGAGGAAAAGGGGAGTGAACTTGAGGATAAAGGAGACGGCCTCCTTCCCTCCCTTTAGAATCCCCTCTTTCAGGACTTTCAGGTTTAACTCCGGTTTAACCTCTTCAGGAGGTGGGAGCTCCACCTTAACCTTCCTGTACCTTATCCTTCCAATTACCGAGACCACTGCAAGGAGAACAGCGTCAAAGGCAAGCCTCAGGAGTGCGTAGTAGACGGCTATTACCCCTATCAGAGGCAGCAGAACCGGCAGGTAGTAGCGGTAGAGGAACATGAGCCTCATGGGAAAGTTTGATGCAAGAATTGCAAGGTAGAGGTCTAACGGTTCAATCTTGCCCTCTTTTAGAAGCTGTGAGGCCGTTATGTGAGCAGCCCTTGGTGAAACCAAGTAGATAACCGGAACGTTTGTAAGGAGGGGGTGAAGGCCGAAGCGTGAGAGTTTTAAGGTTTTCAGCCCCAACCAGTTTACGAGTTTTGTTTCAACAAGAACTGCGGCCAGAACGTAGCCGAAGGCTATGGCCGCAACGATTACGAAGTAGAGCTCCGTAAAGTTCATTTAGTCCCTTACCAGCTCCTCGGAGAGCTCCCTCACCAGTTCGCCACACTTTTTAGCTATGTCTGCCGTTATGCAGGCGCACCTTTCAGCCCTCTCCATGCTCCTGGGGTGAATTCCGGTTGCCCTGCTCCAGTTAACGATTGAGTCTCTGCACAGAATTGATCCCACCGCCGCCTTTGGAAGGTTCGGGATTTTTCCCGTGAAAATGGGGAGTCTCTCTCTGTTGTGGAACTCTATGAGCCGTTTTGCACCTTCGTGGGCTCTTTCTAAGGGAAGAGTTGTTGCAAGTATGTAAAGGGCTCCTGTAATCGCTCCGCAGATTGCACTCCACCTGTGGGGGAGCTCCCTTGCAACTCTCTTAACTTCGTTGTAGGTGATGGGGTAGAGTGCCTCGTCGTTAAAGGCCGTTATCACTCCGTACTCGCAGTTGTAGTCCCAGTAGTACCTGTATGCAAGCTGAGCAATTTTTTCGTCGGAAAATGGCTGAATTTCAACCTCTCCAAACGTTTCCCTTATAAACTCCATATTCTCTGCGATTCTCCTGAAATCCAAAACAGACCTCCCTGGAAAGAATTTTTGTGGGAAATTTAGGAAAGGGAGGGGAAGGGGGCAAAGCCCCCGGTCTGACAGGTTTAGAACTCTAAGTTGTAGAAGACGTCCATTCCCTTGAAGACTGCTGCGCCGTTGAGGAGCTCCTCAATCCTTAAAAGCTGGTTGTACTTGGCGTTTCTTTCGCTTCTGGCGGGAGCTCCCGTCTTAATCTGACCGCTGTTAACGGCCACTGCAAGGTCTGCTATAAACGGGTCTTCGGTCTCTCCAGACCTGTGGGAGATAACTGTTGTGTAGTTTGCCCTCTTTGCCATCTCAATTGTGTCTAAGGTCTCTGTAACCGTTCCAATCTGGTTGAGCTTTATGAGGATTGAGTTTGCAAAGCCCTCCTTGATTCCGATTCTGAGGAGCTCTGTGTTTGTGCAGAAAACGTCGTCTCCTACAAGCTGAACCCTGTCTCCAAGGGCTGCCGTAAGGAGCTTCCACCCCTCGTAGTCGTCTTCAGCCATTCCGTCTTCAATTGAGATTATCGGGTACTTCTCAACCAGTTTCCTGTAGAAGTCAACAAGCTCCTCTCTGTTGAGCCTCTTACCCTCTCCTGAGAGCTCGTAGATACCGTCTCCCTTGTAGAACTCACTTGATGCGGCGTCTAAAGCGAGAACAACGTCCTCTCCGGGGGTGTAGCCGGCCTCTTCAATGGCGTTCATTATCACCTGAATCGCCTCTTCGTTTGACGAGAGGTTCGGAGCGAATCCTCCCTCGTCTCCAACGTTAGTTGAGTGCCCCATCCTCTTCAGAACTTTCTTGAGGGTGTGGTAAACCTCAACTCCTATTCTCAGGGCTTCTGAGTAGGTTTCCCCTCCAACGGGCATTATCATGAACTCCTGAAGGTCAACGTTGTTGTCTGCGTGGACTCCACCGTTTAGGATGTTCATCATGGGAACGGGGAGCTCCTTCGCGTTTGTCCCTCCGATGTACCTAAAGAGGGGAAGTCCCAGCTCCTCTGCTGAAGCCCTGCAGACCGCCATGGAGACGGCTAAAATCGCGTTTGCTCCGAGGTTGCCCTTGTTGGGGGTTCCGTCAAGCTCTATCATAAGCCTGTCAACGTTTACCTGATCTGTTGACTCAACCCCTATGAGAGCCGGAGCTATCACCTCGTTTACGTTCTTTACAGCTTTCAGAACTCCCTTACCCATGTATCTCTTCGGGTCTTTGTCCCGGAGCTCCAAAGCCTCCTTCTCTCCTGTTGACGCTCCACTTGGAACGGCAGCCCTTGCAGATACTCCACTCTCAAGGGTTACTTCCGCTTCAACCGTTGGGTTTCCCCTTGAGTCAAGAATTTCCCTTGCTCTAACGTCAACGATTCTTGACATCACTCCTCCGCTATCTGGTTAATTTTCTGGCAGATTTTACCTGTAGGGTCGCTGATTTTAAAAACCCTTTTGCCGTTCTCCTCGCTACACTCAATCAGAACGGCATTTGGGAACTCTTTGAGGAGCTCCTCCCCCCACTCTACAACCTTTAACCTGCTATCCTCTAAAAGTTCGTAGAGGCCAAAGTCTTCAGCTTCCTCCAGTGAACTGAGCCTGTAGAGGTCTATGTGGATTAGGTTTTCATACTCGTGAACGATGTTAAAAGAGGGAGAGGAGACCTCATCTTCAGGGATTCCTAAACCTCTTGCAATACCTCTTGTAAGGGCCGTTTTCCCGCAGCCTAAATCCCCTTTCAGGAGTATCAGAGTTCCCTCGGGAACCGTTTTTGCAATTAACTCTCCTAACCCTTTCGTCTCTTCCTCGCTCTTTGAAAAGAAGACGCACTCACTCAACTCTCTGCCCCACCAGAGAAACCCTCTTTATTCCTGACTGTCTCAGCGTGTCTAAAAGGGTAAAGACGAACTTGTAAGGGGTATCTCTGTCTGCCTTTATGAAGATTTTCCCGTTTTTAGGGAGAACTTTTACGAGCTCTAAGGGGTCTTTGTAGAGTTTTCCGTTGTAGTAGATCCTTCCCCACCTGTCAACGAGTATTTTCACGGGTTTTTCAGTCTGGGTTAGGGGAGCTCCCCCCTTTGGAACCTGAACCTTTATCTCCCCTCCCGATATGAACTCCGTTGTGACTGCAAGGAAAATTATCAGCATAAGAGAGAGGTCTAATATGGGAGAGAGGTTTATGTCTGCGATAAGCCCTTTTTTGTTTTCCCTTATCCTCAACGCCTTTTCTCCGTAAACTCTCTGTGTGCTCTTCTCCAGACCTCAACAGCTTCTCTACACTCGTCGGCAGTAGGAACCAGGGCTATCCTGAAGAAACCCTCTCCGCCTCTGCCGAAGAACTCACCGGGAGAGATGACAATTCCGTACTTTAAGAGGTGAAGGGCGTACTCCTCTCCGCTTATCCCTTCAGGGAGTTTCACCCAGAAGTAGAACGTTGCCTCAACCGGCAGGAACTCAAGTCCTATTTCGCGCAAGAACCTGTCAAATATTTCAGCCTTCTCTTTAAAGATCTTCCTCCTCTTCTCAACGTGCTCCTCATCTTTCCAGGCAACCTCTGCTGCCCTCTGGACAAAATCCTGAGATGCAACGCCGAATGAGGAGCGGTACTTCAGGTACTCTTGAACTATTTTCTCATCTCCGGCAACGAAACCAGATCTGTATCCCGTCATTCCGCTTCTCTTTGAGAGGGAGTGGAACACAACAACTCCCTCTTTTCCCACTTCCAGCGCAGAGTGGGGAGGCTCTCTAAAGTAGATTTCCGTGTAGCACTCGTCTGAGCAGAGAATGATGTTGTGTTCTCTACAGATTCCGTAAACCTCTTCTAAGTATGAAAGGGGGGCAACAGCCCCCGTTGGGTTGTGTGGGTAGTTTATCCAGACGATTGCCGTCTCCTCTAAAACCGATTTCGGAATTCTGTCCAGTCTCAGGAGGAAACGGTCTTCATACCGGAGTTCTACCGGATAGGTCTCTCCCCCGGCAAAGAGCGTTCCCCTCTCGTAAACGGGGTAGGCCGGGGTTCCATAGATAACTTTTCTCTTCTCAGAGTCTGTGTCAATAAAAACTAAGGGGAAGTGGAAGATGGCCTCCTTTGAGCCGGCGGTTGGTATCACTTCCCTTTCCGGGTTTAGCGAAACTCCAAACCTCTTCTCAAACCAGCTTGCTATGGCCTGGCGGAGCTCCCGCCTCCCCTTAACCGTAGGGTACTGGCTCACCTCTGGAACCGCCTCTATGAGAGCTCTCCTTATCCTCTCGTCTGTCGGCTCCTTCGGGTCACCGGTTCCAAAGTCGTAGATCTTTATACCTTTCTGGCGGAGCTCCTCCTTTGCCCTGTTCAGCCTGTCCATCGGGTAGGCTTTAAGCTCTCTTACTCTCCTGTTCATACCTCTCCCTTAAAACCTGAATCCTGCCTCTGCAAACATACCCTTAACTTTAAGGTCTGAAGAGACGTCGCTAATGTCGTCAATTTTAAGCCTCTGGTACCTGTAACCGACACCTACAAACAGGTGCTTTACAGGGTAAACCTTACCCTCAACAGTGTACTCGTAGAACTTGCTTCCGCCGTATCCGATAAAGTTCCCGGAAGCTTCAAACCCTAAAAGGTCAATTGGCCTTAACTCAAAGTCAAGGTGGGCCATTGGGACAGGAATTGTTGCAGATTTACTGTCTTCACCTCTGGTTCCCGTTGCTGGGTTGTAGTACTTAACCCTTACGTAGCCGTCTATCACCTTAAGGTTTAATCCCCAGTTCGCGCTGAACTTTCCAGCTGTTAAGGTTTTTATAAATGGGAATCCGTAAGTTAGCGTGATGTCAGCCTGGTTGGCCTCCAGTTTTGAGTCAACGTAAGATTTTGAAGGAACTGTAATGTTTCCGAAGGTGAAAGACGTATTAACAATACCGCTTCCTGAAAACCTCATTGCTGTGTACTGAAACTTGATATCGGGTATAAAGGGAACGCCTTCTATTTTGAACCAGCCTTCTCCTCTTGTTTTTGTTTCAAGGTTAAGGTCGCTGTCAACGTCTATGTGGGTTTTAGAGGTAACACCTGTTCCATAGACGTTGTTTTCTGTGTACTCAATCCATCCTTCAGGGTTTTCTCTCCAGCCTCCACCTCCTGCAGAGATGGATAGGGCGTTAGCGCCTGAAGTGGAGATGAGTAGAGCTGTTACTGCCAGCAGTGCTTTTCTCATTTCTCCTCCCTTAACTCTTTTATTCTATTTAGAACGGCCTCGGCGTGGCCTTTCACCCTTACCCTTTTCCAGACGTGGGCTACTTTCCCTTCAGGATCAATCAGGTAAGTCGTCCTTACGACCCCGTAGTACTCCCTTCCGTACATCTTCTTCTTCTGCCATACGCCGTATGCATTAAGAACCTCTTTATTCTCGTCACTTAGGAGTTTCACCTTAAGGTTCTTCTTCTCTTTAAACTTTTTGTGGCTCTCAACAGAATCGGGGCTCACTCCTAAGACAACTGCTCCTAACTTTTCAAACTCGGGAAGGAGCTCTGTGAACTCTTCGGCCTCTCTCGTACATCCGGGAGTGTTGTCTTTAGGGTAGAAGTAGAGAACAACCCACTTACCCTTAAAGTCCTTAAGGCAGACTTCCTGGCCATTCTCGTCTGGAAGGCAGAAGTCCGGTGCCTTCTCCCCTGGTTCTACGTACATCATCCCTCCACTTTCTTCTTGAGCTGCACTAATTATAGCTTCTCTCTCTTGCCTTCTGAACTCAATTGCTATAAACTTCACCAGCGCAAATTAACTAAAGGCGGAGGAAGCGGAATGCCGAATACAAAGTCTGCTAAAAAGAGGCTTCGTCAGAACATAAAGAGAAGGGAGCGTAACAGGTACTACGTTCGTAGAATGAAGACTGAAGCTAAGAAGGTTCTTAAGGCTGTTGAAGAGAAGAATTTAGAGCTTGCAAAAGAGCAGCTTAAAGTTGCCATGAAGTGGATTGAAAGGGCTGCTGCAAGGGGTGCTATCCATAAAAACGAGGCTGCAAGGCGTCAGTCAAGGATATCCAGAGCCGTTGCTCAGCTTGAGAAAGAGCTTGCCGCAGCACAGCAGTAAGACTATATTATTGACTGCTCCGTAGGGCCGTAGCTCAGTGGGAGAGCGCCACCTTGACGCGGTGGAGGTCAGGGGTTCGAAACCCCTCGGCCCTACCATTAACCTCCTTCCAGAAAAAGAGGAAAGGATGGAAACCCCTCCTCTGGATCTCTCCCTCTACGTAATCACAGATGAACGCTTCCTGAATATTTTCAATATTTTTGAAGCCGTTGAAAGGGCTATTTTAGGTGGAGCCACTGTCGTTCAGTATAGAGCAAAGAAGAAGACCTCCAGGGAAATGTATGAAGAAGCTCTTCTTGTCCGTGAAGCAACGAAGCTTCACCAGGTTCCCTTTATAGTTAACGACCGGTTAGACCTTGCCCTTGCCGTTAAGGCAGACGGCGTTCACGTTGGACAGGAAGACCTTCCCGTTGACGTTATTCGTCAGATAGTTGGTAGGGAGTTCATTGTGGGACTCTCTACTCACAACTTAGACCAGGTTAGAGAGGCCAATAGGGAGAAGCTTGTCGACTACATCGGCTTCGGACCTGTATTTCCCACCACTACGAAAGAGAATCCAGACCCTGTTACCGGAATTGAGAACCTCTGCAGGGCTGTTAGGGAGTCGGAGCTCCCCGTAGTTGCCATCGGGGGAATATTTGCAGATAACGTAGAGGAGGTCTGCTCCTGTAAACCTTCTGGAATTGCCGTTGTCCGCGCTGTTTTTGAAAAGGGAGACCCGTACGAGAATGCAAGACGTATTAAGAGCTTGATTGATTCTCTCTGTCGTGAATAAGCTTTACGTTAACTGCAAGTAAACTGTATATCAGGTACTTGACGGATTCATCCTCAAAATTGTACTCAAAGAGCCCTCCTATCAGTAGAACCAGGTAGGCTGAAAAGAACGCAAGCCAGATCTCATCTCCTGTCAACCTAAAAAGCTTTAAGTTTCTGTAGAGGAAGTAACCAAAGAAGAAGGTGAACAGAACCAAACCGATTACCCCATACCAGACCAGTACAGTTATGTAGTCGTTGTGGAGGTGGGAAAATACGATAGGAGGAAGTTTTTGTTCTTTTTCTGCTTTTACTACAAATGGTCCAACCAGTTTTTTGTAATCGAACCTTGTTGTTCCAAGTAGTTTCTCTTCCGGTGAGGATTGAGAGAAGAACTCAATACCTCCTTTCCACATTGCCAATCTGTACCTATTGCTTCCGTTATGCTTAACGTCTGCTATTGATATCAGTCTCTCTTTTAGCTGGGGAACTGTTAGGGTTCCTGCTACGAGGATAGCCAGGGGAGCTCCAAACAGAAGAACCCTCTTGGCTGAAACCTTCTTTACTCTTATGTAGAAAATTCCGGCTATAAGAGACGTTACGGCTAAACCTACCCAGTAACTCCTATCTAAGGTCAGGACTGTTGCGATTAGCGTTACAAAGGCTACTACCAGGTACTTTACCTTCCTGCTTGATAGGAAGAGGTTAGACGAGATGAAGAAGGCAACAGAGGTGAGAGCTCCTGCTGTTAGAGGGTGCCCTACGAATGTGTGCCAGGGTCTTACTACGGTTAGGTGGAGGTTTGAGAGTTTAAGGAGCTCCCTGTAGTCTTCTGCTCCAAGCAGACTCTGAAGTATAACTGCAAGGGCCAGTACTGTTGTTCCGTAAAGGAGGGAGTTAATGGCCCTTTCGGTAGAGAAATTTAAAAACCGGAGGAAGTAAGAGAGTACCGGTGTAATTCCTTGGGGAACTTTGAGGAACAGAAGTAATTTCTGTTTAATGGCGCTCTGGAGTAGCTGATAGGTTGGAAACAGAAGAGCCACTCCGTCTTCCTTGGTTACTCTTACTGACCTTCTCAGCAGCTGTAGTAGGGCTAGAAGGAAGATAAGTTTTGCCAGCACTCTTACGGCCGGGTGCGTAAGCGGAATCAGGAAGAGGAAAAGGTAAACCAGTAACTCAGGAGATCTCTTCAACCAGCTCTTCGTACTTCCCAAAAACCTCCTCCTGTGGGAAAGAACTAGCCGTAGTGTAATTTCTAAAACCTTCCAGCTGGAGCTCTTCTCTGCCTCTTTCTATAGCCTGTCTGATGCGCCTGGAGATCTCCAGTGGGTCTTCTGGCCGCTCTATTATAGAACAGCTGGGGAGGAGCTCCCCAGTTCCTGAAAATCTACTTGCAACTACTGGAAGGCCTGAAGCCATGGCTTCTAAAATCACGTTTGCCGAAGCGTCAAAGAGGGTTGGATACACAAATAGATCACTTGAAAAGTAAACTCTTTCAACCTCTCTGACTCTTCCCAGGAGGATAGTCTCCTCCTTAAGGTTTAACTTCTCTATCAATTTTCTCCAAGCTTTATAGCTTTCTCCAGCTGCAATAAACTTGAAATCTACACCCTCTCTCTTCAGTGAAGCCAGAGCTTTAATGAGGTACTGAAATCCTTTGAGTTTAAAGTTGGAAGAGACGTAACCGATAACAAAATCCTTGCCTGTTAAACCAAGCTCTTCCCTGAAAGAATCTCTCTTCTCTAGCCTCTTTTCTAGGTTGAACCTTTTGAGGTCAACTCCGTTTCTGATTATTCTGATCTCAGCTTTTACTTTGAAGTTCTCCTCAATCTGATTTTTCACAAACTCTGTAGGAGCTACTATCAGTTTAAGGTCTTTACTTTCAAAGGTAAGTTTCTCAATGAGGTTGGTTAGGTGATAGGATGGAGAGAGCTTTTTCCTGAACAGGTAGCTCTTCCTCCTTATCCTGTCTTCAAACTTAAGCTGTGCTCTTTTAACGTAAAACTTATGAACTCCTCCTCCTGACCTGTAGATATCCTGGTAAAAGGTTTTTCCAAAACCAAAGAGCCTATAACCCTCTTTCTTGAGCTCCTTCCCGATCTTTTCGCATCGGAGGGCAAAGAACAGGTTCCTGAACCCTCTTCCTAAGTTTGGTACGGTAACTTCTGTTATTTCAATGTTCCTGTTTCTGGCTTTTTCCTTTACCTTTGAGGTAATAACCTTTACTCTCCAGCCCTTTTCTGCAAGGTAGTGGGCAAAGTTATAAACGAAACGCTCCTGTCCTCCGGATAGGCTAAAACTTTTGTAGAATAGGGCTACTCTCTTCATAAGGGAGGAATTTATTTTGGATCTGGGCCGAATCAAGGTTTATAGGCTCGGGCCTATAGCTGCCTTTGATAAAAGCGCTCACTCTGTTAGTCAGATCCTTTTCTCCAATTACTTTGCCCGCTTTGGGGTGGAGTCCTTTATCTACCTGAGGAGTCTGGAACCGGAAAGGGGTGTAGAACAGCTTGAGGAGTTTTTAGGCGTAAAGTTTTCTGAGAACCTAAGAGTTTTTACAACAGTAAAACACAAGGGCATTTCAACGGCTATAAACTTTTCACGGCTTGTGAGAGATGTTCTAAAAAACAGGAACTCCCTGAACGTTATTTTCCTGTCAAAGGCTTCACACGTTCTTCAGCTTAGGTGGCTTAAGAGAGTGGCAAACGTGAGGATCGTTTTTGAGAACCACCAGACAAAACCGTTTACTGAGGCTGCTGCTTCTTCAGACCTTAACTACGTTGTCTGCCCAGAGGTTTACAGGGAGCTCTCTAAAGAACTTCCTCACGTGAAGCTCTGGAACTACCACTACCCCCTTGGAGACTTCCTGTTTCAGCCGGTTAAAAGGCTGAGAGAGAAGGAACGCTATCTTTTAGGATACCTGGGAAGTCTGCTTCCTGAAAAGGGTCTGGCCTTTCTCGTCAGTGCTCTAAAGAGACTTCCTGAGTTTGACCTTTTGGTTGTTGGTGGAAACGAGAGGCAAGTTTCTGAGGTCAGGATAATTGCAGAGAGAGAGGGAGTTTCAGTTAGGGTGAGGTTTACCGGTTTTGTTCCTCAAAGGGAGATCCCGAGAGTTCTCTCTGGCGTTGATATTATGGTTGCTCCCTTTACACAGGAGCAGAGGACTATTCCTCTTAAGGTTTACGAGTATATGGCACTTGGGAAACCAGTTATCTCGTCAGGTATTGAGGCTGTAAGAGTTGTTGCTGGAGACCTATTTGGCTATTTTTCACCGGGTAGTACTGAAGAGTTTGTCAGCGTATTGAGATCTACTGTTAAAAGAGTTGATGAGACGAACAGGAAAACAGAGGCTATGAGAAGGAAGGCTGAGAGTTTTCGCTGGAGTAACGTTATTAAACGAGTTCTGGACGACGTATTAGAGGTTTCTTAATGGGAGGGTTGGTTCTTCTTTACCATAGAGTCCACCCAAAGTACGGTGTTTCTCCTGAAGTTTTCAGGGAACAGATGGCTTTTCTTTCAAGAAGATTCAGGAAATTTACCATTGGAGATTTTAGAAACTTGAAAAACTCAATTTTGGTAACGTTTGATGACGGATTTTACGACTTTTTCGCTTACGCTTACCCTGTTCTGAAGGAGTTCTCCATTCCAGCTCTCCTTTTCGTCTCCCCTGAGAGGGTACTTAACAGCAGTGAGGTGAGGAGTAGTTCTTTTTACTCAGACGTTTCAACTTCTGAGGCGTTTAAGAGGTCCTTTCTAAACGGGGATAACTCCGCTTTCCTCTCCTGGGGGGAGCTCCGTTTAATCTCTTCTGAGGGGCTCGTTTCGGTTCAGTCTCACGCTCTTACCCACAGAGCGGCTTTGGGCAGTGGGAAGCCCTACTCCCCTCCAAACGACTGGAGGATCTTCTCTCTACCGGAGGAGGTTAGGGGAAGTGTTCAGCCGGGAACGGAACTGACAAGTATTCTGGTTGCAGATAAGGGGGAGGCTGAGAGGGAACTCTTCCTGTCAAAGTCCACTTTGGAGGAGAAGCTTGGAAAGGAGGTTAACGCTATAGCCTGGCCCTGGGGTATCTACGATGAAGAGCTCATCGGTATAGCTAGGCGGGTCGGTTACAAGTTCTGCTTTACGACAGAGAGGGGATGGAACAGGGGAGACTTTTGCCGTATAAAGAGACTTGCAGTTAGTGAGAAAAAGGGTATGTTCTGGTTTAAAACGAGAACACTTCTCTACTCCCTTTAGGAGAGGCTGTGAAGGATTTCCCGTTCTGGCTGTTCAGGTATTTAAAGCAGCTGAAACTTTTAGTTCTGATTGCTGTTTTAACTCTTATTCTTAACGCTGCCGTTACTTCTTACCTTGCCTACTTCGTAAAGGTTGTTGTCAACTCCGTTTTTGTAGAGAAGAACGCCCACATGGTTAAGCTTGTTCCTGTTATTCTGGTCCTTCTCGTTCTTTTCAAAGGGATTGTCTTCTTTATTAACTACTACTCAATGGCCTACATAGGGCAGAGGGTTATAGCCTCTTTGAGGGAGGAACTCTACACCAAGATAATCTCCCTTCCACTTGAGAGCTTTCTCAAGGAGCCTCCGGGAACTTTTGTCTCAAGGGTTATCAACGATACCTCTCTACTTCAGGACTTTACGAGCCGTCAGGTTGCGACGTTTATAAGGAACCTCTTAACTGCTGCAGGTCTTATAGGTGTTGTTTTCTACCAGGACTTTAAGCTGGCAGTTATAGGTTTTTTGGGTCTTCCGCTGGTTGGCTACATCATCTCCAGAGTAGGAAAGAGGATTAAGCGTTACACAGACAGAATGCAGGATAGACTCGCCGTAATAACCGGCCACCTCTTTGACGCCGTGAAGAACATCAGGGAGATTAAGCTCTTTGGGCTTGAGGGGCGTTTCTCTGAGATCTTCTCAAGGGATAACATGCGCTATCTTAGGGAGTTCATGAAGATTAAGCTGGTAGAGGGTATCTACCCGCCTGTTGTTGAGCTTACGGGAGCTCTCCTCGTTGGTTTTCTCATCTTTTACGGAGGCCAGAGGGTTTTAAACGGCGAGACAACACCCGGAGCTTTCTTCTCCTTCATTATTGCACTGATAATGGCATACGAGCCTATAAGGAAGCTGGGGCAGAACTACAACAGGATACAGCAGTCGGTTGCCGTTGCAGAGAGGATCAGGAAGGTACTTGACCTCCCCGACGAGTACGCCGTTAAAGACGGCTCCCTTGAGATAAGGGAACCCATAGAGGAGATAGAGTTTTTAAACGTCTCTTTCTCCTACCCGGGGTCAGACAGGAAAGTTCTTGACTCTATAAACTGTAAGTTCCTCAGGGGCAGGAAGTACGCAGTGGTGGGTAAGTCGGGGAGTGGCAAAACAACCTTTGTTAACCTGATTCCCAGGTTCTACGACCCAACGGAGGGGACGGTTTTTGTTAACGAGATTGATTACAAGAAGCTGAAACTCGTTCCATATCGGCTAAAGATAGGCTTTGTCTCTCAGGAGATTATTCTCTTCAGGGGAACAATAAGGGAGAACATTGCCATAGGTAAACCCGACGCCACGATGGAGGAGATAGTTGATGCAGCGAAGGCTGCCTGTATCCACGACTTTATAGTCTCTCTTCCAGAAGGTTACGATACGGTGATAGGAGAAGGAGGCGTTCAGCTTTCTGGCGGCCAGAGGCAGAGGATAGCCATTGCAAGAGCTATTCTGAAAAACCCGGACGTTCTAATCCTTGACGAGGCGACAAGTGCCCTTGACTCGGAAACGGAGAAGGCTATTCAGCAGGCGATAGACGAGAGGTTCAGAGACAGAATACAGATAACCGTTGCCCACAGGCTTTCAACCGTTCTAAACAGCGACGAGATCCTCTTTATGAGGGGTGGAAGGCTCGTTGGAAGGGGAAGCCACAGGGAGCTCTACGAGAAACTTCCAGACTACAGGAGGCTCGTTGACCTTCAGTTCTCACTGGGCGAAACTTAGAGCTGCTTTTAAGACCTCTTCAACTTCTGGAAATTCTCCGTTGCCGTGAATTTCTCTAACTGTTTCAACTGGGGGGAACCATCCCGAGTGTCTTTTGTCAATTACAACTGTTTTCGTTCCTGAAGCAACAGAAAGGTGGGAGGCAAAGGAGTTAAGTCCTACAAAAAAGAGACCGTTCTTTATAACGGTGGCAGACTCCCCTATCGGTAGCGGTTTCTGTGGGTAGATGACTTTAGCTTCTGTCTCCTCTGTAACTTTTCGAACGGTTTCTACTTCTCCTGGGCCGTAGAGGAGTACAGCTGGAACTTTTAAACTCCTATAAATTTCAGTTATCAACCTGGCAAACTTCTCGGCTGGCCACATCTTTTCCTTTTTCCTTGCTGTTGGAACAACAACAAAGTACCTCTCTGGGAGGCTCAGTTCTTTGACTTCTCTGTAGTTGAAAAACTCAGGAAGGTATCTCTGGTAGTTCTCTATCTTTAAACCGAGAGGTTCCAGCAGTTTTAACCTTTCCCACGTCGTATAACCTCTGTTTTCCCACTCAACCAGCCTGCTGTAGAAGTAGTTTCTGCCTTTTTTGAAACCTACTTTGAGGGGAGCTCCCGAAAGAAACGTCAACCTCTGAGACCTTCCCGTCCTCTGAACGTCAATTACTGCATCGTAATTCTCTCTCCTTATCTGAAGGAGAGTTTTTACCTCTTCCTTAACTCCCTCCTTCAGCTGAACGATTCTATCTATGTAGGGATTCCCCTTCAGGATTTCAGCTCCAATTTGCGAAGTCAGGAAGTGAACCTCGCACTCTTTTAGGTTTTCCTTAATGGCCTTTGCAAGAGGGGATGTAAGGAGAACATCTCCAAGCTGTCTTAGCTGTATTAAAATTACTTTCAAAATAAATCTCCTCGTTCTGGAGAACTAGAATGCCAAAGGTTAACGTATGGTTAATTATACTGCCTTTTGTCTTTCTCTTTTCTAGACTCTATGAGGGTAGTTTAACCGGTGATGCAGGAATGTATGCCTGTATTGCTAAGGATATGTTACTTAACGGTAACTGGTTAATTCCTCATCTTCCTGATGGTTACTACCTCAATAAACCTCCAGGTTTCTTCTGGATTTTAGCTTTTTCCTTTAATTTATTTGGATTTACCACTTTTGCTGCGCGCTTTCCTGTATCTTTATTTGCAGTGTTAGACTCATTGATTCTGTTTTATATAGTAAAAAGAGTTACAAAAGATAATATGGCAGCATTTATAGCTGTAGGTAGCTTTGTTGTAAACTTTTTAATCCTGCGTTTTTCAACAGATGTTAGACAGGAAAGTTTGATTCTATTAATTAATCTGCTGGCCTTTACTCTTTTAAGACCAAATTTTTTGAACTCTTTTTTTTATGGGCTAATTTTGGGTTTTGGATTTCTGGTAAAAGGACCTTTTGTGTTACCGGGGGTTATATCCGTTTCACTAGTTCACCTGATAAAGAGGAGGTACAGGCTTCTATACTACGTTGGCTTATCCTTACTTTTGGGTTTTCTGATTTTTTCCATTTACTTGGCCTATGTTATTAAGGTGCAACCGTCATTTTTGCGGGTTTTCTTTGAAGAGCAGATACTCCAGAGAATTTCCGGGCAGCTTTCTGAGGGTCGTCCTCGTCCTTTCTACTACTATGAGTGGGTTTTCGTTAAGTATCTGTTTCCCTGGAACCTTGTACTTATCTCAGTACTGATCTTTAGGAGACATTACGTTTGGCAGTATTTTAAGAACGAATTGGTTGTTTTTAGTACACTTCTCTTCTTTCTCTTTTTCTTGCCGCTTCACTTAGTATCAATTAAATCTTTGAGGTATTTTTACTACTGTGTTCCTTTTATATCTATCTTAATAGCTTTAGGCTTGAAGGATTCACACTGGAACGTCAGAGTAGCAAGTTTTCTGAAGGGAGCAACTCTTCTTTTTGGAGGAGCAGCTCTATTTCTCCCTGTTCATTTTCACAAAGATGGGTTAAAAGATCTGAAACCTTTGGTTGAAATAAGCCTCTCTTCCTTTAAGAAGGTTTCCCTTTCTGATTCTTTTGATAAGAGGACAAGGTACTCTGTTAAGTTCTATTATGACAGTTTGGTTTTTGATCCAGATAAGGCAGACTATATTATCCATCGCTGCCAGAAAGGGAATGCTTTGTTAAGGTATAGGAAATTCTGTCTCTATAGGAATGAGCATGAAAGTTCTTCAGGCAACAACGGCAAGAGGCTGGAGCGGAGGAACTGAACAGTGCCTCCTACTTGCGAAATATATGAACAGATTCGGTGTTAAGACGGATATTCTCTGTTTCACGGGAACAGAGCTTGAAAGGCGGGCGAAAGAGCTTGGAATAGGTGTGCGTTACTTTCCAAATACCAGGAAGTTCAGCCTGTCGGAGGCTAAAGAACTCGGGAAAATCCTCTCTGAGTACGACGTTGTAAATACCCACATCTCAAAAGCTCACTGGTTCGTCTGGTCTGCGCTGTTCTTTGCCTCTAAAAGGCCTGCACTTGTCTATACTAGGAGGGTGCCTTATCCTATCTCAAAGGTTTCCCTTCTTACGAAGTATAACCTCTTTACAGACAGAATCGTTGCCGTTTCGCCGGGGATTTATGAGGAGCTCCGCTCCGTCCCGTTCATAGGGAAAAAGGTTCGTTACATCCCCTCCGGCGTGGAGCTTGACAGGTTTTCCCCTGCAGTGGAGAGCTCCCTCCGTGAGGAGTTGGGACTTGACGGAGAGGTTCTTCTCTTTACGAACGTCGGCAACTTTTCGGAGGTTAAAGGCCACCACATACTGCTTCCTGCCTTTAAAGAGTTTCTCTCCGTTACGGGATTGGAAAACGCCTACCTTCTCCTCGTTGGCAGGGATACAGATTCAGAAGCTTTAAGGTTGAAGGTAAGAGAGCTGGGACTTGAGGGAAAGATAATACCCTTAGGGTTTAGGAGGGACGTTCCCCAGATCTTAAAGGCTACAGACGTTTTTGTTTTCCCTTCACTGAATGAGGGGATAGCCGGTTCTCTGCTTCAGGCGATGGCCATGGAGAAGGTCGTTGTTGCCTCTTACGTTGGGGGAATTAGAAGTTATCTGAAGCATATGGAAAACGGAATAGCCGTTACTCCGGGAAGCGTTGAGTCCCTTGTAGAGGGAATGGTGCTTGCCGTTGATAACCTCGGGAACGAGAGATTAAAGAGGGAAGCCGGGAAAACGGCCAGGAAGTTTGATATAAAACGGGTAGCTGAGGAGACTCTAAAACTCTACGGGGAGATTCTAAATGGCTGAAGTTCCTTCTTTTGAAGACTTTGTTTCGGGAAGAGAGAGAATTGGAGTTGTAGGTCTTGGATACGTAGGACTTCCTTTAGCGGTTTTACTCGCTAAGAAGTTCTCTGTTGTGGGTTTTGACATAAGCGAAAAGAGGATAGAGGAGCTTAAAGAGGGTTTTGACAGGACGGGGGAGGTTGAGAGGGAGGAGCTCCTTAAAACAACTGCCCGTTTTACGACCGACGAGAGGGAGCTCCGCAGGTGCCGTCTCATAATCGTTACGGTTCCAACTCCCATAGACAGACACAAAATTCCAGACTTAAGACCGCTAAAGGCGGCAACGAGAACGGTTGGGAGAAACCTCTCTGAAGGGAGTGTTGTTGTTTACGAGTCCACCGTTTACCCCGGAGTTACAGAGGAGGTGTGCGTTCCCATCTTAGAGGCTGAAAGCGGCCTTAAGTGGAAGGAGGACTTTCACGTTGGTTACTCCCCGGAGAGGGTTAATCCCGGGGATAAGAAACACACAATAGACAAAATCGTTAAGGTGGTCTCCGGTGATACTCCTGAGGTGGCGGAGCTCCTTAAAAACGTTTACGGCTCTGTGATAACCGCAGGAATTCACGTTGCCCCAAACATAAAAACGGCTGAGGCTGCAAAGGTTATTGAGAACACACAGAGGGACTTAAACATCGCCCTTATGAACGAGTTAGCCCTCATATTCCACAGGATGGGAATAGACACCAGGGACGTTCTTGAGGCGGCGGGAACCAAGTGGAACTTCTTGAAGTTTGAGCCGGGGCTTGTTGGCGGCCACTGTATAGGAGTTGACCCTTACTACCTGACCTTTAAGGCTCAGGAGGTTGGCTACCACCCTGAGGTTATTCTAGCCGGCCGCAGGATAAACGACTCAATGGGGAAGTTCGTTGCAGAGAGCGCCGTTAAGCTGATGATTAAAGAGGGTAAGCAGATACTCGGAGCAAAGGTTCTCATAATGGGGATAACCTTTAAGGAGAACGTTCCGGACGTTCGCAACTCCCGGGTTATAGATATCTACGAGGAGCTCCTCTCTTTTGGCGTTAAGCCATCAGTTTACGACCCCGTCGCAGACAGGGAAGAGGTTAAGAGGGAGTACGGGATAGAGCTCCTGGAGAGGCCTGAGGAGGGAGCTCCCTACGACGCAGTAATCGTTGCCGTTAAACACGACCAATTCAGAGAACTTACACCCGATTACTTCGCTTCACTCTGCAGGACGAAACCGATACTCCTTGACGTTAAAGGAATTTACAACAGGGAGAGGTTTAAAGACTTTATACTATGGAGGCTTTAAGGAGAGAGTTAAGGAACCTGACGAGTTCCGGGCTCTCCCTCTCCAGCTTTTCCGGGTATGAGATTCCTTCAGCTGATAGGTTTATACCGAAAGTTAGAACTTTTCCCTTTATTCCGAACCAGATGAACCTTCTTTCAAAGAGGCTGGAGACCTCTATCGGGTTTTCTGAAACGAGAAGGAGGCCGACGGAGGAGAGGTAGTGGTCTGGCGGTATCTCAACCACCTCTCTACTCTCTTTCAGGAAACGTCTGAAGGCTGTTTCGGCCTCTTCCCGGCTGTTTACTCTTTTGCCGAAGAGGTAGTGGTTTGAGACTATCTCGTAGTCTTTCAGCAGGAGTGTTTCGTGGACGGTTTTAACTGTAACCTTTCCGAAGAA
>JALWGN010000118.1 GCA_027013575.1 Desulfurobacteriaceae bacterium
CTCTTTGCCTCCTCTCCCGTAAAGATCCTTCCGTCTGCAAACTTCTTTACCTTCTCAACCGGGAGTTTTCTCCCTTCTGCAACTGCCCTTACAAACTGCATGTAGGAGTCGTCTATAAGTTTCTGAACCACGGCTATCTGTTTCGGGTCAGGCTTTTTGAAGGGGTTAAGGAGGTCTTTGTAGGGACCGCTCTTAACAGTAATAACCTCTACTCCCAGCTTCTTTATCAGCTTACTTACGTTGTAGGTCTGGAGGATTACTCCTATACTTCCGGTAATCGTTCCCGGGTTTGCGACTATCTTTGTTGCGCCTACCGAGATGTAGAGTCCTCCAGACGCCGCAACAGACTCCATTGAGACAACTACCGGCTTCTCCTCTGACAGTTTAACAACCTTGTCGTGGATCTCCTGGCACGCTCCAACAACTCCTCCAGGGGAGTTTACCCTCAGGATTACGGCCTTTACGCTCTTTTCCTTTTCGGCCCTATCTAGGAGCTCCAGGTAGTCGTCTGCCTCCCTTATTACTCCGGTAACCTTTATGACCGCTACTTTGCCCCTTCCTATCTCTATTCCATCTACGGGCCTTTTGAGAATGGAGGAGATGCCCCAGCTAATAAACGCCGAAACTACAAGGACTGAAACGACTATCAGGAAAGTTTTAAACCTCTTCATGACCTCTCTCCGACGTTAAAGTGGAGTTTTACAAACCTGGGGAGTTTCTCCTTTGGAATCCTTTCAAGGAGCTCCCTGTTCCCTACGTTTCCCTCCTTCACTTCAAACCCCAACTCCTCGGAGAGTTCCTTGAGAGCCTTTAACCTTTCAGCCTTTGCGACTATTGAAGCTGCAGCAACTACAGGGTCAGACTCCCCCTTCTCCCTTACGGTAACTTTTACCCCTTTAAACCGCTTACTTAAAATCTCCTCCAGCCTGGAGCTGAACTTGTCAACTACGATCTCTTCTGCCGGACACCTCTCCAGCAGTTTCTCAAGGAGTTCCACGTATAGGTGTTCCAGGTAACGGTTAACGTTTTTGAACTTCTCATACTCCCTGTTGTACCTCTCTGGCTTGACTACCCGAACAGTTCCCCTGCACCTCTTCTTTATCTTCTCAGCAATTTCTACTAGCTTTTCGGGGGAAAGCTTCTTTGAGTCCTTTACCTCCATCAGGAGGAGCTCCCTCAGGCAGTTCCTGTCTGCACAAACGCAGGCCACAACCAGGGGACCAAAGAACTCCCCCTTTCCCGCCTCGTCACACCCTACCCTGGGCAGGTTTCCCTCAAGTTTGAGGAGCTCTTCAACTACCTCTTTCTTTAGCTTTTCCCTCCCCTTCCCCGAGTAAACGATGCTCCCGGACTCGTAGATTGTCAGTTCACCGCCACCCAGTCTTAGCCTGTAGGCCGCATAGCGGGGAGGTTTCTCCTCCTCTGCTCCCCTCTCTTTAAGTTTCTTAACCAGAGCTTCAGCTTTTTTCCTCTCCAGCTTCACTTCCTGTTTACCTCAAGGCCTATACCTGCTTCAGGGCCGTAGTAGCTATTGTATCTCAGCTCAAGGTAGTAGTTTTTGTTCAGGAAAATCTGGATACTTCCACCGTACTCAGGGTTCTGTCCCGTAGTCCCGTAGCCAACCAGCCTTATTCTCTTTGCCAGCCTCTTTGCCACAGTGAGCTTCGCTACTGTCTCTCCGTACTTGGTTATGTACGGTTCAATAGAGAAACTCTCAAGCTTTAAGGTCTTCTTGAACTTCGCTTCAAAGGGTTTAAACAGTGAGGCCGTTGCGTAGTAAGCAACCTGAACGGCCGGGAAGAGCTCCGAGCTTGCCTCAATCTCCTCTGGGGATGCCCCCGTCATTATCAGGTTCAGTATCTGCTCCCTTGTAAGTGGCGGGTCAGAGGAGAGGTATATCGTTAAGTTGTTGAGCTCCCCCTCTATCTTCATGTAGATGTAGTACCCCGATACGTAGGCACTGGCAAGGATGCTTACCCTACCTCTCTGCCTCTCAAGGTCTTCAATAGTTCCACTTCCGTAGATGATCTTAAACACTTTTCCCATGTAGTTGATCTTTCCGTCTGTAACGTAAAACGTTGCTCCTATGACCAGTTTTCCCTGAACCGTTCTTATCCAGAGTTTGGGAACGAGAGTTAGTGAAAACAGCTCTCCCTTGATTTTGAGCGGTTGATCAAAGAGAACGTTTACAGCCACCTTCACCGGAACCTTAACGCTGCCCTCCTCTCCTCTTCCCCCTTTTCTCTCCTCACTTAAAAAGACCTTTGCCTTGGAAACCGTCAGCGTTCCAACCAGCCTGTCTTCACTGTAGTTGACCTTCCCGGAGATGAGTCCTTTCCACCTTCCAACCTCACCAACCGGTACGAGGGATGCCGTTAGTGAGAGCTTCTCCTGGTTTCCAGAGAGGAGTACGTTTCCTCCCCCTGTTGAGAGCTCTCCCTTAACGGTAAGAAGCGTACCATCCTCCACAACAGCTCTTAGGCTGTTTACAACCGCTCTGTCCAGGAGGTATCTGGCCTTAAACTCAGCGCCGCTTCCGTCCAGTTCTGCCCTGTAGTGGAGTTCTCCTTCGTAATCAAAGCCTCCCTTAACCGCTATACTGTTCCTAGTGTAAGGAACAAACTTCTGAGCTTTTATTAGGTAGATGAGCCCTTTTAGGCCGAGCTCCCCCTCAAACTCTCCCCTAACGCCTCTGTTGAGCTTAACATCCTTAATCTTTATCCAGCCGTCAAGGTAAGAGAGGGAGATATTTGAGACTTCTACCTTTCCCTTTTCTAGGTTGATGTAGAGACCGGAAACTGAGTAGAGGGGGTAGAACTCCTGCGGATAGACCCTGAAGGTAGGAACGGCAACGTTCCCGGAGAGTCGGTTCAGGTTTACGTTCACGAATGCCATGTTAATTCTTACCCTTACCTTTGGAAACTTCAGCTCTGCGTCTCTCACAAAGCCAACGGCCTGCCACTCCCTTCCGTTTGCTATGAGCTTTAGGTCAAGGCCGTTGCCCTTAAGGTTTATCATTCCGAGGTTTTCTGGTTCAATTAGCTGTCCTTCAACATTTACTACCTTCTCTCCTGAATAGGCTGAGTTCAAGCTTAATTTACCAGAAAATTTTACAGTAAAGTCAGATAGAAAACCAGAGAAAACAAAACCTACACCACCAGTAACCTCAAACTCCTTACCTCTTCTGTACTCTCCTCTAAACTCCCCTCTCCCTTCCAGACTTCCGTCCTTTAAATCAAGGAGAGCTCTCCCGGAGATTTCGTTCTTGAGTCCACTTAACCCCCTGTAGTGAATGCCCCTTACAGTAACCTCTAGCCTCTTCCCCTCTACGTTAAAACTGTAGTTCCCTCCACTGAAAAGCTTATCACCGTAAACCAGGTTTTCCAGCTTACCCTTAAGGTCAACCGATAACCTTCCCTTTGTGTACTCAACATTCCCAGAACCAGTGCCTTTAAGAGTAAGTTCCCCTTTCCTTACTTCTCCCGAAAACTCACCTACTCTCACGAAGAGCTGTAGGTTCCCCCTCTCCTTCAGGTTGGAGGAGGCAACTCTAAACCAGCCGCTTCCCGTTCCCCTTAACGCTACAGGTAGACGAACGCCAAAGTGGTTCAGGATCCTTTCCACCTCCTTTCCAGTTACATCCTGTACCTTCCCTTCGGCAAGGAGCTCTAGCCTTCCCCTCAGGGAGAGGCTGAACTGTTCCAGATCCCCCTTCTCAGTGACAGCCTCAGCCCTCAATGAGAAGTCCTTCAGGTAGATCTCCCCTTCTGTCTCCCCCAGGCTAACGCCGCAGAAACTAACATTTCTACTGCTTACAGAGAACTCACCGGACGGGTTAACAAGGCTTCCCCAGATTCTCCCCTCCCCGTTCACTCTTCCACTTAAACCTACCTTTGAGAGGAAGCTGAACTTCTCTAAGGGAATGGAGAGAGCCGTTAAAGAGGCCTCCACCTTTCTCTCCTTTAGGTAGAGAGAGCCCCCTCCTGTAACTTTTCCCCCTTCTCCCTCTATGGTTCCCTTAAATTCCAACCTCTTCCTGTTTCCTGAAAAGCTCAGACCGCCCCTTCCCTCAAACCCTTGAAACTGAAACTTCCCCAAACTGAACTTACCGCTGTAACTCAACTTACTCTCTTTCAGCTTAAATCTAACGTTACCTGAGATTACAACTCCTGGTATCCACTCTCCGTACCTCTCCCTGAAACGCAACACAGGTTTAAAACGGTCAACGCTGAAATCCTTGAGTTTAAGACTTCCAGAAAGCCCCCTTTCCTTAAACTCTAGAGCCAGTTTACCCGAGATACTCTCTGAGGAGAAGCGGAGCTCTCCTCCCCTCTTATCTAAAGCGCCGTTAAACTTAACTTCAGAGACGTCAACTAAAGGGCTCTCAACCCTTTCAGCGCTTCCTCTAAAAGTAACCACAGGAGACTTCAGGTAACCTGAAACCTCTAAACGTCCCTTTAACCTCTCTAACTTTACAGTCTTGTTGTAAATAAACTTTACTGCCTCAACAGTTCCAGATAGATCAAGCCTCTCAGATATTAGCCCTCTCACAGAGAACGTGGCCCCATCCAGTTCCCCCTTCAAACTCTCAACCCTTACCTCCCCTTTCCCTACTTCAAGTACTCCGCCTCCTTCTGTAGGTAACTCTTTTGCCTTTCCCCTCCACCTCACATTCAATTTACCATAATTTTTTACAATAACTTCACCAGAAAAAGGAGAAGAAAAAACAAAACCAACAAACAACCACCTATCCACACCCGAAAACGACAGTTTCCCCAGAACTCTAACACCGTCAAAACCCGCAGATATCTGCGGTACAACAACCTCCTTATCCTGCCTGTAACCGCCAAACGGCTCTACGTAAAACCTACGGTTCCCGTAACTCCCAAGAACACCCCCGCAGAAAAACCTTTCTCCTTCCACTACGAACCTGTTAACCTGGAGCTCCCCTTTAGGCCAAATAAGCACAAACCTGCCTACGTTAACCGCCTCAGGGACAGGAGGGATTTCCAGCTTACCACCGCTTTTCTTCTCCTCTCCCTTTACAACAACCTTTCCCTCACTAAAGCCAACGTACGAGACAACGGGACGGAGCTCCCTTAAACTCCTGTACAGGGAGATCTCCACCTCTGGCCTTGAGAACTCAGCCGAGAAGTCGGGGTTTTCCAGGTAGAGGTAGTCGGCCTTTACAGTAAGCTCCCCACTTCTCCAGTTGAAACCAACGTCCAAGTTCCTCTCGATCAGAGTTAACTCAGCTTTCTTCTTTAACCAGTAGTTGAAAATACTCACAGAAGCCTTAAAGGAGAAGATGAGAAAGAGAAAAACCATAGAAAACCGGAGTAACTTGTTGAGACGACCCCTCTTAACCGACCTGAGAACTGTTTTTAAGAACTCCCTAAACCTCACACTCTATCTCCAAGGTTTCCCAGCTGCGGCACTTAGGACAGATCCAGTCAAAGGTATTCGTTCTAAAACCGCACGCCTCACACTTGTAGAGCTTTCTCCTCTCCTTCAATCTTGAAAGTAGGAACATAACTTCCTCTGCTACCCTCTTCCTCCTTCCGCTCTCCCACAGTATTCTGATGTAAACCTCAAACAGGTTTGGATCAAACTTTCCCCTCTCCCAGAACTCACCCAGCAGTCTAAGAGCCTTCCCCCTCTCTCCCCTATCAAGCCAGAACTTCACAGCTCTGTCAACGGCCGGAGGGGAGAGATCTGACTCCTGAACTAACTGGACGAGCTTACTCTCGTCAACCTGGTCAAACCGTTCTACCACCTCTATGAAAGGGGTAGCCTTCTGGGGAGAGAGTTTTATCCCCTTTAAAACACTACTGTACCCTCTCTCCCTATCTCCCACCGAGTAAAAGAGCTTGGAGAGAACGTAGTAGTAGAGGGGAACTGGAAAACTTAGGTCAAGCTTCCTGATGACCCTGAAGGCCCTGTCGGTCCTTCCCGCATCAATGTAGCTGTTCGCAAGGTAGAGCTGCGTGTGGATGAGGTCCTCCCTGAAGTCGTCCTTTAGCTTAACGGCTTTCTCAAGGAGCTCCACTGCCTCCTCCAACTTCCCAGAGGCCTTCTTCAGCTGAGCCAGCTCGTAGTAGAAGAAGCTTTCCCCGGGGTAGAGCTCTATCCCCTCCTTCAGAGCCTCCTCTGCCCGGTCTATAAACCCAGCAGCACGGTAAACGAGAGCTAGGTTGAGAACAACTAGCCTCTTCTCGTCCTCCGACAGGTTCTCGCTCTTGAGCTTCTCCAGTATCTTAAGGCTTTTGTAGTACTCCCCCTTCTCCCTCAGAAGGATTGCCAACGTCAGGTAAGCGTTAACCGGACTGTCAACGTCAACGTCTGAGATCTCCTTAATCAGATCGTGCCTGTTGACGGAGAGCTTTTTAAGGTAGCTCTCTACGGAGAATTTCTTCTCCTTGGAGAATAGAGATTTCAACCTATCTATCATTACTCCCAGAACCGCCTCAGGGTTTCGTAGGTCTCGTCAAGGGACTGAGGAATAACCTTAACTCCTGCGGTTACTGGAAGGAAGTTCGTATCTCCCACCCACCTAGGAACGAT
>JALWGN010000119.1 GCA_027013575.1 Desulfurobacteriaceae bacterium
TCTTTGTTCCGTACTTGGAACGGGACTGTCTTCTTCCCTCAACGCCTGCAGCGTCAAGAGCTCCCCTGATAATCTTGTAACGAACACCCGGAAGGTCTTTAACCCTTCCACCCCTTACAAGGACAACTGAGTGTTCCTGAAGGTTGTGTCCGATACCGGGAATGTAGGCAGTTACCTCAATTCCGTTTGAGAGCCTTACCCTTGCAACCTTACGGAGAGCAGAGTTAGGCTTCTTAGGTGTTGTTGTGAAAACCCTTACACAAACTCCCCTCTTCTGTGGGTTGCCTTGAAGAGCTGGAGCCTTTGAGCGCTTTACCTTTTTCTCGCGCCCCTTCCTAACCAGCTGGTTAATTGTGGGCATACTACTCCTCCTTATGTAGTTTGACAGGCTGAATATAAGCAAAGGGGAAAAAGTTTGTCAAGGAAAGGTTGGACGGAAGAGAAAAATAGGAACTGGTGAGGAAAAGGGAAGGGAGAGGGGAGCTCCCCTACTCCCCTTTCTTATCGGAGTTAACGAGCTTCCTAAGGATTTCGGCAGCTACCTCCCTTCCCCCAAGGCCGAAGGCAAGTGCAAACGCAAGGCCAACTCCAAAACAGACAGAGAGAACAACGATCTCAATTATCTGAGGTGAAACGCCGACGTACGGAAGGGCAATAAAGACAGCTGCGGTGATAAACGCAAACTTTATCACTACCCCGAGAGTTTCGTTCTCAACCTTCTTCTCAAAGAGGTTACCAAGGTAAGCGCCAACGAACAGAATTACAGAGGCAACAACGAGCTTGAAGGCTACAACAGTAAACTCGTAGGTAATTTGGTAGAGAGCCTCAGCCCTTAAGTAGTGGAAAGCCTGAGAAAGACCAAGGAGAACTGCAAAGGTAAGAATTGCATACCTTACGAGGTCTGAGAACTTGAGCTTATCGGAGGAGATGCCTATCTCCTTGGCTATTTCATCAATGTTAAGCTCGTCAACAACTTTGGCGGTAACCTCTGCAATTACCTTTCCGACGTAGAAGATAATACCGAAAACAATGATAGCAGCAACTATGCGGGGTATAGCCTTCAGAATGGCTGTAAGCATAGAAACGGCAGGAGCTGTAATAGCGTTAATCTGAAGAGCGTTAAGGGCTGCTATCACAACGAAGAGGAGGATAAAGATGTAAACGATGTTTCCGAGAGCTCCCCCTAAGTCCTCAATTCCGTACTTCTTTCCCAGCTCCTCAATCTGGAAAGTCTCAATCAGGGAGTTTACAAACTCCTTCGCGATCTTTGCCAGGAAGACTCCCACAACCAGAATAACCGCAGCTCCTACAATGTTTGGAATGTAAGATGCCACCTTGTTGAGGAGATCAAGGAAAGGTTGTGTTACGTACTTAAGTCCAAGTGCTTCAAGAACAGCTACAACCGTGATAAGGAGAATGAGGTAGTAAACGAGGTTTCCCGCACTCCTCGGGAACTCCTCCTGCTTCTTAAGGGATTCAAAGCTCTCAAGGATCTTAACAGTGATCTTCCGGCCAATGAGAGCTGCAACGTAGCCGATAACAGCTATAACCACAGCCTTGATGGCCGCAACCACGTAAGGCATAATTACACCTGCGTTCAGCTCCATCTCTTACCTCCCTCTAAGAAATTTTTCTTTAAATTTTCTCCATCCTTTAAAACTATACTATTTGACTTTAAATGCCACTCCATTTAGATTTCTTAAGACTCTAACTTGAGGGGTGAAAATGGCCAAGAAGAAGCTACTTATCGTTGAATCACCTGCAAAGGCAAAAACGATTCAGAAGTACCTTGGCAAGGATTTTGTAGTAAAAGCATCCATGGGACACGTCATTGACCTTCCTGAAAAGGAGTTTGGGGTAGATATTGAGAAGGGATTTAAACCAAAATTTGTAACAATAAAGGGAAAAGATAAAGTATTAAAAGAAATAAAAGAAGCAGCAAAAAAGAGCGACGAGATCTACCTTGCAACAGACCCGGACAGAGAAGGGGAAGCGATAAGCTGGCACATAGCCAACGCACTGAAACGGCTAAAGAAAGACAAGATCTACAGAGTAAGGTTTCATGAAATAACGAAAAAAGCAATTCAGGAAGCGGTAAAGAACCCCGACAGCATTGACGAAAACAAAGTTTACGCCCAGCACGCCCGGAGAATTTTAGACAGGATAGTTGGATATACCATCTCACCTCTCCTTTCAAGGAAGTTTAAGAGAGCTCTCTCTGCCGGCAGGGTTCAATCTGTCGCCCTGAGACTCATCTGCGACAGAGAAGAGGAGATAAGGAAGTTTGTCTCAAAGGAGTACTGGACTGTTGAAGGGACTTTCAAAAAGGAGGAGAAAGAGTTCCCGGGGAAACTCTGGTCTGTTGACGGGAAGAAACTGGGAAAGTTTGACATTCCAGACGAGAAGACGGCAAACGAGCTGGTAGAGAGAGCAAAAAAGGCACAGTTTCAGGTTGTAAGGGTTGAGAGGAAAGAGAGGAGAAGGAAACCACTCCCTCCGTTCATCACTTCAACCCTCCAGCAGGAGGCCTCAAAGCGGTTCGGCTTCCCGGCAAAACTGACGATGCAGATAGCCCAGCAGCTATACGAGGGTATAGACCTTGGAAGTGAGAGGGTAGGTCTTATAACCTATATGAGAACAGACTCCACAAGGGTTTCAGACGAGGCAGTAAAAGAGGTAAGGAAGTTTATAAAGGAGGAAATTGGAAAAGACTACCTGCCTGCAAGAGCCAGGAGCTACGAAACAAAAAAGCCTTCATCTGCACAGGACGCCCACGAAGCGATAAGGCCAACCTCTGTTTACAGAACTCCCGAAAGCGTTAAACAGTACCTTACGCCTGAACAGTTTAAACTCTACGACCTCATCTGGAGGAGGTTCGTTGCCTCTCAGATGAAAGATGCCGTTTTTAACACAGTTTCCGTTGACATAGAGGGAAACGGCCTTACCTTCAGGTCAACAGGTTCAACGCTTAAAGAGGAAGGGTTCCTGAAGGTTTACCCTGTAGAGGTTGAGGAGAAGCTACTGCCGGACTTAAACGAGGGAGAAGGCGTTGAGCTTAAGGAGGTAAAGGGAGTTCAACACTTTACAGAACCACCGCCACGCTACACAGAAGGAACGCTGGTAAAAGCCCTTGAAGAGCAGGGAGTGGGAAGACCTTCAACCTACGCAACGATAATCTCAAACATTATCCAGAGGGGCTACGTAGAGAAGGAGAAACAGAAGCTAAAACCAACAGAGCTTGGAGAGTTTATAAACTCACTCCTTAAAAAGCTCTTCCCTAAAGTGGTTGACGTTAAGTTTACAGCCTCTGTAGAGGAAGAGCTTGACAAGATTGAAGAGGGGGTGAAGAACTGGAAGGAGCTCCTTACCGAGTTCTACTTTGGGGAGTTTAAAGACCTGTTAGAAAAGGCAAAGGAGGAGCTGAAAGGGGTTAAAGGAGAAGAGATAGGAAGGGAGTGCCCCGAGTGTGGAGCTCCCCTCCTGAAAGTCCACGGCAGGTACGGAACCTTTATAGCCTGCTCAAACTACCCCGAGTGTAAGTACAAAGAGAGCTTAAAGGAAGAGCCCCAGAAAACCGGTGAGAAGTGCCCGGAGTGTGGAGGAGACCTTGTTATAAAATCAGGAAGGTACGGCAGGTTTATAGCCTGTTCAAACTACCCCAAGTGTAAGTACACAGCTCCAATAACCTACGGAAAGTGCCCAAAGTGTGGAGAGGGAGAAGTTGTAGAGAGGAGAAGCAAGAAGGGAAAGAGGTTCTACGGCTGCAGCAGGTACCCAGAGTGCGACTTCGTCTCTTCAAAACCGCCTGAGGAGAGAAAAAAATGAGAGTAGCGGTAGTTTCAGACTCACACGATAACCTTGAAAAGATAAGGAAGATGGCAGAGATAGTTAACGGCGAGGGGGTGGAGCTCCTCATTCACTGTGGAGACTTCGTCTCTCCCTTTGCCGTTAAGGAGCTCCTGAACCGTATAAAGTGTGACTTCTTTGGAGTTTTTGGGAACAACGACGGAGAAATAGCAGGTCTCTTAAAGGTTTCAGGAGGAACGATAGAGAAACCTCCAGCTGTAAAGCTCATAGACGGCCAGCGGTTCGCCGTAATGCACGAACCCCTCTTTGTTGACTCACTTGCAAAGTCGGGAGACTACGACTTTATCCTCTACGGCCACACCCACGAGATAGACACCAGAATCGTTGACGGGTGCCGGGTGGTTAACCCCGGGGAGCTCTGCGGCTACCTTACCGGAAAGAGCACCTTTGCTATACTTGACACTCAAAAGCTTACGGTGGAAATAGTAGAGGTAAAATGAGCCCCGTTAAAGTTATAGAGAAGCTCCTCTTAAAAGAGTGCAGAACCAGAGAGCCTAGCAGCTCTTACGACTGCTGTATAGTGTGCGCCTCCAGTGTAGTCTGGAGGATATCAACCCTCTTCCCCGAGAGTTTCATCATTTCAAACGCGGCAGCTCAGGTCTTCCCGAACCTTGCCTCTATCTACCACGCAGTAAGAGACTTAAAAGTGCTGCTGATAGCAGTTGTAGGAACCACCGCCGTTGACCTTGAAAGGCTCATATCACTTCCCACCCAGTCGGCAGAGGTTGAGTTTAAGCTTCTCAGAAAGACCTACGAAGAGAACGCAGAAATCCTCCTCTCCCTCTACGACAACCCAAAAGTCCTCAACGCAGCCCTTATGGAGATAAACATAGACGACCAGATAGAAAAACTCCTCTCTATTCCAGAGATAAAAGAGCCCATATCTGAAAACAGGCTGGCAGTTTGCGGGCTTATCCTTGACGAAGATAACCTGTACGGTGATAAACCGAGCTTTTACCTTATCAACTTCAACGGAATAAAAGACCCAGAAGAGATAAGAAACTCCCCGGCCTTAGAGGAGATCCCGGAGTCTATAAGGAAACAGAAAGTAAAACGGATTCACGTTCAGTTCTGAGAGAGGAACCTCTTAAGAGCGTCAACTCCAACGATTACCTTTCCGTCGTCCGTTATAAAGACGGGGGTTCCGGTTATTCCCATCTTCTTAAACTTATCTGAAACGCTCCAGACCTTTAACTTACCCAGGGAACAGAGGTTAAAGGGAGGCTTCAGTTTGAAGAACCTCTCACCTGTAGTGTTCTCGCAGTAAGAGGCAACGGCAGCCTCAAACTCCTTACCCTCAAAGCCCAGGGGAACAAAGTAGAGCCTGAACCTCTTTTTCAGTTTCTGAAGGAGCTCCCTGTTCTCCCTGCAGGCCTCGCACATCGGGTTCGTAAAGACGAGGAGCTCCCTCCCGCTCCCTTCAGAGAAGAGAGCCTTCTCTTTAAAGAACTCAAACTCCTCTTTAGAGATTCTCAGAGGAGGAACCTCAACGAGAACGCCCTCAATAAGGAAACGGCCGTCTTTAGAGAGGAAGTAGGTATCGCCCGATGCCGTTTTAACCTCACACGCGTTAAAAGGTTTAAGGTAAGAGACAGACCTAACAACTACAGGAAACTTTAAAACCCTGTTAAGGATAGGCTGAACCTCGGCAGGAGAGGGGCACTCAGAGGCAAAAAGCGGCGTTGCCGAAAGGAGGGAGAGAAACGAAATTATTAACCTCTTCATAAAACTATATTTTACCACAGGAGGCGGTTTGAAAAAAGAGGAGATAGAGAGGTTAGAGCGGGAGCTCCACCAGATAGAGGAGCAGATAGACGCCATAAACAGGAAACTCTCAACCGAAGAGGCAGACCTTAAACTTGCCGACATCGTTCAGGAGGCAGCAGGAGCAGTTCTCCTTGCGTTCCCTTTTGCGGCAAGTGAAGACGTATGGGAGCTCTCTCAAAAAATGTCAATGAAACACGCGCTGTTCCTCCTACTTCTAACCGTTGCAGGCCTCTACGTCGTAATACGGTACGGCAAAATAGGAAACTGGAAGCTTCAGAAGTTAGGAGGATTTCTCCCCTTAAGGCTCCTGACGATAACTACAATCTCCTTTACAGTATCAGCCCTCTCCCTCCTCATACTGGGAGTTTACCCCTCCGTAATAAACTCCCCCGACTGGTTCTTTAAAGCCTCTGTTCTGGTTTTCCTCTTCTCAACGATGGGTAGCTTCGGTTTAGACGCTGCAAAATGAGATAATTAACAAAATCTGCAAGGAGGGGTAGCGTGTTTGAAGAGCTTGAAGGTGCAGTAGTTTTAGTAACTGGAGGAACCAGGGGAATAGGAAGAGCCATTGCAGAAAGCTTTAAAAAGGCAGGAGCCATAGTTTACATAACGGGAACAAACAGGGAAAAGACAGAGGCGGTTGCACAGGAGATTGGCGTAAACGGCGTTAAGATGGACGTAACAGACAGAGAAGAGGTAAAGAGAGTTGTTGGCGAAATAGTAGAAAAGGAAGGGAAGATAGACGTCCTCATAAACAACGCCGGAATAACCAGAGACACCCTCTTCCTCAGAATGAAAGACGAAGACTGGGACGCAGTCATAAACACAAACCTCAACGGCGTTTACAACGTAACAAGAG
>JALWGN010000120.1 GCA_027013575.1 Desulfurobacteriaceae bacterium
TCACTATCCCCGTGAGTAATAGGCGCTCATCTCTATGCGGGAATGGCCGATTTCGTATTCAATTACCTGGAGTGCCTCTTTTTCAGAGTATCCTCTCTCCCGGAGCTCCCTCAACCGTTCCTTGACGTAGTTAACTCTAAAAGCATGGGAACCCGTATATATCTCCCCTGAACGGCAAACTGCCTGTCTAAGGTCCCTGTAGTAGCTCTCCCTTATAGAGCTCCACGATGAACCTTTGAGATACTCCCGGAGCTCCCCAACAAGCTCTTTTATCCTGTCAAACTTTTCGGGACGATCGGAGTAATCAATTTCTCTGGTCCTTCCGCCTTTACTCTTTGTGATAACGACTTTTTTCTCCTCCGGGACAACCTGAATCTTTTTAACGTCTCCTATCCTGGCTCCCGTTAACAGCTGGAGCTCAGCTATAACCTTGTGAACGTCCTCTTTAAGCAGGGAAATAACCCTCTCAGGATGAGCAAACGCCAGAGCTCTACCGGGAACTCTCCCCTTTGAGTAAATCTCCTGGTAATCCTCTCCTATCCTCTCGGCAATGTCTCCCCTTCCTACCGTCTCAAAAAACTTCCTGAGAGCAGAAGCGTTTACCTTCAGGGTTCTCATTGAACAGTATTCAGACTTAGAGAGGAGAAAATCTCTAACGTGCTCATACTGAACCCTGTCAAGCCTGTTAACTCCCTGCTCCTTTGCCCAGTTAATAAATTCCTTGGCTATTCCCATGTAGCGGTTAAAAGTTGAGTAGGAGTGAATGAGAGGCGACTTACCTCCCAACTGTTTGTAAATTTCGTGTTTTGAAATCCCTATCCCCTGTTTCAGAACTTTAGCAGCGTATTTAAGAGCATAGGTAAGCCCGGAATTCCTCTTAATCCCCAGCTCCACCGTTTTCTCCGTAAAGAACTTCGTAAACATCGTGAATCAGTTTTCGATCTAAAATCTCAATACTCTCAACTTCGTTTTTCTTAATAACCACAAGCTTAATAATCTCCCCCTTCTGGCTATAAACCCCAACTACTATGCATAGATTGTCAAAAGCCAACAGAACTCCTTCAACCTGACACTTGCTTACTCCTCTACTTCCAGAACATCTCCCGTAGTTAACCCTTATCACCTTCCCGACACAGGCCTTTAAAACCCTTTCAAAAACCTTCACTATCAGCTCTCCTTTGCCTTCCTCTTAGCTGCATTTAGAAACTGCAAGAGCTTCATGCCTGTTACCCTCTTAAAACACTCCCGGAGCTCCCTCTCCCTGTTGAACAGGTCCACGAGAACAGACTTCTGAGCTCTCAAACTCCGGAGCTCCTCAATGACCTTTCCGTAAGCCTTCTCATAACCCTCTTTGTATCCTCTCTCCATCGCCTCTCTTATGAGTTTATCAAGGCTCTTTCTCTTTTCATTCAGACTGAGAACTTCTCTCTTTAAAACCTTAGCTGTTTCTCTCAGATCGCTCACAGAAGCAGATAAATTCTCCTTTTCCCTCTGGAGAGCTCCCACCCTCCCCCGGAGCTCCCTCTCCTTCTGAGTTAGTGTAGAAACCTTCCTCTCAAGCTCCTCAGACCTCTCCCTCAAATTCTCATACCGGGAGAGCTCCTCCATTTCTCTCAGGAAGAAAACCGCAGAAGCAAAAACTCCAAGAGCAAAAGCCCAAAATCCCAGAGCAAACGAATAAAGGAGAAAGAAACTGAGCTTAGAATTACGAAACCACAACAGAGCATCAACCCAGGGAGCTCCCTTCTCGTGATACCAGAAAATCCAGAATCCATACACAGAAACCACAAGAAAAACAAGAGCTAAAACCAGATACAGGAAAAGCCTTCCCCAAAAAGAAAACACACCACCCCCTCTAAATCGTTAAGGCCTTCTCAAAAGTCCTGTTGGGGCCGGACTACCACCCTGTCCGTTCACTCGCAGGCCTGTCAACCTGCCTGTCGGGCTTATCAACCCGCTGGTAGAACGGACAAACACCCAGCAGCTGCTTACGGCAGCCAATCGGGCGGAACGCACCGCCATACACACAG
>JALWGN010000121.1 GCA_027013575.1 Desulfurobacteriaceae bacterium
ACGTTGAGGTAGGGGTCAAGCTTCTGGATTGTAACTTTCAGTCCTCTGCTCTCTAAGAGCGTTCCTATTGAGGATGCAGTTATGCCTTTCCCAATTGAAGAGAGAACGCCACCTGTTACAAATATCAATTTTGAAGCCATCTACACCTCTCCCTTAACCATTTTCTCGGCCAGCTTAAGGTCTTCTTCTGTGTCAACTCCAAAGCTGTCCTTCTCAACAACTGAGACGAAAATCGCCTCCCCGTTCTCCAGAATTCTCAGCTGTTCCAGCTTCTCAAGCTTTTCAAGTCTGCCCTCTTCCCAGCTTACAAACCTTTTAAGAGCCTCTTTTGTAAAGCCGTAAATACCGATATGTTTCAGGTAGGTTTCAGGCCTTACTTTTCCTTCCCTTACAAAGGGGATGGGGCTCCGTGAGAAGTAGAGAGCTCTCCCCCTTTTATCTAAAACAACTTTTACCTTAGAGGGGTCTTTTACCTCCTCTTCTGACCTGAAAGGAGTTGCGGCAGTTGTAAAGCTGTACCCCCTCTTTAACCCTTCGTAAACGGAAACGATGTGCTCTCTCTCTATGAAAGGCTCGTCTCCCTGAACGTTTACAACGTATTTAAACGGTAGGTCTTTGGCTGCGTGGTAAACCCTATCTGTTCCGCTCGGCAGGTTTGAAGGGGTCATAACGCCCCTTGCGCCGAGTTCCTCTGCAACCTCTATTACTCTCTGGCTGTCTGTTGCAACAACAACGTTTGGAACGACCTTCTTTACGGCCTCTACCACCCAGGCAATTAAGGGCTTACCGGAGAGCTCCCTTAAAGGTTTTCCCGGAAGGCGGGTTGACCCGAGCCTTGCCGGAATAACAACAACAAGATCTTCCATTTTAAGCCCTTACAACGCCTTCAACTATTGACTGAAACATTTTAAGTCCGTCTGTTGAACCTAAAATGGCTTCAGATGCCCTTTCAGGGTGAGGCATAAGGCCGAAGACGTTTCCTCTCCTGTTGCAGATACCGGCTATGTTGTTCAGAGAGCCGTTTGGGTTAAACTCCTCAGAGACCTCACCTGAAGGGGAAGAGTACCTTAAAACAACCTGCCCGTTCTCCTCTATCTCTTTCAGGGTTTCAGGCGGGCAGGTGTAGTTCCCCTCTGCGTGGGCTATGGGAATCCTTACGACCTCTCCCTTCCTGTAGAGGCTGGTAAAGGGGGTCTGGTCGTTCTCTATTCTAAGGTGGACGAACTTACAGATGAAGGAGAGGGTCTTGTTTGGGAGCATGGCTCCCGGTAGGAGCCCCGTTTCAAGGAGTATCTGGAAACCGTTACAGATCCCCATAACGAGCCCTCCCCTCTCTGCAAACTCGCAGATGGCCTCTGTAACCGGGGAGAGCTTTGCCATAGCTCCAGGCCTCAGGTAGTCTCCGTACGAGAAACCACCGGGAACGATAACGCAGTCAACCCCTTTCAGGTCTCTCTCTCCGTGCCACAGGTAAACTGCCTCGTGGCCGAGAACCTTCTCAACCACCCAGCCAACGTCCCTATCGCAGTTACTTCCCGGATATACAGGTATTCCGAACTTCATCTCTTAACCTCTTCTATCTCGTAGGTATACTCCTCAATTACCGGGTTGACCAGGAACTTCTTTGCCATCTCCTCAATCTCTCTCTTTACCTCTTCCGGGCTGTCTGCTTCAATTTCCATTGTTACGTACTTTCCTACCCTTACGTTCCTTACCTTTGTGAATCCCAGCTGGTGTGCTGCCTTCTCAACGGCTACTCCCTGTGGGTCTAAAACCCCTTTCCTGTAAGAAATAAACACTTTTACAAGGTAGGTCGCCATTTCTCTCTCCCGGCATAATTTTGTAGCAGTTGAATTATAGACGATAGGGAGAGTTATGCTCAGCTGTAACTCCTGTGGTTTTTTCAGAGCCTACTTTGGAGTGATTCTCTTTGCAGCAGTTGCTGTAAGGTTTTTCCCTCAGTTTGCAGGT
>JALWGN010000122.1 GCA_027013575.1 Desulfurobacteriaceae bacterium
TATCAACTATTTTAAATATTTCTTTTACCTTCTCAGTAATTTCACTACTTATCTCTCTCAACTCCGACTGTCTCTCCGAACTCTGAAGTAGTAGCTGTTTAAAACTGGAAGTCTGATTGAGTAGTTCTTCTGTAAGGTCTGAAACCTTCATCAATACTTCCTTAATAGAGGTAGATATCTCTTTGTTTTCTTCGGCTTCCTTCACTGTCTCCAGCGAAAGCTTTTCTAACTCCTCATACACCTTTACAGTCTGTCTATATATCTTATTAAGCTGTTGTACAGATGACTTTAACTCTTGACTATTCTTGGTATTAGTCTCAGAGAACTCTTTAGAAATTACAAGAGTATTTCGCAGGTTCTCCAGGAACTCACTTAGTCTAGCCAGCATAACATCAATTTCATCTTTTATCACTTCGGGACGAAGGTTAATCTGAAAGTTAAGTTTAGAAAGTTCAGATATTGCTTGATTAAACTGCTGTAACTTTTGAACTAAAGATCTATTAATCATAAACAGTATTACGAAAACACTCAGTGAAAGAACAACCAAACCAGTTATCGTTACGCCAGCCTTTAGCAAAGTTCTTTCTTTATACTTCCTTATCAATAAGAGATTAGACTTGCTCATATGGTCTTCAATATCTTTCATTTCATTAATGAAACTCGTTATAGTTTTAAACCAGTAGACAGGATCTACTCCAAACTTTCCTGTAGCTGCTTTCTCCTGAGCAATTTTTCTCATTCTAGAAACTTCTCTGTAAGTATTAGAATGGATGGCCTGCTGATAGAGTTCTAGTGTTTTTTCGTCAGCTATATGATAGAAGGAGTCAAAGTAGGCCTTTTGCTCTGCTACAAGCTTTAACCACAAACTATACATTGAAGGTGTAAAGTGATCTATTGAGAATACGCTGCTCAGCACCGCTCTCTCTATTCCTAATCTCTCCTTTGCCTTTAGAAAACAAGAATAGGCCTTTAATTCCTTTACTAGTTCTGGCTTATTTGCATATTTAGCAGTTAAAGCAATAGCGTTAAGAAGATGACTATTAACTTCAGTGAAGTACTTTATCTCTTCTTTCGGAGTAATCTCCAAAGACGAAACTCTACTTCTTACACTTCTCAAACTCTCCAAAGAGATTAAAGCCTTTTCTAGCTCTTCTTTTATTTCTTTAGGCAGTTCATGTTGCTGGTTAATCTCAAGAAATCTTTTAAGTTTATTAAGCTTAATATCTGTTAATTCTCGCTGACTTGCCAATATTCCTGAGAACTTCCTTCCTTTACTTCCTATATATCCGGCACTAGCCCCTCTCTCTTTCTGTAATTCATGGACCAAATTGCTAATTTTTATTGATAGTTCTGTTAGAAATTCATTCATAGAAAGATTTTTGAAATCGGAATATGAATTCACAAGCGTATTTCCTATCAATATGAGGGAAAAAATTGCTATCAATGTGTTAACTAGTACGAGTTTCCTTCTAATTGTCAACGTTGAACCCCCATAAATAGAAGTAAAGCTCAGAATCAGTGTTCTTATTATATCAATTTAAATAAGGAAATTTTAATCTAGAAGAACAATTTAAATCTTAAAATGGGTTTTAAAATATCTTAAGGCGGCAGGTTAAAACTCTGCGGAGTAGATGATCCTTAACGGGCAGGCGGGGATGCAGTGGCCACAGCCTACGCACTTGTCTTTGTTGAACTCTACCCTGTAGGTTTCAGGGTCTAAGTAGAAGGCGTTGGTCGGGCAGGGGGCGATACAGGCTCCGCAGTGGACGCACTTCTCGTCCTCTCTGAAGATATCAAGCTCTAAGGGTTTGAGCTTTATCTTAAGGCTCCGCAGGAACTTTACGGCCTCGCCTATTTTCTTCCTGTCGCCGCGGAGCTCCACAACGGCGGAGCCTTCCATCTTCGGAAGTATCTCGGCTCTCAGGATATTAACAACAAGGTCGTAGTCTTTAACGAGTTTATAGATAACCGGCTTATCCCAGGTCTCCTTCGGAAAGTGGAGAACAAGCCTTGTAGAGGTCTCTTTCAACTAACCCACCCCTTTCTGAGAATCGCTATCAATATAACTCAAATATACCCTGAAAATCAGGCCTTAACAACCTGAACTGGGATCTTCTTCCTGACGAAAACCTTTATAAACTGCTGGAATTTCCCGGTTAGTCCCTGTTCCCTCGTAACGAGGCCGAACAGAACGTCCTCGTCTCCTCTAACTCTGAAGTAGAAGCTGTAGGTGTAGATCAGCCAGGTCTTCTTGTAGCCGGCAGCAGCAGCCTCTACCTTCTTCCAGTCAACTTCTCTAACTGTGTTACCTCTTATGTCTCTAACCTTTAAACCCTTTGGAGTTAGAATGAGTTCAAAGTTCTTAAGGAAAGGCCTTGACTGCCAGATAACGACTCCCGCAAAGATGAGGGCTAAAGCCGCCAGTATCCACTTCCACGGAGAGGAGAGGAAGAGAGCTCCCACTAAAAACAGAAAGTCAAAAATCAGCGGAACTGCAATAAAGAGAATGTCCTGCTTAACTCTAAACTCCTTCCTCTCCATTAGCTAACCTCCAGCATCCTCTCAATGGCTCTCCTGGCGCCTTCAGCAACTGCCGGGTCAACGTGAACCTCAAACTGCTCCCTCTCAAGGGCTTTAAGGAGCCTTTCAACTGTAATCATCTTCATCTGGTCGCAGATAAACTCGCTGTATGCAGGGATAAACTCAATATCCGGCCTCAGCTTTTTAAGCTGGTGAATCGTTCCTTTCTCTGTTCCAACGATAACTCTCTTCGCGTCTGTCTCCTTAACGAACCTGACTATCTGCGAAGTGCTCCCTATAAATTCTGCAATCTCCCTTACCTCTTTCCTGCACTCGGGGTGAACGACGAAAACTGCGTCCGGGTTTTCCTCTTTTACCCTCCTTGCCTCCTCAGGGGTGAGCTTTTGGTGAACCGGGCAGTAGCCGCTCCAGACCTTTACCTCTTTACCTTTAACCTTCTCTGCAACGTAGGAGCCAAGGTTTTTATCGGGAACGAAGAGGATCTTCTCTGCATCTATAGACTCAACTATCTTCACGGCGTTTGCCGAGGTGCAGCAGATGTCTGAAACTGCCTTAACGTCTGCCGAGCTGTTTACGTAGGTCACAACGGCGTATTCAGGGTTCTTCTCCCTGAACTCCTTTACCTCTTCAGCTATTGCCATGTCTGCCATAAGGCAGCCGGCCTTGTAGTAGGGAATCAGAACTTTCCTTTTAGGGTTTAAGACCTTTGCCGTTTCGGCCATGAAGTAAACGCCGCAGAAGACGATAATGTCTGCCTCTGTCTCCTTTGCCTTCCTTGCAAGCTCTAAGGAGTCTCCAACAAAGTCTGCAACGTCCTGTATCGCCCCGTCAACGTAGTAGTGGGCAAGTATTACGGCGTTTTTCTCCTCTTTTAGCTCCCTTATCCTGTCTAACATACCTACTCCCACTCAATCGTTCCGGGTGGTTTTGAGGTGATGTCGTAAACCACTCTGTTAACTCCCTCAACCTCGTTGATTATCCTGTTTGAGATCCTCTCTAAAAGGTCGTACGGGAGCTTTACCCAGTCTGCCGTCATTCCGTCTGTGCTCTCAACCGCTCTAACCGCTATCACGTAGTCGTAGGTTCTTACGTCTCCCATAACCCCAACTGTTTGAATGGGCAGGAAGACGGCAAAGGACTGCCAGATCTTGTCGTAGAGGCCGGCTTTCTTTATCTCCTCTAGAACGATGGCGTCGGCCTCCCTTAAAATCTTCAGGTACTCAGGCTTAACCTCTCCGATTATCCTTATTGCAAGGCCGGGGCCGGGGAAGGGCTGCCTCTTGATAATCTCGTCTGGAAGTCCAAGCTCCTTACCAAGCTCCCGAACTTCGTCTTTGAAGAGCTCCCTCAGAGGTTCAATCAGCTTAAAGTTGAGCCTTTCGGGAAGCCCGCCAACGTTGTGGTGGGACTTAATAGTTGCAGAGGGTCCCTTAACGGAAACGCTCTCTATTACATCTGGGTAGAGCGTTCCCTGAGCCAGGAACTCTGCGTTTGGTATCTTCTTCGCCTCTCTCTCAAAGACCTCAATAAATGTGTGGCCGATAATCTTCCTTTTCTGTTCCGGGTCTGTAACCCCCTTTAACCTCTCCAAGAAAAGACTTGAGGCGTCAACGACTCTGAAGTTCTTCATGTGGAACTTCTCTTTAAAAGTCCTCTCAACAGACTCCCTCTCTCCCTTCCTTAAAAGGCCTGTATCAACGAATATGGGGTAGAGCTGGTCTCCAATGGCTCTGTGGAGGAGTGCTGCAACTACAGAGGAGTCAACTCCCCCTGAGAGGGCACAGATAACGTTCTTATCTCCAACTGTCTCTCTTATTTTCTCAATCTCGTACTCTATGAAGTTGTGCATCGTCCAGGTCTGCTCGCAACCGCAGATTCTAACGGCAAAGTTCTCTAAGATTTTGTCTCCGTACTGGGTGTGTTTAACCTCGGGGTGGAACTGGACGCCGAAGATTTTCCTCTCGTTGTTTCTGATGGCAGCATAGGGGGCGTTCTCCGTCTCTGCTATCGGCTCAAAGCCTTCAGGTATCTTCAAGACCCTGTCTCCGTGGCTCATCCAGACTGTAAACCTGTCTGGCAGGCCGTAGAAGAGGTCTGAGTGGTCTAAAACGTGGAGCTCCGCCCTCCCGTACTCGTGCCTCTCGGCTCTAACAACCTCTCCGCCAAAGAGGTAGGTTATGAGCTGCATACCGTAGCAGATGCCTAAAACGGGAACCCCAAGGTCAAAGATCTCCTTACTCACCTTCGGGGAGTCTGGAGCGTAAACGCTTGCAGGACCTCCCGAGAGGATAATCCCTTTTGGCTTAAACTCCTTAATCTTCTCAATCGGCGTGTTGTAGGGGTGAATTTCACAGTAGACGTGTTTCTCCCTCAACCTCCTTGCAATAAGCTGGGTGTACTGGGAGCCAAAGTCTAAGATGAGTATCTTACTCTCGTGGATGTCTTTAACGGCCATAACCTCTCCCGATTAGAGTTTCTTCAGAACAAAGTAGAGAAAAACCATTGATCCCGTAAATCCAACAATAAATATAGCAATAAGTTCTAAGAGTTTTGTATCCACAGCAGTCTCTCTAAAGAGTTTGAGGGGAAATTTTAACCTTTTCGGGAGAGTTTCTCTCTGAACTTCTCAAGGAGCTCCCTCCTCCCGAAAACCTCAATCCGCCGGTAGTTGTAGAATTTTAAAACCATACGAACGTACTGGCAGCCGAACTCTCCGTCTAAGCCGCTGCAGCAGGGAACTACCTTTTTGCCGTTCTTACACTCTACAGGAAGGGAGTTGAGGAACTTCAGCTTGCTTCCCCTCTTACCGCGCCTTAAAGGGTCTCTCCACTGGCGAACCATGTTTGCCTTGCATTCGTGGAGCTCCAAAACCTCCTTACCGGAAAAGGCAACGTCAATCTCCTTATCTGAGAGCTTCCTGCTCTTTTTGAAGACCCTGCACTGGTTAACCCGTCTGAACCTTCCTTTAAAAGTAAAAGGGCCAAGCTTTGAAACGAGAACCTCCAGCAGGTCTCCCCTCTGTCTGTCTCCAGAGACGAAAAACTTCCTCAGCGTTTTAAGAACCTTCTCGGCAGAGGCAAAGTCAATAAGCTCAAGCTCAACCATGTCTTTAACGGCAAGGAACACCCTCTCTGCCTTAACCTGAGGAGGGTCTGTTGGCCTGAAGCTGTTTACAACCTCAAGGAGGAGTGAAAAGGCCTTGGGGTTTTTTGAGAGAGCTCCCAAAAACTCCTCAATCTCGGCGTTAAGGAGTGAAGAGAGCCTCTTTCCCTTCCTGCAGCTACAGCTCACGGCGAACTTCCTTTAAAAAGATTCCGGCGTTTAAAAGGTAGATGGGGAGAATTGAGAGGAGCTCCCCCTCCTTTGCCTTCTCAAGCCTTTTCAGAACGGTTGCTCTCCGGGTTCCGGGTTTCACCTCTACATCGGAAACGTTAACGAACCTCACGTTTGCAACCTGAAACTCCCCGACGATAGACCCGGAGAGCTCCACAGCAACCTTATAAAGGTTCCCCCTTTTCTCAACAACTTCAGAGGAGACAGAAAGGTTAAGAGTACAATCAGAGCTCTTTTCCTCCAAAGAGGAGTCAACGAAAACCTCCTGGAGAACCCACCTGCTTGAGACCTCAGTCATCACCCCCCTCTAAAACGTCAACAAACTCACACAGGTAGTCTAAAGAAGAGGTAAGCCACACCTTTAGTTCAACTTCCCTTTCACTTCCCGACTCCGCAGCCCACTGGAACCGCTGAAATACCCTGTAGAAAGCGTTGTAAACGGCCTTCCTCTTCTTCAGCGAAGCACCATCAAGCTTCTCAAATCTCCTCTTTAGAACTCTCAACTTCTTAAACCCTCTCCTCCTCATAAGTTCAAAGAGAGCTCTATTTGTCGTTTTACCCTCATCAAAGGTTGAAAGTGCTTCTTCCACTTTCTTCTCAAAGAGGGAGAACTGCTGGGAGGGACTGAGGAAGTAGATGGCCGGTACTGCTCCCTTTCTCCTGACGACCTTCAGTTTCATAGCAACCATGCTAAAATTTTAGCATTATGAAATACGAGACCTTCATCTCTGAAAGGGACAAGGACGGCAGATCCATAAAGGAGATTAAAGGAACTCCCGTTGTAACCCCTGTTCAGGTACACGGAGGGAAGGTAGCGTTCATTGGATCCGTCCCTCAAAAACCTCCTGTAGCAGACGGTCTTATAACAGACACGAAGAACCTCTGGATAGGGGTTCTAACGGCAGACTGCCTCCCCGTTTTCCTAATAGGAGAGGGGGTCGTTGGAGTAGTTCACGCCGGATGGAGGGGAACGCTGAAAGGGATTACTTTCAACGCCGTTTCCTACATAAACAGGTTTTCCAGAGTAAAAAAAGCCATTTTAGGGGTGGGAATCTGTGGAAAGTGCTACGAGGTGGGAGAGGACGTCTACAAACTCTTTCCCCACGAGTATAAGAGCTGCTTCAAAGAGATAGGGGAAGGGAAGTTCCTGTTAGACCTAAAAGAAGCAAACAAAATACAGCTGAAGGCTGCAGGAGTCTCCGAGATTGAGGACTTAAACCTGTGCTCCGTCTGTAACAACGACAGGTTCTTCTCCTACAGGAAGGAAAAGACCGACAAGAGAACCCTTTCTGCCATAAGGTTAATCTGATGGAGCTCCTTTTCGTTTTAGCCCTCTCCTTCAAAAAGGGTTTCGGCTTTCACAGAATAAAGAGGCTCGTTGAAAGGCACGGCTCCGTAAAAGAAGGAATAAAAGAAGAAAAGGTTGAAATCTTTCAGGAACTTAAACGGGCAGAGGAAGAAATTAAAAGAGCCGAAAAGCTGAAAGTAAAAATCGTTCCGTTTACATCAAAAGAGTATCCCAAAAAACTCCTTAACATCTCTCAACCTCCTGTGGTTCTCTACGCTAAAGGGGAACTCAAAGAGGAGCTGGCAGTTGCCGTTGTTGGCTCAAGGAGGTGTTCTTCCTACGGAAGGAGCGTTGCCTTCAGGCTTGGGAAGTTCCTCTCGGAAAGCGGAGTAACCGTTGTCAGCGGCCTTGCTCTGGGAATTGACAGTGCCGCCCACAGGGGAGCTCTCTCAGGCGACGGGAAGACTGTAGCCGTTCTTGGAAGCGGCGTTGACATGGTTTACCCTGTAGAGAATAAACCCCTGGCGGAAAGGATTGTTGAAGGTGGAGGAGCCGTTATCTCCGAGTTTCCACTTGGGACAAAGGCCAGAAAGGAGTTCTTCCCGAGAAGAAACAGGATAGTAAGCGGCCTATCAGACTGCGTTGTTGTCGTTGAGGCTTCAGAGAGGAGCGGAACATTTATAACCGTTAACTACGCCTTAGAGCAGGGAAAAGAGGTTCTGGCCGTTCCGGGAAGTATAGACTCCCCGTTTAGCAGGGGAACAAACAGGCTGATAAGGGAAAGAAATTCCAGAAGAACTTGCAGGTATTTACAGCCTCCTTTTAGAAAAACCGCTAACCGCCGACCAGATTTCACAGATAACGGGAAAAAATCCGCAGGAAATCTCTGTTATCCTCACAAAACTTGAGCTGAAGAAACTGATAACAAGAGAAGGAGCAACCTACAGAGCATGCTAAAGGAGAAAATAGTTAAAGAGGTAAGGAAAAGGGGATTTATAACCTTTGACAGGTTCGTTGAGGTATGCCTCTACGACAGAGAATTTGGCTACTACACGAAAAAGAGAATAAAAACAGGCTTAGGAGAGGACTTTGTAACAGCTCCTGAAGTCTCTAAGAGCTTTGGAAAGACCGTTGCAAACTACCTGAAAAGGAGAGTAGAGGAGCTCTCACTGCCCTTAAAAATTCTGGAACTTGGCGGTGGAAAGGGCTTCCTGGCAAAAGACGTAGTTGAAACGCTAAACCCTGAAAGCTACACGGTTTTGGAGGTGAGGGAAAAGCCGAAGTGGCTCAAAGGGGTAAAATGGGTTAAGAGCCTGAAAGAGGTTGAACCATTTGAAGGAGTTGTTCTTTCAAACGAGTTCTTTGACGCATTTCCCTTTAAGAGGATTAAAAAAACTGAAGGGGAGCTCCGCGAGGTTGTAATAAGGGAGAGAGACGGGGAGCTCTACGAGGATACGGTTCCCTTTAGCGGGGAGCTCCCCTGCCAGATAGGGGAGGGTGAGGAGTACTGCCTCTTTACCGGATGGGAGGATTTTTTGAGGGAGCTCTCAGGGAAACTAAAGAGGGGAGTGTTTTTAACGTTTGACTACGGCGGAAAGTGCAGAGAAGTTGCAGGGAGAAAGAGCTTCAGAGCCTTCAGGAAGAACAGACTGTCTGAAGACTACCTGAAACACCCGGAAGAGACAGACCTTACAGCCCTCGTTGACTTTGACTACCTGAGTTTACTGCTTGAGAAGACAGGCTTTAAGGTTGAGAGGTTAGCTCCCCAGAGCTCATTCCTCCTTGAGAACGGAATAGAGAAGTTTATAGAGCCCGGGGAAGTACCCCAGGCCTTAATGCTCCTCGTTGACATGGGAAGGAAGTTTAAGGTTCTTGAGGCTACCAGAGCTCGCAGCAGGTAATCGTCTCGTCCCTCTGGGGCCCCGTTGATACCATCGGAACGGGAACGCCGAGGTAGTCTTCAATAAACCTTATAAAGTTCTGAGCCTCTTTCGGCAGGTCTTCCCACCTCTTAACGTGGGTGGTCTCACTCTTCCAGCCCGGCAGCGTCTCGTAGATAGGCTTAACCCGGGAGAGCTCCTTGGCCGTTGACGGGAAGTAGTCTATCACCTCTCCGTCAAGCTCGTAGCCAACGCACACCTTTATCTCGTCAAAGGCGTCTAAAACGTCAAGCTTCGTGATAACAACGCCGTCAAGGTCGTTCACCATAACGGAGAACTTAACGGCAAACAGGTCTAACCAGCCGCAGCGCCTTGGCCTTCCGGTTGTTGAGCCGTACTCGTGGCCGCGGGCACGGAGGAGCTCCCCAACGCTGTCTTTAAGCTCCGTCGGGAAAGGACCTCCTCCAACCCTCGTTGTGTAGGCCTTTGCTATACCGTAAATCTTCTCAACCTTTTTTGGGCTTACCCCCGTTCCCGCAGGAATTCCAAGAGCAGAAGAGTTTGAAGAAGTAACGAACGGGTAAGTTCCAACGTCTATGTCAAGGAGCGTTGCCTGAGCTCCTTCAAATAGAACCCTCTCTCCTCCGTCAATTGCCCTATTTAAAAGGGAAACGGTGTCGCAGACGTAGTCTGCAACCTTCTCGTAAACCCTCATTGTGTGGGAGAAGATCTCGTCAAAGTTAAAGGAAACCGGGTAGTTATAGACGTGCTTCAGCGTGAGCTCCTTCTCCCTCAGGTTCCACCGGAGCTTCTCTTTAAAGGTCTCCTCGTCCTTCAGGTCTGCAATCCTTATTCCAACCCTGCCAGCTTTATCCCTGTATGCCGGCCCGATACCTTTCAGAGTGGTTCCAATTGAATCGTTTCCCTTCAGCTTCTCAGAGGCCGCGTCAAGCTCCTTGTGGTAAGGAAAGATAACGTGAGCCCTCTCGCTTACAAATATCCTCCCCTCTGGGTTCTTCCCGACCCTCTTTATAAACTCAACCTCGTTCCAGAGGGACTCAAGGTCTATAACCATTCCGTTCCCGAGAACGCACTTCTTCCCGTCGTGGAGAATTCCTGAAGGGAGCAGGTGTAAAACGTACTTGGTTCCGTTAATAACAACCGTGTGGCCTGCGTTGTTCCCTCCCTGATACCTCACAATGTAGTCGGCCTTCTCAGAGAGAATGTCAACGATCTTCCCTTTTCCTTCGTCTCCCCACTGGGTTCCAACTATGGCAAGCGTGGCCATTAAACGCCTCCGTCTTAAATTAGCGGCAGAATGATACTACATACGGGAAATAAACCTTAAAACAGACTCCACCACGTCCCCCTCCAGTTTAAAAAAGCCTTCTGGAGAAGTAAATAGGAGGTTTTTTGGCTCCTCTTTCCTGTTAAGAACCAGAACGAACTCGTAACCCTTCCTAAAGGCAACCTCTATGGAATCCTGGTAGTCTCTCTGGACTATATCTCTTGCTAAGGAGAACCCCTTCTTTCGGAGCTCCCTGGCCACCTCGTAGGCAAGGTGCTTTTCAGAGCTCAGGTCTATTATGTAAAAGTCCTTCTTGCCTGAAACTTTTAAGAGCCCTTTCTTCTCAAGGAGCTCCTCTAAAGCATCAACGCTGAGTGCTATTCCGGTTGCAGGGAGCTCCCGCCCGAACTTCCCCGTCAGCTGGTCGTACCTTCCTCCCATTCCAAGGGAAAAACCGTAGAGAGGGTGGAAAACCTCGTAGGTTATCCCCGTGTGGTACTCCATTCCCCTCTTTTCAGAGAGGTCAAATATCACCCTCTCTTCAAAGCCGTAGCTTTTCAGGATACTGTAAACGCTCTTTAGCTCGTTAAGGGCTTTTGCCGATTTCTCATTTTTAAACAGTTCTCCTGCTCTCTCTAAAACGTCCTCCTTCCCGTAGAGCTCCAGAAGTGAAAAGAGCTTCTCTCTCCTCTTTCCAGATATCCCCTCCTCTTCTGAGAAGAGCTCAATTCCAGAGAAATCTTTGTGTTTCAACAGGTTAAGGAGTTTACCTCTGTTCTTAACGCCAAGCTCCTCAACAACTCCCTCTAAGAACTCTGTGTGGCCAATGTCTATCTGGAATGACTTTAAACCGAGCTCCTTTAGAACGTTTGCAACGACCGAGATAACCTCTGCGTCTGCCTCCACCTCTTTAACGCCAAGGAGTTCTATGCCGAACTGGTAGGTCTCCCTGTCTCCGTCCCTGTCCCTGAAGACCTTTCCGCTGTAGTAGAACCGAAAGGGAGGCTCCTCGTCCTTGAAAGACGACGCAACGATCCTTGCAACCTGAGGGGTAAAGTCGGGGCGAACGGCCATAAGCCTTCCTGTAAACCTGTCAACGAGTTTAAAGGCAAACTCCTCTGTACTCCTATCAACTGCGGTAAAGAGCTCCAAAAACTCAATTGTAGGAGGGGAGATAGGGTCGTACCCCCACCTCTCAACAACTCTCCTTACCTTCTTTAGAACCTCCTCTCTCCTTCTGACCTCCCCGGGAAGAAGGCTCTTAAAACCCTTTGGAATCTCTGTCAACCTCATAACTAAAACCCTAACTGTTTAACTATCTCGTCCTTATCTGCCGGAAGTGTTATCGGCTTAACCCCCATAGAGATTGCAGTATCGGGGTCTTTTAGTCCGTGTCCTGTTAAAGTGCAGACGATAACGTCTCCCTTCTCAAACATTCCCTTCTCGCGAACGCTCTTTATAACGCCGGCAATTGAGGCGGCAGAAGCAGGCTCACAGAATATCCCTTCAGTCCTTGCAACCAGCCTGTATGCCTCAAGTATCTCCTCGTCTGTAACCATGTCTATAAAGCCGCCAGATTCTCTGGCTGCGTTTACGGCACCTTCCCAGCTTGCAGGATTTCCGATTCTTATTGCAGTTGCAATGGTTTCAGGGTTCTTAACAGGGTGGCCTAAAACTATGGGAGCGGCTCCGGCAGCCTGCCAGCCGCACATCTTCGGCCTCGTATCAACCTTCCCAGCCTCGTAATACTCCCTGTACCCCATCCAGTAGGCGGTTATGTTCCCGGCGTTTCCAACGGGAATGTAGTGGTAGTCTGGAGCTCTCCCAAGCTGCTCGCAGACTTCAAAGGCGGCAGTCTTCTGCCCCTGAAGCCTGTAAGGGTTTATTGAGTTAACGATGGTTATCGGGTACTCGGCTCCTATCTCCCTTACGATCTCAAGTGCGTCGTCAAAGTTCCCCCTTATCTGAACGACCTCAGCTCCGTACATAACTGCCTGTGAGAGTTTCCCGAGGGCTATTTTCCCTTCCGGAATGAGAACGACAGCCTTCAGGCCGGCCTTTGCGGCGTAGGCTGCGGCAGAAGCAGAAGTGTTACCTGTAGATGCGCATATAACGGCCTTAGCTCCCTCCTCAACGGCCTTTGAAACGGCCATCGTCATTCCCCTGTCTTTAAAGGAGCCTGTTGGGTTTAAACCCTCAAACTTGAGGTAGAGCTCTATCCCCGGCTTAATCTCTTTTGCGAGGTTGTCTGCCTTTATAAGGGGAGTGTTTCCCTCTAAAAGTGTAATTACGGGAGTTTTATCTGAAACAGGCAGGAACTCCCTGAACTCCTCTATTACGCCTCTCCACCTTTCCATATAAAATACCTCCGGAAAAACAGATAAAATACGGATTAGGAATTATACTTTCTGCCGTTTCTCAACCAGGCACGGAGGAGTGATGTTTGAGGGAATCTACGTTGCCATCCCGACGCCCTTTAAAAACGGAAAAGTTGACACGGAAGCGCTCAAGAACCACATAGAGTTCCTCATTGAAAACGGAGTTGACGGAATCGTCCCCTGTGGAACAACCGGGGAGAGCGCAACGCTCTCATACGAGGAGCACGAGGAGGTTATAGCTCTAACAATTGAGCAGGCAAAAGGCAGGGTTAAGGTAATTGCAGGAACGGGTTCAAACTCAACGGCAGAGGCCATAAGGCTCACAAAGTTTGCAGAGGAAGTTAAGGCAGACGGAGCTCTCCTCATAACCCCCTACTACAACAAGCCAAACCAGGAGGGACTCTACCTCCACTTTAAGGCCGTTGCTGAGGCCGTCTCAATCCCGATAGTCCTCTACAACGTTCCCGGCAGAACCGGAGTAAACATGCTCCCCGAAACCGTTGCAAGGCTCTCTGAGATTGACAACATCGTTGCGATAAAGGAGGCAACGGGAAGTACCAACGTTGCAACCGAGATTATCAACCTGTGCGGCGATAAAATGGAAGTCCTCTCAGGAGACGACCTCACCTTCTTCCCCCTCCTCTCTGTTGGAGCAAAGGGAATAATTTCGGTTACTGCAAACGTCGTTCCGGATAAAATGGCAGAGATGTACGGAGCTTTCACATCGGGAGACTTCCAGAGAGCAGCCCAAATTCACAGGGAGCTCTACCCCCTCTCAAAAGTCCTCTTTATAGATACAAACCCGATACCCGTTAAAACAGCCCTTGCCATGATGGGAAGAATGGAAAAAGAGTTCAGGCTCCCTCTGTGCCCGACAACCCCTGAAAAAGAGGCAGTAATTGAGAAAACCCTAAAAGAGTTTGGAGTTCTGTAATGCACTTAGGTGTTGACTACAGGGATTTAGAGAGACTTTTAGACTACTTTGAGATAAGGGAAAAGGACGTAAAGAACCTGCGGTTTCTGGGGAACATCCTCCTTCCCTACAAGGAGGAGTTTGCAGAGGCCTTCTACGACAACTTAATGAAGTTTGAGGACATAAAGGAGTACATACCTGAAAATAAACTTCAGAGGCTAAAACAGACAATTCAGGAGTGGTACGAAAAGCTCTTTTCAGGCAGATACGATTCAGAGTATCTCCTCTACCTGCTGAAAATTGCAAAAGTCCACGTTGACGAGGGTATTCCTCCCCACTACATCATCGTTGCAATGAACTTCGTCAGCCGTTTCTGCAGCAGGAGGATTGCCCAGTTCTTCTCAGAAAAGGCGAGAATCTTTATTGAGGAGATAAAGAGAGAACAGGAAAAGGTGTGCGACCCCTCAAAACTTGAAGTGGTAGAGGGTTTCGTCTTAGACGAGGTTTTTGAAAGGTTTGAAGACCTTAACAGGTCTTTAAGGAAGATACTGGCCTTAAACGAAGACGTTCTCATCTCCTACTACGTTGACGTGGAGCTCCGCACCTTCTTTGAAGCCGGAAGACTGGAAAGGCTCGCCATCAGGTTCAGCAAGAAGTTTGCTGTATTTATGGACATAGCAATCCTGATAGGCCTTATGTTCCTTGCGGTCTTCGTTATCTTCCTCTTCGGTTCAGACATCTCACACTTCTTCCACGGAGACCTTGCCCACGGCCTCATTGCAGCCCTCGGAGACCTCCTGATACTCTGGACGGTCTTAGAGCTCCTCAACAGCGAAATCAAGTTTATGCTGGGTGGAGAGCTTGCAGTATCGGCGTTTGTCAGCGTTGCGCTGGCTGCAACCATCAGGGAAGCCCTTGTTGTCTCACTCGAACACGGAAAGCCGATAGAGTTTAAGCTCGGAATCGGAGCTCTCATACTCATCCTAGGCATAGTTTACGGCATCGTTAAGTGGTTTGAGATAAAACAGAAGAAAAAGCTCAGTTAGGAGTAGGACATGGTTAAGCTTGCAGTAACAGGCGCAGCCGGAAGAATGGGTTCACTAATAGGGAAATTAGCCCTTGAGGATAAAGAGCTTAAACTGGTTGGAGTTACAGAAAGGCCAGACTCAGACCTGATAGGAGAGGAGTTTGCCCCCGGAGTAAAGTTTTACCCTTCAATCTCCGAAATTCCAGAAAAACCGGACGTAGTAATTGACTTCACAACACCTGAGGCAACGGAGAAACTCCTCAAAGAGGCAAAGGAGCTAAAAGTGGCCTTAGTTATCGGAACAACAGGCCTTACGGAGGAGCAGAAGAAACTGATAGAGGAAACGGCAAAAGAAGTTCCGATAGTATTCTCTCCGAACATGAGCCTTGGGGTAAACCTCCTGTTTAAGTTGGTTGAGGAGGCAGCAAAGGCATTAAAGGACAAAGGCTACGACGTTGAAATATTTGAGATTCACCACAGGTTTAAGAAAGACGCCCCTTCTGGAACGGCCGTAAAGCTTGCAGAGATAGTTGCAGACGTTTTAGGAGTTGACCTTGAAAAGTCTGCCGTTTACGGAAGAAAGGGAATAGTAGGAGAGAGAAAACCCGACGAGATTGGAGTCCTCTCTGCCAGGATGGGAGACGTTGTAGGAGACCACACAGTTTTCTTTGCAACCCTCGGAGAGAGAATAGAGCTTACCCACAGAGCCACGAGCAGGGAGACTTTTGCAAGGGGAGCTCTCACCGCCGCAAAGTGGGTTGCCGATAAAGAGGCCGGCCTCTACACAATGTTTGACGTTTTAGGGATTTAAATGAAAGAGGCTCTCAAAGAGGAGATAGGAGTCTGGAAAGAGAACTTAAAGGCGGTAATCTACCTTACCGTTCTGGATATATCGGCAACTGTAACCCATATTTATAAGCAGGGTCTTTTCAACCTGTGGAGTTTCGTTGGCATCTTCTCAATTGGAGTGCTTCTTATCATCTACGGAGCAGTCTGGCTGAAGATATCCAGACTGATTAAACGGCTCAGCGAGGTAGAGAATGGCTGACATCCTGGGAGTTCTCCTGATACTCCTTATGCTCTTAGCTCTGTTTATTTTTATGCTAAAGACAGATCCACTTGCTGAAAAGTAAGGAGGAAGCGTGTTTGAGGTAATTCCAGCTGTTGATATAAAAGGCGGTAAGTGCGTAAGGCTCTACCAGGGAAGAGCTGATCAGGAAAAGGTCTATTACGAAAACCCGGTTGAGGTGGCAAAGAAGTGGGAGGAGATGGGAGCTCCCCGCCTCCACGTTGTTGACCTTGACGGAGCCTTTGAAGGAGTTCCCAAAAACCTTCCGATCGTAAAGGAGATCGTTGAGGAGCTCTCTATCCCCGTTCAGTTCGGCGGCGGCGTTAGAACGATGAGAGCCCTGGAAGAGCTCTTTAAGGCAGGAGTTGACAGGGTAATCCTCGGAACGGTTGTAGTTGAGGAGCCGGAGCTCTTTAAGGAGATGGTAAGAGCCTTCCCCGGGAAGTTAGTCGTTGGAATAGACGCGAAAAACGGAATAGCAACAACAAAGGGGTGGACTGAGGTTTCAGGAATTCCGGCGGTAGAGCTTGCAAAGAGGAGCAACGACTTAGACATCTGGGGATTCGTCTATACAGACATTTCAAGGGACGGAACACTTACAAGCCCAAACTTTAAAGAGGTTGAGAGGTTCGCATCAGCCGTTTCCCACCCTGTAATAGCCTCCGGCGGCGTTGCAAGGGTAGAGGACTTGGTAAAGCTCTCCCAGATTAAAAACGTTGCCGGAGCAATAGTTGGAAAAGCCCTCTACGAGGGAACGGTAGATCTCAAAGAAGCTCTGGAGCTCCTCAAACCTTGAAGCTGACACTTGAGAAAGCCTTAAAAGAGATAGAGGGAAACAGGTTCTTTAAAGCCATTGAGGAGGGAGATTTAGTTAAAGTCTCCTACAGGTTCAACGCCCCGTCCGTTTTTGACACCCCCGTAAAGAGGGAGCTCCGTGGAATTACCTTTAGCCGTAAAACGGGAGAGGTGGTCTCACGCCCTTTCCACAAGTTCTTCAACGTAGGAGAGCACCAGGAAACCGAAGAAGAGAAACTCTCAAACAGGGAGTTCATAGCCCGTGAAAAGCTTGACGGAACGATGCTCCACCCCGTCCTCATAAACGGAGAGGTAAAACTCCTGACCCAGAAAGCCTTCAAAAACCCACAGACAGAGAAAGGGGAGGAGCTCCTCAGGAGAAACGAGAAACTCTACAGAGCTGTAAGGGAGCTCCTCCAGAGAGGCTACACACCGGTATTTGAGCTCATCTCCCCCAAGTTTCAGTTAGTAATCCCCTACGACAGAGAGGAGCTGATACTGACGGAGCTCCGCCAGAACAGAACCGGCAATTACCTGTTAGAGGAGAGGGAGAACGAGCTGAAAGAGATGGGATTCAAAACCCCTCCTAAACTTACCGGAAAACTCAACGAGCTAAAGAGAAAAATAGAAAACGCAGAGATGATAGAAGGTTATGTTCTGAAAGACCTTACAGTGAAAGAGCCGTTTCCCCTCTTTGCAAAACTCAAGTCCCCGTGGTACCACAGCCACCACTACGCCTTCACCTACCTTCACAACATACCAGACCACAAGCTCTTCAACCTATTCCTTCAGGGAAAGGCAGACGACGTTTTCACGGCAGTTTTAAACAGGGAGCTCTGCCAGAAAAAACAGAAAAGGCTGGAAAAGATGGTCTCCCTCTACAGAACTCTCATTGACACAGCCGAAAAACTATCTAATGTTTACGGGAAACCAGAGTTTGAAGTTAGACTGAAAGAGGAACTCGGAAAAATAAAGAAAAAATACTCTAAAGACTTCTCACAGCTAAACATCAGAGAGGACTACGTAAAAGAGGCAACAAGAATAGCAAAGAAGAGAGGAAAGTTTGAAAATTTCCTTGGAACAAAACTCTACACAATGCTCAAAGCAAAAGAGGTAGTATTAAAAGACAACACTTGAACAACAAAAAGAAAAGGATTAAAAATAGAGGAGAACCGTTTCAGGAGTTAACAATTGGTTCTCTACCCTACGCTGGTTCTTGACAAAACCTACCTGCCGGTCTCTATCTTCTCCCACAAAAAGGCGTTTCTGTTGGAGCTCCTCAACAAGTGCGAAGTTTTAGAACACTACAAAACGGTCTCTCTCCACTCTCCAAGTAGAGACTACCCTGCACCGCTTGTGATAAGGATTCCCGTTCTCATTCGCCACTGGGAGAGCTCCCCAACCCGCAGAGCTATCTTCATAAGGGACAACTTCACCTGTGCCTACTGCGGGAAAACCGTTAAAGACAGCGAGGCAACGATTGACCACATACTCCCAAAGAGCAGAGGCGGTAAGTGGCAGTGGGAGAACCTTGTAACCTGCTGTTCCGACTGCAACCAGAGGAAAGGAAACAGAACGCCAAAAGAGGCCGGGATGGAGCTCCTCTTTAAACCTAAAAAACCCTCTAACTTCCAGATATCGCTCAACAGGTGGAAAAGCAGGTTCAACGAGGAGTTTCTGGGAGCTCTCTCCCTCTACGGAGTCCGCAACGTAGAGGCTATTTAGTGAGCTTCCCTCAAAGCGGGAATAGCAAGCGCTAAGAGAAGAACTAAAACTATAAAGAACGCTATCAAAGCCTCAATCATCACTTTCTCACTGATATAAGGTATAATTCCATAGAATCCATAAAATAATATCACGGGGAGGAAATTGAACACAAAAGTTCTAATTGAGGAATTCAAGAACTTAGTAAAGGAAACTCTCGAAGATGATTTAAATGAATCCGGAACCGTCTTATACAGCAACTACTACACTCTTAAATTTGGAAAACTATACATTCTTGGATTTAATCCAGGAGGAGACCCAAACAGTGAAATACTAAAGGAACAAACTATAGATAAAGATTTAGAAAGTCTAGAAAAATGGGATAGAAACTACAGCGAATATACTCAGAAGTGGGGCAACTACGAACCAGGAAAAGACCCTTTACAACGGAGTATAAGGTTTTTAGTAGAAGATGTGTTTAACCTTCCTATTAACGAGGTTTGCGCTAGCAACCTAATATTCATAAGAAGCAAAAACGAGTCTGAATTAGGAAACTGGAAAGAAATAGCGGAAAAACACTGGAAAATTCACCAGAAGATAATAAATGAAATAGTAAAACCCCAGATAATCATAACTTTTGGTCTTGAAACATTTTATTTTGTTTTAGAAAAACTATCCTATAACTTGGGATTTTTCTTTCCAGCACAATGGAGTAACTGGAAAATAAAAGCTGCTGTCAATAGAAAACTGTTTGATAAACCTCTGTTAATTTTTGGATTCCCTCATTTTAGTCGCTATAAATTAGTTCCAGCAAGCGATAGTCCGAACGGACTCGGAGAAAGAGAGAGAGCTGTTAAAGAAAGAATCGCTGAAATAATCAAAATAGCAGGAATTTAAAATAAAGCGGCGGGGAACCGCCGCGGTTTACCTCTCAATCCAGTAGTTTGGAGCCTCTTTGGTGATAATTACGTCGTGGACGTGGGACTCTTTAAGGCCGGCAGAGGTTATCTTCACAAACCTTGCTTTCTTTCTCATCTCCTCAATGTTTGCAGCGCCACAGTATCCCATTCCAGCCCTCAAGCCACCAACAAGCTGGTGGATAGTGTCTGCAAGGGGTCCTCTGTAGGGAACCATTCCCTCAATTCCTTCCGGAACTAACTTCTTCTCCTCAACCTCAGACTGGAAGTACCTGTCCTTACTTCCCTTCTTCATGGCTCCAAGGGAGCCCATTCCTCTGTAAACCTTGTAGCTCCTTCCCTGGTAGAGGATAACCTCTCCCGGAGCCTCCTTCGTTCCTGCAAAGAGACTTCCAATCATTACAACCCTTGCGCCGGCACCGATGGCCTTAGCAATGTCTCCAGAGAACTTTATACCGCCGTCGGCGATGATTGAGATGTCGTACTTGTCGGCAACCTCAGCACACTGAGCCACAGCCGTTAACTGTGGAACGCCAACACCAGCAACAATTCTCGTTGTGCAGATAGAACCAGGTCCAATTCCCACCTTAACGGCATCTGCTCCAGCCTTTATAAGAGCCTCTGTAGCCTCTGGGGTCGCAACGTTTCCGGCAATTACGTCAACGTCGGGGAACAGACCTTTCAGCTTCTCAACTGTTTCAAGAACACCTTTAGAGTGGCCGTGAGCCGTGTCAACAACGATAACGTCTGCTCCGGCCTCTATTAAAGCCTCAGCTCTCCTTATCGCCTCAGGACCTACGCCGATTGCGGCTCCAACTCTAAGCCTTCCAAGTTCGTCTTTGCAGGCGTTAGGGTATTTCTCCCTTTTTTCTATGTCTTTTATGGTTATAAGACCTTTCAGGTAGCCGTTCTCGTCAACTACCGGGAGTTTCTCTATTTTGTGTTTGTGGAGAATCTCCTTCGCCTCTTCAAGAGTTGTTCCAACGGGAACAGTTATCAGGTTCTCCTTCGTCATTACCTCAGAGATCTTCTTGTTGAAGTTCTTAACGAACCTGATGTCCCTGTTGGTTATTATTCCTAAAAGCTTTCCGTTCTCGTCAACAACGGGAAGGCCGGAGATTTTGTACTTCTTCATTAAGGCTTCGGCTTCTGCAATTGTCTGGTCGGGGCGGACAGTTACAGGCTTAACGATCATTCCGCTCTCAGACCTCTTAACCCTGTCAACCTCTTCTGCCTGCTCCTCTATTGACATGTTCTTATGGATTATTCCGATACCGCCTTCACGGGCAATTGCTATGGCAAGCTCGGCCTCTGTAACTGTGTCCATTGCGGCGCTCATTATGGGAATATTGAGCGTGATCTTCTTTGTCAGCTTTGTTCTTACATCTACCTGAGTGGGAAGGACTTCAGAGTAGTTGGGAACTAAAAGAACATCATCAAAGGTAAGGGCTTCCTTAACCTCTCTGCCGAGCATATTTTCCTCCTTGAAAACTTTAGGGAATTATAGTTTTGCTGATAGAATAGGGCAAGTAGGAGGTGGAGTTTGTCTGAGAAAAAGCTCTGGGGCGGTCGGTTTAAGGAGAGTACAAACGAGTTAGTGGAGGAGTTTACAGAGTCCGTCTCTTACGACAGAAGGCTCGCTCCCTTTGACATAGCAGGAAGCATTGCCCACGTGAAGATGCTTGAAAAACAGGGAATACTGAAGCCTGAGGAAGCCCAGAAGATAATAAAAGGGTTGAATCAGGTTCTCAAAGAGATTGAAGAGGGGCGTTTTCAGTGGAGAAGGGAGCTTGAAGACGTCCACATGAACGTTGAAAAGAGGTTAACAGAGATTGTTGGCTCCGTTGGAGGGAAGCTCCACACGGGAAGGTCAAGGAACGACCAAGTAGCAACAGACGTAAGGCTCTACGTGAGAAAGGAGATTGAGGAGATAGTGGAGCTCCTCAAAGCTCTAAGAAAAGCCTTCTGGAAGCAGGCAAAGGAGAACTTAGACGTTGTAATGCCGGGATACACCCACCTCCAGATAGCCCAGCCCGTTCTCTACTCCCACCACATGCTTGCCTACTACTGGATGTTTAAGAGGGATGAGGAGCGATTCAAAGATACGCTGAAACGGGTAAACGTCTCTCCTTTAGGGTCTGCAGCACTTGCAGGAACCAGTTACCCGTTAGACAGGGAGTTTACCGCAAAGCTCCTCGGTTTTGACGGCGTAACGCGGAACAGTATGGACGCAGTCAGCGACAGAGACTTCATAGCCGAAACAATCTTCAACTGTGCAATGGTTATGATGCACCTCTCAAGGCTCTCTGAGGAGCTCGTTCTGTGGTCAACGGAGGAGTTCGGGTTCATAGAGCTCCCCGATTCTTTTTGCACCGGAAGCTCAATAATGCCCCAGAAGAAGAACCCAGACGTTTCAGAGCTTACAAGAGGCAAAACCGGAAGGGTCTATGGAGACCTGATTGCCATTCTAACCGTTCTCAAAGGTCTTCCACTTACCTACAACAGAGACCTTCAGGAGGACAAAGAGCCCCTCTTTGACGCAATAGATACGGTAAAACTCGCCCTCAAAGTAAACGCCCTGATCGTTGAGGGAATGAAGCCTAGAAAGGAGAGGATGAGAGAGCAGGCAAGAAAAAGCTTCTCTCTGGCAACAGACGTTGCCGACTACCTTGCCAAGAAAGGAGTTCCGTTCAGGGAAGCCCACAGAATAGTTGGAGAGTTAGTTGCCTACTGCCTGGACAGAGGAAAAGGCCTTGAAGACCTATCCTTAGAGGAGTTCAAACAGTTCTCAGATAAGTTTGAGGAAGACGTTTTAGACCTTATGAGCGTTGAAGGCTCTATAAACAGCAGAAATGTAATAGGTGGAACCGCAAGGGAACAGGTAGAGAGAGAAATAGAGAGAATAAGAGAGGAAGAAGGCTTTTAAAATCGGAGGTTAAAAATGGTCAGGTTTGAACCCTCCTTTTTCTTAGAGAGGAACAGGGAGATAGACGAAGTTACGCTGAGAGCAATAGCAAGAGAAGTAAGAAAGGACATTTTGAAGATGACTTCTGAGGCTCAGTCGGGACACCCCGGCGGAGCGATGTCTGCAGCCGACATCATAGTTACTCTTTACTACTACAAGATGAGACACAACCCCGAAAACCCTAAGTGGGAAAAGAGGGATAGGTTCGTCCTCTCTAAAGGGCACGTCTGCCCGGCGCTTTACTCCGTTCTTGCACGAACCGGTTACTTTCCGCTTGAGAAGCTCCACGAGTTCAGAAAACTTGACGGAGACCTTCAGGGACACCCGGATATGAAGAAAACACCAGGGATAGAGATAAGCACAGGCTCCTTAGGACACGGAATCGGAGCGGCAGTTGGAATGGCGTTAGGACTGAAGCTTGATAAGAGCGACAGCAGGGTTTACTGCATGATAGGAGACGGGGAAGCACAGGAGGGAAGCGTCTGGGAGGCAAGTATGGCAGCTTCCCACTACAACTTAGACAACCTCGTTGTAATCCTTGACAACAACAACCTCCAGATAGACGGACCCGTTGACGAAGTAATGTCTATCTACCCGGCAGTTGAGAAGTGGAAAGCCTTCGGCTGGCACGTTATTGAGATAAACGGCCACGACTTTAAGGAGATAAAAGCAGCTTTAGATGAAGCCGATACCGTTAAGTTTAAACCCACAATGATTGTTGCCAAAACCGTTAAAGGTAAAGGCGTTTCATTTATGGAAAACAGAGCTGAGTGGCACGGAAAGGCTCTCCCGCCAGACTTACTCAAAGAGGCTCTGAAAGAACTGGGAGAGATCGTTTAAGGAGGAGAAGATGAAAAAAGTGAGCCTGAGGGACACTTACGGAGATACCTTAGTTGAGCTCGGAAAAGAGGATGAGAGGATAGTTGTTTTAGACGCAGACCTTTCCGGTTCAACGAAAACTGCAAAGTTTGCAAAGGTGTTCCCTGAGAGGTTTTTTGACTTTGGAATTGCAGAAATAGACATGATGAACGCAGCTGCAGGACTTGCAACGACGGGGAAGATTCCGTTTGTGAGCACTTTTGCAATATTTGGAACGGGAAGAGCCTGGGAGGCTGTAAGACAGACAATATGCTATCCAAACCTTAACGTGAAGATCGTCTGCACCCACGGAGGAATAACAGTTGGAGAGGACGGAGCAACCCACCAGGCATTAGAAGACGTTGCCAACATGAGGAACATTCCCAACATGAGGGTTATTGTTCCGGCAGACGACATTGAGACAAGAGAGGTTATCAGGAAGATCGCATATACAGACGGTCCCTTCTACGTTAGGCTCTCAAGGGAAAAGTTCCCAAGGATATTTGACGAGAGTTACAGGTTTGAAATTGGAAAAGGCCACGTTCTTAGAGAAGGTGAAGACGTTACAGTAATAGCAAACAGCGTTATGACCTCCTTTGCACTCCTTGCGGCAGAGAACCTGGAGAAAGAGGGAATATCGGTTGAAGTAATTCACATGCCCTCGGTTAAACCTATAGATACAGAACTTATAGCAAAATCGGCCAGTAAAACAAAAGCCGTTGTAACGGCTGAAGAGCACTCAATAATAGGGGGATTGGGTTCTGCAGTGGCTGAAGTTCTGGTAGAGAACTTCCCGGTTCCTATGGAGAGACTTGGAACGCCTGACGTTTTTGGACGCTCAGGTAAAGGGTGGGAGCTCCTCCACTACTTCGGCCTTGACGAAAAAGGAATTGCAGAAAAGGTCAAAAAAGTAATTGCGAGGAAAAGATGAGAACAGGACTTAAGAAGGCCCTTTTCTTCCTTACTCTCTTCCTGTTTGTGATTTTAGTAGGTAAGAACTCCATCTCAGCCGCTGTAAAACAGAACTCCTCTGAGGAGGAACTTAAGTACATAAGGCTATTTATGGAAGCCTATCAACTGGTAAAGGAGAGATACGTAGAGGAAAAGAGCCCTAAAGTCCTGTTTGAAGGTGCAATTCAGGGAATGCTTAACAAGTTAGACCCCCACTGCACCCTCTTTACGCCAGACCAGCTGAAGGAGTTCCAAATAGAGACCAGCGGAGAGTTTGGAGGACTTGGAATTCAGATAACCAAAACAAAAGACGGAAAACTGCTGATAATCACGCCGATTGAGGACACTCCAGCCTACAGAGCCGGCATAAAACCGGGAGACATAATCGTAAAGATTGACGGAAAAGAGGTTACGCCGGACATGACCCTTTCTGAAGCAGTTAAGCTGATGAGGGGCAAGCCTGGAACCAAGATCACCATCTGGATCTGGAGAAAAGGCTGGTCTGAGCCGAAACCATTCACAATAACCCGAGCAATCATAAAAATTAAGAGCGTTAAGTACAGGATTCTGCCGGGAGACATAGGGTACATAAGGTTTACAATGTTCCAGAGAACTTCCGTTGACGAGTTCAAGAAGGCACTTGAAGCCCTTGAGAAGGACAAAAAGCTCCAGGGAATAATCGTTGACGTTAGAAACAACCCAGGAGGACTCTTAGACTCTGCAGTTGCAATAAGCGACTTCTTCCTTCCCAAAGGAAAACTGATCGTCTACACAAAAGGAAGGATTCCCGAAAGTATTAAGAAGTACTACTCACTTCACGATCCAATAGTTCCGGAGGACATTCCAGTTGTAATGCTCGTAAACGGTGGAACGGCAAGTGCAGCAGAGATTCTTACGGGAGCTCTCCGGTACAACGACAGAGCAGTAGTTGTTGGGGAGAAAACTTTCGGAAAAGGTTCTGTTCAGACCCTCTACCCTCTGGATATGGGATACGCGATTAAGATAACAACGGCCAAGTACTACATGCCTAACCACAAGTGTATAGACGGTAAGGGAATAGAACCCGATATCGTTGTAAAACTCTCCAAGGAAGACATTGAAACCCTGAAGAAAGAGTTTAAGGAGATGGAAGAACACCCGGAGAGAACCGAAGAGATAAGGAAAAAACAGGAGAAGAGGATAGACAACCAGCTGAGGAGAGCAATTGAGGTTATCAAAGAGTTCCACCTCTTTAAGATGATGACAAAAGGTGAGAAGGAGGGTAAGAAGGCGGCGTGATATACACCCTCCACGGCTGGAGTTTTGATAGGAGAGTTTGGACAGGAACACCGTTTGAAGACGGAAATCACCTGGAGCTCCCCGGCCACGGGGAGTCTCCCTTTAAGTCAACTGATCTTTTAGACCTTGCCGAAGAGGTAGCAGAGAAAATTAAAGGTAGAGCCACGCTAGTAGGCTGGTCTTTAGGAGCAACCGTTTCCCTGATAGCTGGAGCCCTACACCCTGAAAAAGTTGAGAAACTGATACTGCTGGCTCCAACCTTAAAGTTTTCCGGCGTATCACAGCCTGAAGTCGTCGTTGAGCGGTTCTTAAAAAAGCTCAGAAGGGATTTCTGGAAAGCAGTTAAGGAGTTTAGAGCTCTCTGCACAGGTGAAGAGTTCCCGATTCCAAAACTCCAACCAGAGGTGGCTACACAGCTCCTTGAGAGTTTTTCCCGCTTTGACCTCTCACCATACGCAGAACAGGTTAAGCTCCCGGTAGAGATATTGGTGGGGGAGGAGGATTCAATTACGGGAGTTGTGGGAGCTCTCTCCCTCTTAAAAAAGCTAAAAAAAGCAAGAATCACCGTTTACCCGGGGAGAGACCACTTCACTGTTCTTTACTCACCTTCCGCCTGACCTTCTGCTCCCGGTGTTCAACGTAGACCTCGTACTGGGGGAACTCCTCGGCAACCCTGTTTGCGAGAGCTTCGGCAAAAACCACTGACCTGTGCTGCCCCCCTGTACAGCCAACGGCGTAAGTTATGTAAGCCTTTCCCTCCCGTTCGTAAAGGGGAAGAGTAAGCCTGACAAAGTCCAGAATGGTCTCAAGTGTCTTCCTTGACTCCTCGTAGCTCATGACAAACTCTTCAACTTCAGACTCCATCCCCGTCTTCTCTTTCAGGTGGGGAACGAAGTGGGGATTGGGAAGAAACCTGACGTCAAAGACGTTGTCTGCAGTGTGGGGAATGCCGTACTTAAAGCCGAAAGAGAGGAAGTTAACCTGAAGCTGGGGTTTGCCGGTCTCAAGGAGCTCCTTTATCAGCCTTTTAAGGTCGTGATAGGTGAGGTTTGTCGTATCTATAATCCTGTCAAACGAACTCTTAAGCTTCTGGTAAAACTCCTTCTCCCTCTCTATCAGCCTCTCTAAACTCTCGTCCGGGTAGTACCGCTGGAACGGGTGGGGACGGCGGGTCTCTTTAAACCTGTTAATAAGAGTGTCTTTATCGGCAGTGAAGTACCATACCTCAACTTCCGGGAACTCCTCCTTTATCTTTTTAAAGAGCTCCCCGGCAGACTCTTTAAACTCCGGATTTCTAACGTCGGCAACGAGAGCCGCCCTCTCAATTTCCGGGTTTCTTTCAACAAGGGAGAGGAGCTCCGGCACAAGAGCAGGAGGAACGTTATCTATACAGTAGAAACCAAAATCTTCCAGGTGTTTTATAGCGCTGGACTTCCCTGCTCCGGCTTCTCCCGTTATTATCAGAACCTTCTTCATCTCTTTATCTCCAGAACTTTAACGTCGTTCATCATAAACTCGGGAACGAAGAGCTTTCCTCTGTAGTAACCGATGTCGGCAGGGGAGATAAGACCCTTTGCAAGGAGTGAAACCCTGCCGTTTTTAAGAGCGTAAATCTTCCCTGCAGAGAAGTCAGAGAAGATTACCGTTCCGTCTTCGGTTACGACCACGCCGTCTAAGTTCTCAAACCCCGAAGCAAGAGTTTTTACAGAGCCGTCTATCTCCAGAACTTTACCCCCTCCCCAGCTCACAACAACCATCTTCCCACCGGGTGTAAACGCTATTCCGTTGGGTCCCTGAAGCTCGGAGCTCTTCAGGTAGACCTTAACCGAGTAGTTATCTGCATCTATCTGGTAGATTGTGTTTGTTTGAGTGTCTGAAACGTAAACCTTTCCGTTGTAAGCAGCAGTATCGTTGAGGAACTCTGCCCCAGGAACATTAATAACTTTTAACACTTTCCCGGTTTCGGGGTCTGCAACAACAACCCGGTCTATATCGGCAACGAAGAGCTTCCCTCTGCAGAAAGTTATCCCCTTTGGAGCGTTAAGACCGGTTATAAACCGATCTTTCACTATCTTCCCGTTGAGGTCTGCAAGGGTTATGTAACCGTCACCGTCTTTTCTGTCAGGTGGAAGGTTTCCGATGTTTGATATGTAGAGCTCTCCACGGTACACCTGAGAACTCTCAGGCGTCTTCAGACCGTGGTTTATGTTGAAAAGGAAGACCACCGCAGCTACAAAGGCCGTAATTCCGGCAACTACCCCCATTTCAACTTCTCCCTTAAGGTTTGATAGTAAGACTTCCTTGGATCTCTCAGAATTAGCAGGTCGTAAGGAGAACGGGTTATCTCTATGAGGTCGCCCAGGCGGAGCTCTATCCCCTCCTGACCGTCAAATACGACCATAACGTTCTCGCTCTCTGTCTTCAAACTGGCCGTAAGGCAGATTTCCCCCTTAAGAACCAGAGGTCTGAGGGTTAGAGTGTGGGGACAGATGGGAGTAAGGAGCATTGCGTTAAGTGTTGGGTAGATGATGGGACCACCGGCAGAGAGAGAGTAAGCCGTTGAACCTGTAGGAGTTGCTACTATAACACCGTCTCCTCTAAAGGTGGTTACGTACTCCCCGTCTGCCTTCACCTCAACTTCAATAATCCTGGCGAGGGTATCCCTCTTTATTGCAACCTCGTTTACGCACCTGTAGATGGAAACGTGGCCGTTCCTCCTAACGACTTTTACCCTCAGAACTGGCCTGTTCTCAACAACAAACTCCCCGCCGAGGAGTCTCTCTATACACTCGTCTATCTCCTCAATGGAGATCTCTGTGAGGAAACCGAGAGTTCCAAAGTTAATACCTAACAGGGGAACAGGCCTTTTGTCTATAAGTTTGGCAACCGTCAGGAAAGTTCCGTCTCCGCCGAGAACAAGAATCACGTCAACTTTGTCAGGCAGGAGCAGTCTATCTATGACTTTTACCTCTTCCCCGCACCAGTCACTTCCAACCAGCCTGCAGGACTCCTCGTCCGTATAAACCTTCACCCCCTTTTCAAGGAGCTTCTTAACGACCCTTTTAAACCCTTCTCCACTTTCGGGTTTTGTGGGGTTCGCAACTACCCCAACCCTCTTATACGCCAGCTTTCCTTCTGTCATGACCCTCCACCTTTACAATCTGGCACATGTCGTAGATACGGGACTCCGTCCTCTCGTCAAACTTATCGGAAAAGGTCTCTCCCGATATGTCGTCAAACCTCAGGTTCGTTGTAATTATGGTAGGCAAACTCCTGGTATAACGGTAGTTGATAATCTCTGCTAGGATGTCCTTTGCCCACTCGGTGTTCCTTTCAGCTCCTACGTCGTCTAAAACCAGGAGCGGAGCCTTTCTCACAGAGTCCAGAATCTCCGACGACGAAGCCCTCCCTTCGTAAGAGCTCTTCAGGTCTACAAGAAGCCCTCTGAAGTCGCAGAAAACTCCCTTCAATCCTTTGTGCTCTATAACGTTCCTCAGAGTGGCTACCGAAAGGTGCGTTTTCCCCGTTCCGGGAGGCCCAAAGAGAAGGATTCCCCTGTTTACAAAGGGGAACTTTGAGAAGAAGTCTACGCAAACCCTGAGAGCTTTCAGCTGAAAAGGGGTTTCGGGGGAGAAGTTCTTAAAACGGCAGTTCCTGTACCTGACGGGTATGCCGGAGCTCTCAAGGTAGAGCTTTGAGAGCCTCTTGAACTGGCACCTGCACCGTTTCGCAACCCGCCGACCTTCTACCTCTTCAATAACCCAGCCGGTTCCCCGGCATATTTGACACTCCAAGTTTTACCCCTTAGACTTCAACTGTTAGCTTACTCTAATTATAGTCCTGGAGAGTGGAATGGAGCTGAAAGAGAAGGTAATCTCTGGTGAAAGGATAACAGAAGAGGAAGCTCTGAAACTGCTTAAAGATGAAGACCTTTTAACCCTTGGCCAGCTTGCCAACCTCGTCAGGAACAGAATTCATCCTGAGAGGGAAGTAACGTTTGTGATAGACAGGAACATAAACTACACAAACGTCTGCGTCTGCAGGTGCAGGTTCTGTGCCTTTTACAGGGAGAAGGGAGCTCCCGACGCCTACGTTATAGACAGAGAAACACTGAAGCGGAAAATTCAGGAGACGGTAGATCTGGGGGGAACTGCTATTCTCATTCAGGGAGGCCTCCACCCGGACCTTGGGATTGAGTACTACGAGGAGCTCCTCTCCTTCATAAAGAGCGAATTCCCACAGATTCACGTTCACGGATTTTCCGCTCCGGAGATCGTTCACATCTCAAGGGTTTCAGGTCTTTCCGTTGAAGAGGTGATAAGGCGGCTAAAAGAGGCAGGCCTTGGCTCTATTCCCGGGGGAGGTGCCGAGATTTTAGTTGACAGGGTAAGGGAGAGGATAGCCCCCAACAAAGCTAAAACAGAGGAGTGGCTGGAAGTTCACAGAACGGCACACAGACTCGGACTGAGAACTACCGCAACGATGATGTTCGGCAGCCTTGACACAGACGAAGACATCGTAGAGCACCTGAAGGTTATAAGGGAGTTACAGGACGAAACCGGAGGCTTTACAGCCTTTATACCGTGGAGCTACCAGCCCGACAACACAGAACTGGGAAAGGAAGTGAAGGAAAAGGCAAGTGGAGAAAGGTACCTGAGAGTCCTGGCAGTCTCCAGAATCTACCTTGACAACTTCAAAAACGTTCAGGCCTCGTGGGTAACTCAGGGTGGAAAGATGGCCCAGGTGGCGCTGAAGTTTGGAGCAAACGACTTTGGCTCCCTCATGATAGAGGAGAACGTTGTTGCGGCAGCAGGCGTAAAGTTCAGAATGCCGCTGTCTGAAATCCTCAGACTGATAAGAGACGCAGGGTACGTACCAGTTCAGAGAGATACACTATACAACAAAATTAAGCGGTTTGAGAGAGTAACCTCTTAACGTGATTTACGTAGTAGTGCATAATGAACTTCATAACGTTAAAGTTCGTCTTCACGATCTGACAGCCAACCAGGAGACCTTCCTTGCTCTCCTCTTCCCACAACACCTTAACGGTCATAACCTTCCTATCCTGGATTAGTGTAAGGAATTCCCCTTCCTTAACAACTCCCCTTTTCTGTCCTCTTAAAAGGAGTTTCACCCCTTTTAGGCTCATATCAAGTATAAAAACGTGTTTTAGGGTAGTAGAACCACTTTGAAGAGTAAACTCTCCAACTTCCTCAGGACAGAAAGAGAACCTCTCAAACAGGCGCCTGTCCCTTACTGCTTCATCATCAATAACGATTAAACATTTACCGTTTTTAACTTCCGTTGCGTAAGCTTTAACTATGTTAAAACGGCCACCGTTAAATGGCTCAAGTATAAAGAACTCCCTTCCACTGAGAAGATTCTCAACACCAGGAGGAAGGAAACTGTAGGCCTCCAGCTCACTTTCAGAGATTTTGCGAACTTTAAAACTGAAAAGAAGCGGAAGCTCTAGAAAATTTTTAAACTTAGAACACTTAACTCTCTCAAAGATAATACCGTCATACCTCATTGTTGCTTCATCCGTTCAATCAGCTTCTCAAATGCGTCAGCTACCCTCTCTGCGTACTCCTCAAACTCCTCAAATAGCCTGTTATCAACCTTCCCGCTCTTAGCCTGTTCCACAACCTCTCTTGCAACTCTAAACGCAGCCTGAAGGTTCTCCTCTAAAACGTTGACAACATCTGCCAGGTCTACTCTTTTTAGCTGGCGGAGCTCCCTCTCAAGCCACTCCCTTAAAGGAGACTGATCAAAGTCTAAAAGAAGAGGATTTTCGAGAGAAGCTGGCAGTTTTGCCAGCCAGTCAGAGAAGAGCTCCATTCCTTTTATAACGACAGAGAGTTCTCCAATGTTAAAGTAGGAAAGGTTCTCGTGGACAGTCTTTATTGAGGAGCGGGTTGAGAAAATCCTATTCTGAAGTCTTTTAAATATCTCTTGAAAACCTGTTATTTCCGTATTAATTGCTGAAATGTTATCCCTAACCGTGTCAAGAGCGCTAACCTGTTGATTAATTGAGAAGAGAACGTTGTTCATAACATCAATGAGAGATTCTACAGACTCCCTTATAGCCTTAAGAACTTCCTCTGTTTTTGCCATCTCCGACTTAACGTTTATCGCCTCTGTAGCCCTCTCCTCAAGGTTTTTAGAGAAGTCCTCTATCTGATTGATAATGTTCCCTACTATCTGGCCTATCTCCTCGGCAGAGGTTACCGTTCTGGCTGCAAGCTTTCTAACTTCCTCGGCAACTACGGCAAATCCCCTTCCAGCCTCTCCAGCCCTTGCAGCCTCTATTGCGGCGTTAAGGGCAAGGAGGTTTGTCTGGTCTGCAATACTCTTAATAGTTTCAACAACGTTCTGAATCTTCACAGAGCTCTGCTGGAGCTCCTCAATCTGATTCCTCAGGGAGATAACTCTATCAGCAAGCTCCTGAACGTCGTTAACAGACTTTGAAACGATACTTGCTCCCTTTTCAGTTTCTGAGTCAACCCTCTTAACCTCTTCGGAGGAAATGTTTATCAGCCTGTTAACGTCTGCAATTGAACTGGCAAGGACTTCAGACGAAACGGAGAGCTCCATGAACCTATCTTTAACGTCTTTATTTTTCAGATCCGTATTAAAGAGCTCAGCAACAAGCATACTGGCCTCTGTTGAGACCTTTGCTGAGAGTTCCTCAAGCTCTTTAAAGATCTCCCTTATCCAGCTAAGGAACTTGTTAAACTCATTAGCGAGCTCACCCAGTTCATCATCTCTTTTAACCTGGAGCTCTTTGGTAAGGTCCCCCTTCTCTATTTCCCTCATAGTTCTGGCCATTTCGGCTAGAGGAGCAACAATTGCCCTGTAGGTACTGATTGCTCCGATACCGATGATTATTAAGCTAAAGAGAGGAATAACCCTCACGACGTTTTCAGCGTAAGAGAGCTTCTCTTTAGCCTCCCTCTTTATCTCGTTTTCTATAACCTCAAGCTCCTGCTCCTTCGTACGAATATCCTTTACTATCTGTTCCTTACTCTGTCCCTTTGTAATAGAAGAAGCTGCAGAGAGAAGAAGAGAGTATACTTTTGTAGCCCTTGGGTCAGAATAACTACTGACTTTAACTGCCGCAGATTCCAGCTCTCTAACTGCTTCGTTCAAGTCCCCCTTCCAAACTAATGATTCAGCATTCAAAAGTTCCTTCTCAAGCTCGGCAACCGTCTCTCCAAGGGTATAGTTTGTTTTAAACTCTTCAATCTTATGGTAGGCAAACTCTGTAAGTAGGAGGATTATAAAGACTTCAACAATTAAGGAGACGACCAGTTTAGTTTTTATCTTCATTACCTCTCTCCTCTCCACAGTTTTACTCTTAAACTCTATTATCGCAACAAATTCGTATAATTCAAGAGCTTAAAAGGAGGTGCTCTTGAGTAAGCGCTTTAAGCTCAAAATAGAGAAGCTGGTGTACGGCGGAAGAGGACTGGGAAGGCTCAACGGTAGAGCAGTCTTTGTTCCCTTCACCGCTCCGGGAGACTTAGTAGTTGTAGAGGAAAAGAGCAGAAAAAGCGGGTACAGCGAAGCAGAAGTTGTCAAAATCTTAGAGAGGAGCAGAGACAGGGTAAAGCCCCTGTGCCCCTACTTTAGAAGGTGCGGAGGCTGCGACTGGCAGCACGTAAAGTACGAAAAACAGGTAGAGTACAAAAGGGCAATCTTAGAGGAAAACCTTCAGAAGATAGGAAAGATAAAGAAGCCCAACATAGACGAGGTAATTCCTTCTCCATCTCCTTGGCACTACAGAAACAGAGCTCAGATAAAGGTGAAGAACGGAAAAGTGGGCTTTTTCGCTAAGAACTCCCACCAGGTTGTTGACATAGATAAGTGTCCTCTCCTTAAAGAGGACATAGCGGAGATTTTTCCCAGGCTCAAGGAGCTCCTCTCGCTTCTTCCCTCTCAACCTGCAGAGTTCCACGTCTACTCCTCGGGAAAAGATGAGGTTCTGCTGAAAATTGTCTTTCACGGAAGGTTTAAACGGTTTGAGCTCCCCGTTGAGAAGTTAAGGGATATTCTGAAGGTAAACCTGATAGGTTACGGCATCTACAGACAGACAAACGGGTTCCCCGAAAGGGTAAGGTTCTTTGGAAGGGACTTCTCCTACGAGTTCACAGAGAAGTTTAAGTTCAGAGTTAGCGCCGACTCCTTCTTCCAGGTTAACAGGTTTCAGGTTGAGAGCCTGATAAACAGAGTTGCAAAGGTTGCAATGGAACACCAGTACATGCTGGCAGGAGACCTCTACTGCGGAGTCGGAACCCTGACCATTCCGGTAGGCAGGTACGTCCACAGGGCTTTCGGGATAGAGGCCAATTTCTCTGCCGTAAGCGACGCCCTCTACAACAAGGACATAAACGGACTGAGGAACGTAAGTTTCTACTGCCGGGAAACGGAAGAGGGACTGCCGATACTGAAGGAACACAACCCCGACCTCGTAATCGTTGATCCTCCAAGAAGCGGGCTGAACGAGAAGATAATCAGAACAATAGCGGGTCTTTCAAGGCTCAGAAAGATCGTTTACGTCTCCTGTAACCCATCAACGCTGGCAAGGGACATAGCAATCTTTCACCGCTACGGGATAAACATGGAGAAGGCAAAGGTTATAGACATGTTCCCTCAAACATTTCACGTTGAAACAATAGCTTACTTAAGGAAGGTTAAGTGATGTTAAGAACGGAGCTCTTCGGAGTTGAGTTTGAGAACCCGGTCTGGACGGCCTCCGGAACCTTTGGATTCGGCCTTGAGTACGCTCCATACATGGATTTAAACAGAGTTGGAGCGGTTTGCGTTAAGGGTTTATCAATAAAGCCGAGGGAGGGAAACGAGCCTCCACGGATCTGGGAGACTCCCTGCGGAATGCTGAACGCCATCGGCCTTCAGAACCCGGGGGTTGAGTACTTCGTTGAGAAGATAGTTCCGCAGCTCAAAAACTACAGGTGCAGGGTTATTGCCAACATTTACGGATCAACGGTTGAGGAGTACGTAGCGGTAGCCGAGGCACTTAAAGGAGTTAACGGAGTTGACGCCATAGAGCTTAACATCTCCTGCCCCAACGTAAAGAAGGGTGGGCTGGCATTTGGAGTTGACCCAGTTGAGGCTGCAAAGCTTACAGAGGCTGTAAAAAAGGCAACAGATAAGCCGGTAATCGTTAAGCTCTCTCCAAACGTTACAGACATCGTTGAGATTGCAAAAGCGATAGAGTCTGCCGGGGCAGACGCCCTCTCTGCGATAAATACTCTCCTTGGAATGGCAATAGACATAAGAAGGAGAAAGCCGCGGATTAAGAACAGGTTCGGAGGGCTTTCTGGCCCTGCAATAAAGCCCGTTGCCGTAAGGATGGTCTATCAGGTGGCCAGAGCCGTTTCAATTCCTGTAATCGGAATCGGGGGAATCTCAACCTGGGAGGATGCCGTTGAGTTCTTTTTAGCAGGAGCTTCGGCGGTTCAGGTTGGAACTGCGAACTTCTTTAACCCCAAAGCCGTTGAGGAGATAGTTGAGGGGCTTGAAAACTACCTGAAGGAGATGGGCTACTCCCACATCTCGGAGCTAATTGGAGACCTCAGGGAGTAGTTACTCTAACTTGTAGCGGATGGTCAGCTCCGTTTCAAACCTTCCGCCGGGAGGGGGCGGGAAGTGGCACTTCTTAAGGGTTTTAACCGCCGCTTTTTTCAAAACCGGCGAGTCTGACGATAGAACAAAAACGGAGAGGAGCTCCCCCTCCTTCCCTATAACAATCTTCAGCTTCACCCTTCCTTCTATTCCCATTCTCCTTGCAATCAGCGGGTAGAACTTGTTCCTCTGAACCTCCCGAAGAACTAACTTCAGATAGTCTTCCCTCTCTTTCTCAGCTACCTTACTCTCTCTGCTCTCCTTAGCTTTTTGCGGAGCTCCCGCCACACCACCAGAAGTTAAATTTCTTGAAACCGTTCTCTCTGTCTTCTCTACCGCTGTTTTTTCTCTGTGGAGGGAGCTCCCGCCCTCTCTTTTTAACGCCTCTTTTGCCTTATAAAAACTTTCTGGTTTTAAACTCTTCTCCGTCTTACTTGAAAAATTTTTCCTAACCGCCGGTCTGTTCTGATTTTTCTCTTCAGGTTTTAAAGCCCTCTGCCGATTCAACCTTTTGGTTTCTTTAACACTTTCTTGAGGAGTTACCTTTTCAGTTTCCCTCTTGTGCTTAATTCTACGCTTGGTCTGTTTATGTAGCTTAACTCTCCTTACACTTTCAACCGATCTTTTTCTAAAAACAGACCTTTCTTCCTTATAAGCACTACTCTTACCACAAGAACTTTTGTGAGAACCAACCTTTCCTGAAGATTTTTCCGTTTTAAGAAGCTGCTTTGACGGAATCTCCTCAAGAGAAACAGTTACAACTGAGCTCTTCTCAGGCCTTACAGGCTTAAACCGGATGAGAAATCCAAAAACGGCAAGGTTTAAAAGGAAGGAAATCAGGAGGGAAACGAGGGAAGTTTTTCGGAGCTCCATGGTAAAGGCCGGAGCTTAGAGCTCCGGCACAGTATTAAGTTTAAGCTCTTTCTCCACAAAGTCTGCAACTTTGAGGATCGTCTCCTCGTCAAAAGCCCTTCCTATGAGCTGAACGCCAACGGGAAGACCTTTACTGTCAAAACCGCACGGAACGGAAATCCCAGGAAGACCCGCAAGGTTAACGGCAATGGTGAAGATGTCCGACAGGTACATCTTTATCGGGTCGTCTGTCTTCTCTCCAATTCTAAAGGCCGTTTCAGGGGTAACGGGAGTGATGAGGAAGTCAACCTTTTCAAAGGCGTTCTGGAAGCCCTGGTAGATCAGCGTCCTTACTTTCTGGGCTTTCAGGTAGTAGGCGTCGTAGTATCCGGCGCTTAAGGTGTAGGTTCCAATCATAATACGCCTTTTAACCTCGTCTCCAAAGCCCTCAGCCCTCGTCTTACAGTACATATCAACAAGGTCTTTGTACTCTTTTGCCCTGTAGGTGTAGCGAACGCCGTCGTAACGGCCGAGGTTAGAAGAGGCCTCTGCTGGAGCTATGATGTAGTAGGTTTCAACGGCGTACTTGGTGTTTGGAAGCGAAACCTCCTCAACGGATACGCCGCTCTTCTCAAGGAGCTCCGCAACCTTTAAAACCCTCTCCTTAACCTCAGGGTCTACTCCCTCTACGAAGTACTCCTTCGGAAGACCTGCCTTTAATCCCTTAACCTCTCCGTTGAGAGCATCTAGGAAGTTCGGAACGGGAATTTTTGCGCTGGTTGCGTCCCTTGAGTCCTGCCCTGAGATGATATTCAAGAGGTATGCTGCGTCTTCAACGGTTTTCGTTATGGGGCCTATCTGGTCTAAAGAGGAGGCAAAGGCCGTTAAACCGTACCTTGAAACTCTGCCATAGGTCGGTTTAAGCCCTACAACTCCGCAGAAGGCCGCAGGCTGGCGGATTGAACCTCCCGTATCTGAGCCCAAAGAGGCAAGGGCTGAACGGGCAGAAACGGCAGCTGCAGAACCTCCAGAAGAACCTCCGGGAACCCTCTCCAAATCCCAGGGGTTTCTGGTTACACCAAAGTAGGAGGTTTCCGTTGAAGAGCCCATTGCGAACTCGTCTAAGTTGTTCTTGCCAACAAATATGGCTCCCCTTTCCCTGAGCCTCTTTGTAACCGTTGCGTCGTAAGGAGAGACAAAGTTCTCAAGGATTTTAGAGGCGCAGGTCATCCTCACGTTCTCAACGTTTATGTTGTCCTTGATTGAGAGGGGAATTCCAAAGAGCTCCGGAACCTCATCTTCTGAGAGTTTCGTTAGCTCCTCGTCTGCAATCTTTGCCTTTCTCCTTGCCTTTTCGTCTGTAACGGTTATGTAGGCGTTGAGCTTCTCCTCTGTCTCCTCTATTCTCTTTAAAACGGCCTCTACAAGCTCAGAGGGTTTAAGCTCCTTTCTCTTTATGAGTGAGTGGAGCTCCCTCAAACTCCTATTCAGCAGTTCCATCTCCTCCTCCTACTTCTTAACCACTTTTGGAACGATGAAGAACTCTCCGTCTGTCTCCGGAGCGTTCATAAAGGTCTTCTCCCTTGGAAGGCTGAGCCCGGGAACGTCTTCCCTCAGAACGTTCTCAGGGGGAACAACTGAGAACTTTGGGTCAATCCCTTCGGTATCAAGCTCGTTGAGCTTCTCAACGAAGTTCAGAATCTCTGAGAGCTGCTCTCTGAACTTCTCAATCTCATCCTCACGGAGCTCTATCCTTGCGAGCTTTGCAATGTGGAGAACTTCCTCTCTGCTGAGCTTCATCTCTTACTCCTCAAATAGGCTTTTATTCCTCTTCCTATCTCCTCAATGAGCCGTTTCATGTAAGGGTCTGATGAGTGGGAGACTATTTTAACATCGGGGTTAAGCTCAACCTCTCCTGTAAAGACGGCCTCTTCAAGCCACCTTATAAAGTCTATCCCGTTTCCGCCAAAGGGAGCAAACTCCTCCATGTAGTTGTCAAGGTCTAGAACCTCTATCTCTTTCCCGTGCTTTTTAACTATCTCTTTCAGGTCGTTAACGGTTCTAACAACGATATAATCTTCAGACGGCGGCTCTCTCCAGTCGTCAAGGTAGAGCTTCAAAACAGCCTCCGGAGGAAGTTTTGGGGAAAATTGTAGTCCTTATTGACGGAAAAGAAAGGGAAGTTGAATTTAAGGGGAAGAAGATTAGGGTGGACAAGCTCCTTGAGTCTATGGGGATATTCCCCGAAACGGCTGTAGTCGTGAAGGAGGGGGAGCTCCTGTGCGACGACGAGCTCCTTGAAGACGGAGAGAGAGTTAAAGTTGTTGTTGCAACCTCTAAGGGTTAAGGATGAAAAGGGTAATGGCCTTAGACGTTGGGTTTAAGAGGATTGGAGTTGCCCTCTCTGATCCTTTGAGACTTACGGCCTCTCCTTTTAAAGTGATTGAGAGAAGGAGCAACAGGGAAACTTTCGGGGAGCTCCTCTCAATAATCAAAGAGAAGTCCGTTTCAGACGTAGTTGTAGGCATTCCTGTAAACAGAGAGGGAAAGAGAACGAAGATTGGAGAAAAGATAGAGAAGTTCACGGAAAAGCTCAAAAAATTCCTTGAAGACGAAGGGGTAGAAGTTAAATTTCACTTTGTAGATGAGTCCTACTCAACCCTTGAGGCCAAAGAGCTCATGAGGTCTTTAGGGAAAGAGAGGGAAACAGTTGACGACGTTGCAGCTGCTCTAATCCTGAAGGAGTGGCTTGAGAGGGAGAGATGAGGAGAAAAAGGAGCGTTAAGGAGATTTTAGAGAGGAGAAAGAGGCGCGCTTTTGACCACACCAACGAGGTCTTAATAGGAAAAGTTGTTGGAGTCCACGGGATAAAGGGAGAGGTAAAGGTTAAGTCTGAGTCTGACATCTTTGAGAGGCAGATTGAGGCAACTCCTGAAGTTTCCCTATACAGGGGAACAAAACGCGAAAGGCTTGAGATTGAGGAGATTAAACCCTACAAAGATATCTACCTTGTAAAGTTTAAGGGAATAGAGGATAGAAACGCAGCAGAGGAGAGGATAGGAGGGGAGCTCTTCGTCGGAAAGGAAGAACAGGTTCCACTTGAGGAAGGGGAGTTCTACTACCACCAGCTCATCGGCCTTAAGGTTGTTGACGAAAGCGGCAGGGAGGTTGGAACCGTTAAGTCTGTCTTTGAGCAGCCTGCAAGCCACATCTTAGAGGTTGAAACTCCTGAAGGGAAAACGATACTAATTCCCTTTATTGACCAGTTCGTAAAAGAAGTTGACCTTAAAAAAGGAGAGGTTGTTGTCTCCCTCATTGAGGGGATGGAGGAGTAGCTTGAGGATAGACGTTCTCACCGTTCTTCCCGGCCTCTTTGACTGCTTTTTAAGAGAGGGAATAATCGGAAAGGCAGTCTCTTCGGGGAAAGTTGAGGTTAACGTTGTCAACATAAGGGACTTTGCGACAGACAAGCACAGGGTTGTTGACGACGTTCCTTACGGCGGCGGGCCGGGAATGGTTCTAAAGCCAGAGCCGATTTTCAGAGCCTACGACCACCTTACAGCTGAAGGGGAAAAGCCCTTTGTAATCCTGACAGAGCCGTGGGGGGAGCGGTTTAACCAGGAGATGGCTGTGAAACTCTCTAAGAAAAACCGCCTCATGATTATCTGCGGCCGGTACGAGGGGGTTGACGAGAGGGTAAAGGCGATAGTTGACAGGGAAGTCTCTATTGGAGACTACGTTCTGACGGGAGGGGAGCTCCCTGCAATGGTCATAATGGACGCAGTAATAAGGCTCGTTCCCGGAGTTCTTGGAAACGAGGAGAGCTTAAGGGCAGACTCCTTTATGGACAGGGGGCTTTTAGGGTATCCAAACTACACGAGGCCTGCAGAGTTTAGAGGAATGAAGGTTCCAGAAGTTCTCCTTTCCGGCCACCACAAAAAGATAGAGCTCTGGAGGAAGGAGCAGAGTTTAAGGAAAACTTTAGAGAGAAAGCCGGAGCTCATTGAGAAACTCAAAAGAGAGGGAAAGCTAACAGAGGAGGAACTCAAAATCCTTGAGAGACTGGAGAAGGAGAGAGAAAGTGAAGGTTGAGATCTACGACAAGGGAGAGAACCTCGTCGCAGAGTGGGAGGTTGACGGGGAGACCTGCGAGAGGTTCAGCCAGTTAGACAACAACAGCCTTTTATTTGAGATAGCAACAGGAATAGCGGTTGCTCTAAAAGAAGAAACGGGAGTTGAGCTCACTCCCAACATGGTTATAAACGAACTTGGAAAGGTTGTTGTCTGCGGAAGGGAGATAAAGCTGAGTTAGGCGGGAAACTCCCGCCGTTAAATGCCTCAGCCAAAGGCAGTACAGGAACCACCTGAAGAGGTTGAGGAGTCTCCACCGCCGATTGCACAGGCTGAGATCTTCTTAACAACCTTGTCGCTTCCGCACTTTGGACACTTCACCTGACTCACCTGAGAGGCAGATATGACAAACTTCTCAAACTCCTCTCCACACTCGTTGCACCTGAACTCGTAGATGGGCATTACGACCTCCTATGTGGATTTTGCAGAGTTCTAATATAAGAACACCACTATGGTTTGAGGGAGTTTTCTCCCTTCTTCAGCTTTCTGTAAGCTCGCCAGAGGTCATAATCCCTCTGAAGGTTAAGCCAGAACTGGGGCGTTGTTCCAAAGAACTCAGAGAGCTTTATGGCCATCTCAGGGGAAATTCCCCTCTTACAGTTAACTATGTCGTGAACGGTTCTGAAGTTAACGCCTAACCTCCTTGCAAGCTCAGACTGGGTAAGGTTCATTGGCTTTAAGAACTCCTCAAGGAGTATCTCTCCCGGATGGACGGGAGGAACCTCCCTCTCAAAGAGGGGAACGTAGGGGTAAGTCTTAGCCATGTCAGTCTCCCAAACGGTTAGCTGTGATAGTCTTCAGCTTTTACATCGAAGGCATCGCCATCTTCAAACTTAAAGGTAATCCTCCACTGTTCGTTAATCCTTATGCTGTAATAACCTGCTCTATCTCCTTTAAGGGGCTCAAGGCGGTTTCCCGGTGGAACCTTTAAGTCGTTTAAAGACTCTGCCTTATCAATCATCTCAAGTTTCCTGAGAGCTCTCCTCCAGATATCAGGCGGTAGCTTCCTGCACCTGCCTCTCTTAAAGAGCTCTCTGGTCTCCCTATCTCCAAAGGAACGTATCAACGATAGCCACCTGCTATGAATTTATGCATCACAATAGCAGAAAGAGGCTGTAAAGTATAATTTGGAAATCCAGGAGTTGTTATGGCTGTTTACGTTCTGATTCTTTTAGCAGTTTCAGTTTACGTTGTTTTCAGGCTCTTAAACAGAAAAGAGTGTGAAGACTTCTGCAACTTAGAGGTTAAAGATGAAGAGCCTTTCAGAGCTGAGAGAGGAGATAGACAGGATAGATAGGGAGCTCCTCACCCTTTTAAACCGCCGGGCTAAGATAGCCCAGGAGGTTGGAGAGATAAAGAGGAAGAAAGGGCTCCCCTTCTACGTTCCCGGAAGGGAGGCAAAGATACTTGCAAAGCTTGAGGAGCTCAACCAGGGACCACTGCCGCCAGAGAGCATAAGGGCAATCTTCAGGGAGATAATCTCTGCCTGCAGAGCTTTAGAGGAGCCTACAAAGGTGGCTTTTTTAGGGCCACAGGCTACGTTTACCCATCTGGCAGCCCTTAAACACTTTGGAACCTCTTCAGACTTAAGGCCGAAGGACTCAATAGACGAGGTCTTTGACGAGGTTGAGAAGGGGAGAGTTGACTACGGAGTCGTCCCGATAGAGAACTCCATTGAGGGGATAGTCAACTACACAATAGACATGTTCCTTGACACAGACCTTAAAATCAGTGGGGAGGTATTTGTTCCGGTAAACCTTCACCTTATGAGCAAGGAAGGAGAGCTCTCCGCCATTAAGAAGGTCTACTCCCACAGGCACGCAATTGCTCAGGCGAGGAAGTGGCTCTCAGAGAACCTGCCAAACGTTGAAATTGAGGAAGTTTCAAGCACGGCAAAGGCTGCAGAGATTGCAAGTAAAGAGCCGGGAACTGCCGCAATAGCAAGTGAGGCAGCAGCACTCCTCTACGACCTGAACATACTCGCAAAGAACGTTCAGGAGATCTCAAAGAACTTCACCCGCTTCCTGATAATAGGAAAGTCCGACTCTGAGTTTCCGTCTGGAAGGGACAAGACCTCAATCATGTTCAGCACCAGGCACGAGGCGGGAGCTCTCTTCAAAGCTCTCCAGCCTTTTGCCGTTTACGACGTAAACCTTTCTAAAATTGAATCCCGCCCAACCAAGAAAAAACCGTGGGAGTACGTCTTCTTCGTTGACGTAGAGGGACACAGGAAAGAGGAAAGGGTAGCAAAGGCTCTATCTGAGCTGGAGAAAAGCTGCAGCTTCTTCAAAATACTGGGCTCCTACCCGGCCGGATTTAAGGAGTGAGTTATGAGAGAGGCAGAGGTAAAGAGAGAAACGAAAGAGACAAAGGTTTACATTACCCTGAACCTTGACGGAACAGGCTCTTACTCGGTAAAAACAGACGTTCTGTTTTTAACCCACATGTTGGAGCTCTTCTCAAAACACTCCCTCATAGACCTGAGAGTTGTTGCAACCGGAGACGTTGACGTTGACCACCACCACCTGATTGAAGACGTTGGAATCGTTTTAGGAGAGGCAATAAGGAGAGCTCTAGGAGATAAAAGGGGAATAAACCGCTACGGCTTCTTTACTCTTCCAATGGATGAAACCCTCATATCCGTTGCCTTAGACCTCTCTGACAGGCCATACTTCGTCTACAAGGGCTTTCCGGAGTTTACAAGTTTAATGGGAATTGAGTTTGACCTTTTCAGGGAGTTCTGGAAGTCCTTTGCAAACTCCTTAAAGTGTAACCTCCACATAAACTGCCACTACGGTAAGAACCTCCACCACATGGCAGAGGGAACCTTTAAGTGTGTTGCCAGAGCTCTCAGAACGGCAGTAGAGATTGACCCGAGAGTAAAAGGAGTTCCGTCAACAAAAGGGGAGCTCTAACTCCAAACTAATCCCCGGGAAGGAGGACCCCTCCCGACGGTAGCAGTTTTACTGAAGAACTCTCCTCACTCACCTTCTTTTTGCAACTGATAGGCCTAAGAACTGCTCCTTTTACAGCATAACCTTCAACAAGCCTTGCCTTTGCAAACTTTGGTTTCACCTCAGTCACTACAGCTTTTCCTATCTCTATTTCATCGTAACCAATAAACTCTTTCGTGTAAGGATCGTATAGCTTCTTTCCCCTCTTATAAACAGCAAAGCACATACCAGGGGAAACGAGTCTATTTCCAACGTTAACTATCAGGCTCTCACCTTCAGTCTCAATAGCAACAGGAGGGTAAATGTCTAAAAGAATATCGTACACCACCCTCTTTGCAATTCTATCTACTGCCTCTTTTAGAGCTTTACTCCTATCCTCACCAGAGATAAAAAACTTACCATCTTGGGAGTTACTGTACTTAACTTGACCAGTAGCAAACATTATCACTCTATAGTCTACCGAGTAGTTTATTTCAAAACCTTTCTCCTTAATCTTTAAGAAATCACTTCCCATCTCAACCGGCTTAAGCTCAAACTCATTCACTTCACCAACAAGCATATAGTCTGTACCAGCTAACTTCTTAAGTTTCAACTTTTCGCGGGACTTTGCATCTCCTGAAAGAATAAGTGCCTTTTCCTTTTTATAGTAAGTAATATTTTCTCTATCAAGAACCGAAAATTTCCTGCTCTGAGTTAGGAAGTTAACAACAGCATGTGTAAGGAGTTTACTGACCTCAGAATCAGAAGGCTCAAAAGGATAGACAGCTATTTTTCTTCTGTGATCAACACTAATGCCCGGGGGAGAATATCTGAGGAGATAGACTTTAACAGTAGCTTTATAGCTACCATCAGGTGATTCTTTCAGAGAAATAACTCTATACTTATCAATCGTTCCCTTAAACTTTTCTTTAATCTTACTCTGAAAAACGCTCTTACCGCTTAAAGAACCACCTTCATCAACTACAAGGTCTGATGTAAACTTCTCAGCCTTTACAAAAAAGCCGTACTCCCTTTTAACAGCTTCCTCAAGTGCATCAACTATTGCTGCTTTTTCTGTAGGTCCATACCCATCAACAATTAGAACCTTCCAATAAAAACCTTTTCCTAAAACAGTTACAGGCAGAAAGAGTACAAGGAGAAGAACTAAAAGTCTCAACCTCAACCTCCAACCTAGAAGTCGTTAATCTCAACCATATCCTTGCCTTCCGTCACGTAACTCCTCTTTTTCCCCTGGGAACGGGATGTTCCTGCATTTTTAGATTTCACGTGGTAATTCCTCTTAAGCGCCTGGGCCCCTTTAAAACCTTTGTATGTCCAAACTTCTACTACTACTGCTAACTCTTGGCCTGAAGGAAGTTTAAGGAGTTTTGTGGCCACAGTGTGAGTCCCTGAAAGACGGGACTTAGATATTCTCTTTATCTCTGCCCATCTTTCGTCAACCAACCTATTTACACTTTCAACAACCGTATCTCCATTTTTAAAGACAGCTTCCTCCTTTATCTGCTGACCAACTCTTGAACGCTCTTTTGCATAGAGAGCAGAGTTTAAGAACTCAGAAATGTAGCTGTCTGCAAGGAGTTCTGCTTTTTCAATTGCGTACTTCCTGTTCCTTTCCTTGATTGTCGGATCTCCACCAGTGTAAGAGTGGGCCCACTGTCCGAAAGAGATAATCGCTGGAAGGTTATCCTCCGTAAAAACTACCCTAACTCCCCAGGTACTCATAAAACCCTGAGGTGTTTTAGGCAGGTAGTAGTCAATAGGATGGCCAACTTTAGAGGAAATCTTTGGGAAGCTACCTGTTGCTATAGCCCTGGCGATGTACTTCAGCTTAGGTGAGTACATCGCTATAACTCCTACACCATGAACTCCGTTTACCTCCCCTTCAAAGGTCTGTACTATAAAAGTACCGGAGAGTTCAGCTGAAGTTTCTCTTAGAATTTCCTTAATGAGAGTATCGTTAAGAAGCTCTTTCTTCTTTTCGTAAGTTAAGTTACCAAACTTTGAAGGATCCACTCCCAGTTTTTCCAGCGCCTTATTTATAGCAGCATCTGAAAGTGCAGCAACCTTCGCCTTTAAAACATCCCAGTTGGAAAGTTCAACGTTTTCAGCTCCTTCTGAGTTGTTTTCAAAAATTTTCCTCACTGTCTTTGTTGTTACTCTTTTAACTATGAAGTAGGCTATCTGTTTCTGAGCATCAAGCCAGGCCCTCTCAAAGGCAACAACTCGTGCCTGAGCAAACCTTGGATCTGAAGTTGACCTGTCAACCTCCTGGACGGAAAACACAAAGATACGGCCGTTCTCTACCTGACCAAACTTTATCCCTTTTCTCCTGGCATAGTCCATAATCTGCTTCCTTAAACTCGCTGTAACAGAGTTGTCCAGACTTATTTCCTCTATATCTGCCAGTGTTTTAACTTCTTTTGTAATATCGGAACTCTGGCTAGAATTAGAGGAGCTCTCCTGTGAGTAAGCCACTCCAGATAAAGCTAAAAAAACCGTTAAAAGAGAAACAAACTTCCTCATCATCCCTCCTACCAGGTATAGTTATTTTTCCCTGATACTTTTGATATGACCTTCTCCCCTTCCCAAACTGCAAGGCCAGTCCTCAAATCAGTGAGAGTAAGAATGAAGTAGTAGTCCACCTTTTTCCTATCACCCAGGAAGTAAACTCTCTGAACTATCTTGCCCGAGAGGGCATAATCGGGAGCAACTATACTTCTTTTTGGTGGAAGAGTTTTTGGGTTGATTTCGTCGTTGCTCCTAAGTTTCCTAATTTCTCCAGTCATAGGATCCTCTGGACCACCGGCCTGAATGTAGGTAGTTACAACTGCTTTTCCGCTCTTTAAAAGAGCTATTCTTATATCCTTCAGAAGTTGATCTACGTCAATATCCTGAGTTGTATCGTTGATAATTCTAGAAATAGCTACAACGTACCTGCCACCTCCGGGTCTATCAAGGACAGGAGAGGCCAGAAGATCCCTAATTAGAGAATCGGCTGCCATTTTAAAGTCCTGATACTCAAGAGCTAGAGTAGAGGGTTGAACCCCTGGCTGGACAGAAGGATTAACGTAAGCAACCTGGTTTGTTGAACAGCTAGCCAGGAGAAGAACTGCTCCTGTAAGAAAAACTATCCCTGAAGTTCTCATTCTCCCTCCTAATTAAGCTCTCTCTTAAAAACCTCAAATGTGTTTTCGTCGGGACAGGACACAACTATCAGCGTACTTTTCTCTGTATTGATAGAGATCAATTTCTCCTCTTGGGATTGTGGGTTCCTAAGGGTAAGAATTGCCTTCTTTTCGGAAAAATTTGTCAGATCAACAGAAGTAATCTGTACTTCCTTAGGCAAGTTCCTCCACTGTCTGGTATCTGCACGGTTCATAATGAAGTGATAACCAGCTATAACTTTCTTAGCCGTTTTCTTTGTTTCAAGCTGCCCAAGCGTAAAAATGAGAGCTCTAACAACCGCCCTTAGAGCTATAGCCTGAAACCTCTTCTTAAACTCTATCTTCTCAAGGAGATCCATATCAACGATTCTCTCAGTCCTCCCCTTCCTATTCCCAATAGAGTAGGCAACGAAAGGAACAGCTCTCGTTCCAGGTTTAATGTCTGGAAGGGCAAGCCCGGTATAGAGAACCTTTTCAGTAACTAAAAAGAGAGGAACATCTATTCTCTTCTCCACTCTCTGACCTATCTGTCCGTTGAATACAACTATCCAGAGCCTCTTAACCTTTCCTGGAGTAACCTGCTGCATACGCTCAAAACTAAGCTTAAAATCTTCAGCTATGAAGTGAGAACCGGGCTCCCTGTTCCTTACCAACCCGTAACTTCTCTTTAGAAGGTCCGTTGCCTTCTCGTAGTTCCCAAGAGCAAGGAAGTAGATCCCGGATATGTAGTCTATGAACGGGTTTAGAAATCCCCGGTAAGCTCTAAACTGATTCAGGTTTGAGTAGTACTTTTCTAAAATATAGCTGACCGTTTTTTCTAAATTTTCCCTTCTGAAGACGTCAATATTCTGAGAAGATGAGTACTCCTGCTGAATGGCCTTTTCCTGCTTCTCTATCTCCTTTCTAAAGGCATCCTCAGCTTCCAGTTCTCTTACAAGTGCCCTGTTAAACTCAACTCCTGCGTGATTTTCCCTTCCAAGGAATAGGGAATCAATACCCTTAAAAGTATTAACTGATACCATCTCGTAAATCCAAGGAGTGTAGGAGACTACAGAGTCGTTAGCCAAGGTTTGTATAAAGTTCTTTAAAAAGGCCGATAGTATCGTCTCTTTTTTCTTCATTAAGTTGTACTTTCGGTCTACTAGATCCAGTAGCTCGTACGATTTAGAAAAGTCTCCCATATAAAAGAGTTGGAGCGCCTTATTAAGGGCTACGTCCGATTTAACCGAACGTTCTCTACTGTGAGGAGAGCTATCGTCAACACTAAGGTTAAAGTCTGTAGCAGGAGAGACAGCGGGGATAAGGATAAGGATCAGAATGGCTAGAAGGGTTAGAAAACCTCTTAATCCCATGTTTTTTCTTTTTCCCCTCTCTTCTCCCAGTATGAGAACTTTAAAATTTATTATAACAAAACCAAAGGCCGGCAGGCTGACCTACCGGCCAGGAGCTAAATTTACCTCCAGAAGAGGTCAAACCTATCTAAGTTCATGACCTTATTCCAGGCTGAGACAAAACCCCTGACGAACCTCTCCAAGGAGTTCTCAAAAGCGTAGACCTCTGAAACTGCACGGAGCTCCGAATCAGCAGCAAATATCAGGTCAAAACGGGTAGCTATCCACTTAGGATTCCCCGTTTTTCTGTCAAAGCCGACAAAGTGGAGCTCCCCACTATCAACGGCCTTCCACTTAACCTCAGGGTCTAAGAGGTTCACGAAGTAGTCATTTGTAAGGGCAAACTCTCTATCTGTAAAAACTCCGTAATCGGTTTTTCCGTAGTTTCCTCCTAAAACCCTTAAACCTCCCGTCAGGACAACCATCTCCGGCGGAGTGAGGGTTAAGAGCTGGGCTCTGTCTAGGAAGAGCTCCTCCGGCAGGAAAAGCTCGGTATCCTCAGGCAGGTAGTTTCTGAATCCGTCAACTTTTGGCTCAAGTTCCCTGTAAAACTCCACATCTACCTGCTCCTGCTCTGCGTCAACCCTTCCCGGGTAGAATGGAACTTCAACGTCAAACCCTGCGTTCTTTGCTGCAACCTCAACTGCAAGGTTTCCGGCTATCACTAAAAGGTCTGAGAGTGAAACCTTCCTGTTGCTCTCTGAGTTAAACTCCTCTTGAATTTTCTGGAGGGCTCCCTTTACCCTCTCAACAGTTTCAGGCTCGTTTACCTCCCAGCTCTTCATCGGTTCAAGGAAAATCTTTCCGCCGTTCACTCCACCCCTTTTGTCTGAATCCCTGTAAGAAGAGGCTGCAGACCAGGCAACGTAGAGGTAGTCTCTAAGTGGAACGCCTGACTGGAGTATCCTCTCTTTGAGCTTTTTAACGTCTTCACCGTTTACCGGCTCCCCTTCAGGCTCAGGTAGAGGTTCCTGCCAGGGAAAGACCTCATCGGGCTTTTCCTTCCAGATGTACCTTGAGAGGGGTCCTAAGTCTCTGTGGGTCAGCTTGAACCAGGCCCTTGCAAAGGCCCTCTCAAACTCCTCAGGGTTTTTAAGGAACCTGAGGGCAATATCCCTGTAAACCGGGTCAAACTTCAGGGCGAGGTCTGTTGTGAGCATCATAGGTTTGTGCTTTTTATTCGGGTCGTGGGCGTCTGGGATTTCGGCAGGAGCTCCCTTCGCAACCCACTGGTAGAGTCCTGCGGGGCTTTTAGTCAGCTCGTAGTCGTAGGCAAAGAGGTTTCTCAGAAAGTCAATGCTCCACTTAACGGGCGTCCTCGTCCAGGTAAGCTCAAATCCGCTGGTTATCGTATCTGGTCCTTTTCCCGTTCCGCAGCTGTTCCTCCAGCCAAAGCCCGCCTCCTCAACGGGGGCTTCGTCCGGCGGCTCCCCTAAGCAGGAAACGGGGCCTGCTCCGTGGCACTTTCCAAATGAGTGGCCTCCTGCGATCAGGGCAACAGTCTCCTCGTCATCCATTCCCATTAACCTAAAAGACTCCCTTATCTCCTTTGCAGACTCCACCGGATCAGGGTTTCCTTTCGGCCCTTCCGGGTTAACGTAGATAAGTCCCATCGTTGAGGCTGCGGCGGGGAGCTCCTCAGGCTTTTCCTCCTTTAGTCTCTTCTCCTCTGCCATAAACTCAAGCTCTTTCTGGTAGTATACGTCCTCCTCAAAGTAGAAAGTGTCAACCCTTCCGCCTGCAAAACCGAGGGTCTTAAACCCCATGTCCTCAAGGGCAACGTTTCCTGCCAGAATAACGAGGTCTCCCCAAGAGATCCTCTCTCCAAACTTCCTCTTCACTGGCCAGAGGAGTCTGAGGGCTTTGTCAAGGTTTGTGTTGTCTGGCCAGTCAAGAATCGGGTAGAGCCTTATGAGGCCGCTGTTTGCTCCCCTCCTTCCGTCCTTAACCCTGTAGGTTCCTGCGCTGTGCCAGGCGAGGCGAACAAATAGAGGGCCGTAGTGGCCAAAGTCTGCAGGCCACCACTCCTTTGAGTCCCTGAGGACTTTTCTTATCTCCTCTTTAACCTCGTTGATGTTGAGCTCCTCAAAGAGCTCCCTGTAGTTGACATTTTTTAGAGGATTTGCCCTCTCGTTCCTCTGGTTGAGGAACCTGACAGGCAGTTTTCTCCTTCTCTTTCCCATGGTACCCTCCGGTAGCTGTTTATACTGAAGTTAGTGCTACCGGAGAGTATCTGCAAGTAATTTGCAAGTGCAAAGCTATTTAAACGGCCACTGATTCAAAGGAGACGCCGATAATCTTTGAAACGCCTGGGGTTTCCATTGTTACGCCGAAGATGGCGTCTGCAACCTCCATGGTCAGTTTGTTGTGTGTGATGATTATCACCTGAGTGTTTAGAGCCATCTGTTTGAGGAGCTCCGCCAGTCTAAGCGTGTTTGCGTCGTCTAAAGCGGCGTCAACTTCGTCTAAAACGATGAAGGGAGCAGGTCTTACGGAGTAGAGGGCGTAGAGGAATGTAAGAGCAACCAGCGTTCTCTCTCCACCTGAAAGGAGGTTGAGGTTTGAGTGGCGCTTACCGGGAGGTTTAACCTCTATCTCAAGGCCGGCCTCAGAGAGGTTTTCAGAGGTAAGGATGAGCCTTCCTGTTCCCCCTCCAAATACCGCCTTAACGGAGCGCCTGAACTCCCTGTTTACGGCCTTAAAGGTCTCAAAGAACCGCTTCTCTATCTCCTCATCTAAACGCTTTATTGCCTCTTTAAGGTTCTTAATTGACTCAACAAGGTCCCTCTCCTGCTCCAGTATAAAGCCGTAGCGCTCCTTTATCTTCTCGTACTCCTCAATGGCAAGCATGTTAACGGCACCAAGCCTGCTTATCCTCTCTTTAAGGTTTATAAGCTCCCTCTTTAGCTCCTCCTCGTCTTCAACAGATTCGGCAAGCTGGAGGGCTTCTGAAACGGAACCCTCTGCGTCAACGATTTTCTTGAGGAGCTCCTCCTCCTGAACAGTCAGTTTGGCAAGCTCAATTTCTGAAGACTTCAGCTTCTTTGAAACCTCTGAAAGGTGAGCGTTCCTCTGTTTTAAGGCCTCCTCTTTGTTCTTGATGAGAAAGGAAAGCTCCTTCCTCTTTTCCTCTAAGCTTTTCAGCTCTTCGGTTATCTCCTCTATCGTCTCGTCTACTCCAGAGAGGAGCTCCTCTGCCCTCTCAAGCTCAAGTTTTGCCTTTTCAAGCTCTTTCTTTGCCCTCTCAACTCTTCTTTCAGACTCTTCAACCTCACGCCTTAAAGACTTAAGAGCTCCCTCCTTCGCCCTTATCTTCTCCCTCAGCGAGGAGAGCTTCTCTAAAAGAACCGAACGCTTAGAGGAAACCCTAGAGAGCTCCTCCTTCACCTCCTCGTAAAGAGCCGCAACTTTTTCCTTTTCAGCCTTTAAGCTCTCTAACTGTGAAAGGAGTTCTCTCTTCTCGCCTTCCAGCTCCTTTATTTTGTTCTTCAGTATCTCTGAGCGCCTCTCAAAGGATTCAATACTCTCTTTAGCCCTCTTTTCCCTCTCAAGGAGCTCCGTCTTCCTCCTTTCAACTTCAGAGAGCTTCCTCTTTAACTCCTTCAGCTTTGACTCCGCCTCAAAGAGAGACATTCTCTTCTGCTGAATCTCCTCCCTTATCTCCTCAACCCTCTCCTCTAAGGTCTCAACCTCTTCCCTGTAAGGGTTTAAGCTCTCTCTCAGCTCCTCAATCTCAGACTCAATTTTTGAGAGCTCCTCCTTCTTCTGGCGAACTTCCCTTTCAAGCTCAAGGAGTGAAGACTCTTTAAACTTACCGACAACGCACCCCCTGGCAGAGAACAGGTTAAAGTCCTCGTCAATGAAAACGGCATCGGGGTGCCTGGCCGCCAGAGAGGGAGCTCCCTCCGGAGCGTAGTAAACCCTGTGGAAAATCGCCTTTATCAGGTTCTTAACCCGGGAATCTCTGGGCTTAACGTACTTCTCTACAGGGAGAGCTCCGTCAATTTCAGGGCTATCAGGAAGTTCTGGAACATCTGCAAAGAGAAGATTTACCCTCCCCTTCCCCTTAATCCTCTCTTTAATCCAGACGATATCTTCGGGAGTCTTTAGAACAATTCCGGCTCCAAAGGTTGAGAGGTAGTTCTCTACAACCTTCTCCCACCCCGGCTCAACCTCAATCAGGTTCAGAAGAAGCCCTATATACCCTTTCACTTTCCCTTTTTGTCCGCTTTCAACTATCTTCTGCTCTACCTTTTTAAGGTTTATGGAAGAGAGGATCCTCTCTGTGTTCTCAACCTCCGTTTTAACCCTTAAAGCCTCTCTCCTTTTCTCCTCAAGCTCGGCCTCTGCCTCCTCTAACCTCTCTCTGGCCTCAGAGAGCTCCCTCCTCTTTACAGAGAGCTCCTCTTCCAGCCTCTCTATTTCCTCTTTTATCTTCTCAATCTCCTTCTCAACCCTCTCAATCTGAGAAACGTAGTACCCCTTCTCCTTCTCAACCTGAGAGATCTCGCCGGGAAGTCTCTCTAAAAGGCTCTTCTGAGACTTAAACCGCTCCTCCTCCCTTGCTAAGTCCATCTGGAGCTTGTTTATCTGGGCGCTAACCCCCGAGAGTTTCCTTGAGAGGGAGAGCTCCCTCTCCTCAAGCCTTTCCCTCTCTTTTTTCAACTCATCAATTTTTCCTTTTACGGCCTTCTCCTCTTTTTCAAGCTCTGAGAGGGATTTAAGGAGCTCCCTCTCTTTTCCTCTTAGCTCCTCTACTTCAGATGCAATGGAAGAGAGCCTTTTCAGCTTTAACTCTCTCTCCTTTTCCCTCTCTTCAATTTCCCCCTTAAGCCTCTCTATCTCCTTTGTTAAAAACTCCCTCTTTACAGAGGCCTCCTTTTTGCTCTTTTCAACCTCGGCAAGCTCTTTTGCAGTCTCCTCTACCTCTCTGTTTAACCGGTCAAGCTCAGAGCGGAGCTCCTCAATCTCAACGGTTAAAAGTGAAACCTCCCTCTCTAAAGAGGCTCTATCCTCCTGTAAAACCCTTATGCTTCCCTCTAACTTCGCCCTCTCCTCCTGAACTTTCTTAAGCTGGTAGCCGAGGAGCTTCAGCTCAAGCTCCCTCTCTTTTAAACGGAGCTCCTTAAACCTCTTTGCCTTCTCCGCCTGATTTTTGAGAGCTCTCAGGTTTTTTGCAACCTCCTCTATAACGTTCCGCGTGTTCTCAAGGTTTCTCTGAGCCTCTTCAAGCTGCTTCAGAGTCTCTTCCCTCTTCACCTTAAACGGGGTGATTCCGGCGGCTTCGTCTATGAGAGCTCTCCTCTCAACAGGCTTCATCCTGAGAACTTTTTCTACCTGCCCCTGCTCAAAAAAGGCGTAGTCTCTGTTTGAGAGGCCAAGCTTTAAGAAAACCTCCTGAATATCCTTCAGCCTTACTTTCCTGCCGTTTATAAGGAACTCACTCTCCCCGTCGGACTTAACCCTCCTTGTAATCTCAGTTTCAGGAAAGGTTAAATCTTCAGAGGTTACAACAACGGAAACCTCAGCACTCCTTGCCGGTCTCCTTCCCTCAGCACCTTTAAACACAACGTCCCTAATAGAGTCAGCTCTCATTCCCTTAGCCGAAGTAACACCTACAACCCACTTTAAAGCGTCAACGATGTTACTCTTACCGCAGCCGTTTGGCCCAACTATACAGTTGATTCCCTCTGTAAACCTTACTTCTGTCTCATCAGCAAAAGACTTAAAACCTTTCAATTTCAGGCTCTTTATCATCTGCCGTCTACTCCAGAAGAAGAAGTTTCACTCCGTAATGTTAAACTACCTGTCAAAATTTAGAAGTGGAGAGGGCTTAATGAAAACTGTTCTCCTCACAGGAGCAGCCGGGTTTATAGGAAGCTACGTTGCAAAGAGGCTCCTTGAAAAGGGCTACAGAGTTGTAGGGGTTGACAACCTCAACGACTACTACGACCCAAGGCTTAAGAAGTTCAGACTGAAACAGCTCTCAGAAAACCCCAACTTCACCTTCTACCAGGTTGACATAGAGAACAGGGAAGCTCTAAGGGTAATCTTTCAGGACACAAAGCCGGAAGGCGTTATAAACCTTGCAGCAAGGGCAGGGGTCAGGTACAGCCTCGTCAACCCATTCGTTTACGAAACTACCAACTCCCTCGGAACTCTCAACCTACTGGAAACCATGAGGGAGTTCGGACTTAAAAAGTTTGTTCTTGCATCAACCTCTTCACTCTACGCCGGCCAGCCTATGCCATTTAAGGAAGACCTGCCTGTAAATACGCCAATCTCTCCCTACGCTGCAAGTAAAAAGGCAGCAGAGGTTATGTCCTACACCTACCATTACCTCTACGGATTTGACGTAACGGTAGTTCGCTACTTCACCGTTTACGGTCCAGCAGGAAGACCCGACATGTGCATCTTCCGGTTCATAAAGTGGATAGACGAGGGAACCCCAATAACCGTTTACGGAGACGGAACACAGAGCAGAGATTTTACCTTTGTTGAGGACATTGCGGAGGGAACCGTAAGGGCTTACAAGACAGAAACGGGATACGAAATAATTAACCTTGGCGGAAACCACCCCCACCAGCTTAAAGAGGTAATTGAGCTGATAGAGAAGTACCTCGGTAAGAAGGCAGAAATTGTCTATAAACCGTTCCACAAGGCAGACCTGAAGGCCACCTGGGCAGACATAACAAAGGCAAAGAGAATCCTCGGCTGGGAGCCAAGGGTTCCCCTTGAGGAGGGCTTAAAGAGAACCGTTGACTGGCACGTTAAGAACAGGAACTTCGTCAGAACGATTCCTTTACCTTAAATAGTAGAGATTTAACTACTAATTCAAAGTTCTACTACGAGATCGGCTTTTCTCTCTTTTATGCTGGGGAAGGTGTTGTCAAGGATTTTTATCCCCTTTTTGGCAATAAGGATGTGTGTGAATTTCTCAGGTATCCTCTGGAGATTGTTGTCTCTTACGAGGAGGGGGAATTATTTTCTCCCATTCATCCCATTTAATTTTTTTTAAGTCAGTTGTTTTTATAAGAGTTAGTTTGTCATAACGGTTTTTTCGTTGGTAGATTTTGTACTTAGCATCGTAAGAGGAACTCACTTTTGTGGAAAAATCCACTTTATCTTCTATAAGTTTGATTAAATCTTCCCTTTTGACAATTACAAAACTTGTTTTTGTCTCGAACGCTATTAGATCAGCTTTTCCTCCATAGAGCCAACCTTCATCATTTTTCCTTACTCCATGAAGTTCTATCCAATGCCATTCATCTTGAGGGGAAGAATCATTCCTATTTAGCCTTTTCATAGCTTTTACGTCAACTTTGTAACTTTCTTCGCCTTTTCTAATTTTCATATCCCAGTGTTCGTTAATGTCTTGATAACTAGAAGGTTCATGGATCTCCCATCCTTTTGCTCTTGCAGTTTGTGCAAATAAATATTCTGCTTGTAATCCTTGTCTCAAGTTTAGTCCATTTTTGTCGAACTTATTAGGAGTTATTTTTCTATTCACTTGCTAGCCTCCTGATGAAATCTAAGAGGTAGTCCTCACCTACAAAGAAATTCTCCTCTTTGTAAACTTTTCCTGTAAAGCTGTATATAAAAACCCCATCACACTCAAAGGGAAGAATTGTTCTACACTTTCTTTTTTTCTTTGGTTTTTCGGGGTTGTATAGTTCCTGGTCTGTATCGGAAGTTACTAGTATATATTTATAACTTTTGTTATGCTGCTTAACCTTAACTGCCCAATAAGCAGTTTGCCCTCCTCGTTCTCTAAAGGACTTTTTTACAGAGATCACACAAACTAGTTTCTTGTCTGCCTTCCTAACCACGCAAATATCTGCGTCTATTTTTTCTTTACGATCGTTATATGGAACTTCCAGCTCTTCCTTTTTTAAAAATCCCTTTTTAATTTTCGATAGACGGTCTATGATAAAGTTTTTCTCAATTTCAGGGACACTTCGAAATAATCCTATAACTTCATCTTCCTTTCTTTTTCCTGCTTTCGTTACTTCTCGTTGTCTTTCTATTCTTTCATTTCCCATCTACTTCAGTGTATAATACCCTTAAATCAGATTTAAGCACCCACATTTTGGGGGTAAGATTGGAGTACCTAAGAGGGTTTTCTGTGAAGGAGCTTAAAGTCCGTTTGAGGCAAAGTGTCTATGAGAAATTGAAGGAGCTACAGGTTCATGAGAATAAAAGTTTAAACAAACTTATTAATGATTTATTAGAAGAAGCTATATTGAAAATGAAAGAAGATAAGGATGATATGCGGCTTTTTTTCTCTGAAAAGCCGTTAGTAGCTTTTGAAAGGGAAAATATCTGTCTTTATAACAACGACTTTATAACAGTTGATTTAAGTAAATATAAAGATTCTGTTGACTTGATTGTAACTTCACCTCCTTATAATGTTGCTATTGAATATGGAAGACATAAAGATGATGTTTCTTATGAAGAATATTTGGAGTTTACAGAAAAATGGTTGAAGAAAGCGCTTATTTTGTTAAAAGAGGGTGGTAGATTATGCTTGAATATACCCTTGGATAAAAACAAAAATGGTTTGAAACCTGTATATGCAGACATAGTTAAAGTTGCTCGTGACGTAGGTTTTGGTTATCAATCTACTATTGTCTGGAATGAGCAGAACATATCTCGACGGACCGCTTGGGGAAGTTGGTTATCGGCCTCAGCTCCTTATGTTATAGCTCCCGTAGAAATGATCGTTTTGCTTTATAAAGGTCATTGGAAGAGAAAGGAAAAGGGAGAATCTACCATTACAAGGGATGAATTTATTGAATGGACGAACGGAGTTTGGACTTTTCCAGGTGAAAGTAAGAAAAGGGTAGGACACCCTGCTCCTTTTCCACTAGAGCTTCCACGTAGGTGTATTAGGATGTTTTCCTATAAAGGAGATATTGTCTTAGATCCGTTTGTAGGAAGTGGAACTACTCTGATTGCTGCTTTTATAGAAGGAAGAAAGGGTATTGGGATTGAGTTGGATAGTAAGTATGTAAGATTAGCGATTGAAAGAATCAATAAAGAAATGGAAAAGGCACTCTCTTTACCTTTAGATCTCTAATCTCTAAAAAGAACGAACACTTTCAGAAGGAAAATATGGGTCCACAATCCTGGTATTACCCAATGGTAGGAGAGCGTTCTTTGAGTAGGTATTGAAGAAAACGTTTATGAATCCACCGATACCAGGTAGGAGGCATAACTCCTTTTTTGCGTTGGGAATAGTAGCCTACATTCAGTATGAGGAGGCATTAGAGGCAATACCTATTATGATGGACAGGAACTTGCACATAGGCTTTACGATAGAGGAAGCTTACAGTGCAGAAAAGAGAGGGCTTGAGGCGATAAGCTCTGCAGTTAAGCCGTTGAGAGCGTAGAGGAAGACGTGAACGGCAGAGAGTTTTAAGAACGCCCTTCCCCCTATCAGTTTGTAGAGGATGTAAAGGCTGAATATCAGTCCTAAGTTGCTTAAGAAACGGAGCTCCTGCCTGATATCAAAAAAGTCAAAAACCCATAGAGGAGAGTAAACAAGAACCGCCAGCTTCAAAGAAGAGTTAAAGTCCTTTTTCAGGAACTTCCGGATAAACCCCGAGAGTAACAGAACGTTAAGACCGTCAAGGAAGAAGGTTACAATGGAGTAGAGGAGAGCTCTCCCCTCAGAGAAACCTGCCTCCTGGAGGCTGTAAAAGGAGAGGAGAGGCCCCAGAGCTCCCAGAGTAAACCACAGGAGAAGAAAGAGAAAGTAGCTGTTATACAACCACCTTCTCAAGGAGCTCCCCCGGAACTAGAGAGAGGGCTCTATGGGAGAGTATCTTCTCCCTCTCCTTTATTCCGTTAAGGTTTATCAAAACAATCCTGCCGTATCCCCTGCCGTAGTAGTTTCCAAAGTCGTAAACGGCTCCGAGTATCGCAAGGAGACCTCTCCTGACCAAAAGCCCGTATCTCTCAAGGGCAACCCTCACCTGCCAGTGGACGTTCTCCTCAACGGCTGAAAGCCAGTCTTTCTCAAAATCCCCCGTTCTCTCAATCCTTGAAACGGGAATACAGAGGTGGTCAAGCTCCTTCCTTATATCTGCTGTCTCGTCTGAGTATCCCTTCAGAAAAGCCTTAACGGCTCCACAGTTAACGTGTCCTAAAATTAGCAGAACCGGAGTCTGAAGGTGGTAAACGCCGTAGTCAACAGAACCCACACAGTTCTCAATCTGATTCCCTATGTTCCTTATAACAAAAACCCTGTCTATCAGCTCCTCGGAGAAGACGGTAGGGTGAACCCTTGAGTCGGAACAGGTTATTAGAGTTATTACGGGATTCTGCGCCTCAAGGTGGGACTTAAAGAACTCTTCCCCTCTTCCTGAAACAAACCTGTCGTTGTCTAAAAAGATTTCAGAGATGACTTTTTCAGGCTTTTCTCTCTTCACGTCCGCCCCCTTTAAGCTTTTCAACCATTCTATCACTCGTAGGGACAGACGTCCTTCAGAGAGGTATTCCTCAGCTTCTCAGCGTCCTTTTTCACAGTTTCCCAGCTGTCTGCCGCCTTTAGAATTTCACGGAAGATACGGCGGAGCTCCCCACTTTCCGGTTCAGATAGAGAAAAGAGAACCTTTGCCCCCTCCCTTTTATCCTTAACAAAACCGAACTGCTTCAGTTTTGAAAGGTGGGTTGAAACTGTAGAGGGAGAGAAGCCCAGAACGGCCGTAATCTGGCACAGATAAGAGGGCTTCTCCTCCAAAATCTTTAAAATTCTTATTCTGGTCTCGTCTGATAGAACCTTTAAGGCCTCTACAAACTCCTGACTCTCCATTACCCCTCTAACTTAGCAACAAAAGGCGGTTTAACCCTGTCAACAATTTCAGACGGAGAGGATGCAAGAACCCTAACGTTCTCAAACCCTTCAGTTAAAAGGTAACACATGGCAATAGTTGCTCTTATTTTTCCAGGGCAGAGGGTACAGACGAGCTTGTCTTTTGGAATCTCGTTGAGCCTTTCAGGAAGCTCGTTGAGTGGAATGTGGATTCCGAAGGCAGTTAAAGGAGTTAAAGCCTGCTCCTCTTTAGTTCTAACGTCAAGGAGAATGGCCTCTCCAGCCTTCCACTTCTCTAAAAAGGCGTCAAGTGTAACTTTGGGCTCGTTTGAAAGGAGCCCTTTAAGGTCTAACTGGGAAACTAGCTCTTTCAGAGTCATTCAGAACCTCCTCTAAATGAATTTTAGCAGGAATTTTATTCCAAGAATGAAAAAGATTATTCCTAAAAGCCTCTTTACCTGCTTTGGGCTAAAGTATTTGTGGGTTATGTGGGCACCGAGGTAACCGGCAAATATGGCAGGAATTGCCGCCCACAGCGTTACGTACCAGTCAACGCTTCCCATCTTCCAGTAGGCTAAAAAACCTGTAAAAGAGGAGAAGAGAACAGCAAAAGGCGTTACAGCAACAACCTTTTTAGGATTATACCCGGCAACAATGAGAAGCGGAGACATCAGGCCTCCACCTCCAACTCCCAAAAAGCCTGAGAGGAAACCGGCAATAGCTCCCACAAAGGCAGGGTAAAGAAGGGAGCTCCTCTCCTCAAAAACCTCTTTCTTTGGAATGTAAACCATAATTCCGGCAAAGAAGAGGAAAAGGGTAAAGACAATTCCGACGATTTTCTCGGGAACTAAATGGGAGGCATAGGCTCCTAAAGGAGAAAGAATAACGGAAGCAACTATAAGAGGAACTGCAATTCTAAAATCAACCAGCCCTTTCTTTAGATTGTGGTAAGAAGCGGCCGAAGTAGAAAGGAAATTTGTAAATAGACCTGCAGGCCTTGCAACAGAAAAGGGAACTCCCAAAAAAACTAAAATCGGAATAAGTATAACTGCAGACCCTATCCCTCCGAGGGCAAAGATAAACGAGACCGTAAAAGAGATTACTCCAATTTCAAGGCCACTTACCATTTCCACCTCTTTTCTGTTATTAACGAAAATTTCAAGGTTGTTAGTATACTCTACGAAATTTAAGGAAACAAGCAGCCCTTGAAAAAACTTGAGTAAGTAGTAATATAGAAAATAAGGAATTTAGCCAATAGCCTAAAGGAGGCTGATCTTGAAGAAAATAACAAGCCTCTTAGCTGCAGTTCTCCTCTCCGGAACCGCCGCCTACGGAATAACCCTCAACCAGGCAGAAGAGTTAGCCGTTAAGAACTACCCGAAACTGAGGGAGCTCCAGGCCCTCTCGGAGAGCTTCAAAGAGCAGGCAGAAGCCATAAGAAGAGAGAGGTTCGGAACGCTAAACATCTTCTCTTTATACACCTCCTACAACAAAAACTTGGTTCTGACACCACTCTACTACATGCCGAGTCCAAAAAACCCGCCTCCCTTTGACAGCAGAAAGGCCGTTTACGGAATAGACTTTACAGTTCCTCTATACCTTGGAGGAACGTTAGGAAAGAGGTTTGAGATAGAGAATCTCAAATCGGAACTCTTTGAAAACCTTAAGGAAAACGCCAAGTGGCAAATAAAGTTTAACGTTGATTCTGCATATCTGAGCTACTTAAGGTTAGAAGAGATTAAACAAGCTCTTAAAAGGTATGAAAAGAGTCTTTTGAAATTAAAATCAGACGTTGAGTTTGGAGTTAAGGCAGGGAAATTTGCAAAAGTAGACCTTCTAAAGGTGGAGTATTCCCTTCAGGATGTAAGGGCAAAGATAAAAGAGGTAGAGAAAAAGCAGGAAACTCTGAAAACAGTTCTTGAAACGTTAACAGGAGAGAAGATAGACAGAATAGAACCCTACAGAGTAAGTTACTCTCCTGAAAGTTACAGTCTTGAAAAACTTTACTCAGAAGCTCTATCGTCAAACAGTTTAATTAAATCAAAGAGAAAAGAGGTTTCAATAGCCCAAAAAAGCATTGATCTTGTAAAAGGAAAATATGGCTTAAAGCTTTTCTTAAACGGAAACTATGCAAGAAACTACGGCTTTGATTCTGGAGAAAATGTCGGAATCGGTTCAGTATCTGTAAAAATTGCTTATCCCATCTTTGAATGGGGAAGAAAGGGAAAAGAGGTTCTGTCTAAAAAGCTACTCAAAATATCAAAAGAGAAAGAGTTAAAAGAGACAGAACTGAAGCTGAAGAGGGAGCTCTCTAAGGCCATCAACTCCCTTGAGTCAATTCAGGCAGACATTGAAGCCTACAAAACAAAACTTGCCTACGCAAAAGAGGTTGAGAGGATAGAGAGGCTTAAGTATGAGAGCGGCAAGGGAGACATGGACCACCTCCTGCTTGCAGAAGCCCACAGGTTTTTAACAGAAGCCCAGCTTAAAGGAGCCTACTACAGCTGGGAGATAGAGAAGAGGAGAATTGAAGCCCTACTGGAGGCAAGAAATGAGCAGAACAATTAAGGCAATCATCGTAATCCTGATAATTACCATCATCGGAGTGATAATTGGAAAAATCCTGATAAAGAAGAGGAGAGAGGCTCTCCTTTCGTATCCTCCTCCAAAGGTCTACCCGATTCCCGTTGAGTATACAGTTGCAAAAGAGGGAAGCATAAGTGAAACCTTCCACTACGTTGGAGAGGTTCTTCCATACACCTATGCAAACGTTTCTACGAAGGTTGCCGGAACGGTCTTAAAGGTTTACAAAAGGGAAGGAGAGCATTTTAAGAAGGGCGAGCTCCTTGCAGAGATAGACTCCTCCCAGATTGAAAGCACAGTTCTTGCCTTAGAGAGCGAAAAGAGGGCAAAGGAGGCGCTCCTTTCGGGCCTCAAAGCCCAGCTGAAGGCTGCAGAAATTGCGGCAAAAAACGCTAAAAATGAATACGAAAGGGAGAAGTTCCTCTACGAGAGAGGAGCCGTTCCAAAGGAAGCCGTTGAGAAGTATGAGAACGCCTACCACAGAGCCCTTTCTCAGGTGAAAACCATCAAGTCAAAAATCGGAGAGCTGAAACTGGCCGTAAAAGCAATTGAGGAGAAAAAAAGAGCAGTAGCCTCACAGCTTCAATATACTGAGGTGAGGGCAATTAAGGATGGAACAGTTGCAAAAATCTTCCTCTACCCGGGAGCCGTCGCAGTTCCCGGAAGGCCTATAATGAGGGTTTTCTATGACTCAGACGGCTTCAGAGTTCTTGTAAACGCTCCGCCGGAAGAGGCAAAAGAGATAGAGGTGGGAGCTCCCGTTAAAATTGAAGGAAAACCGATAGGCGTTGTCTCAAAAATCTACCCTGCAGCAGACCCAAAGAGTGGCCTCTATACGGTAGAGGTAAAACTTAAAAGACTTGACGGCCTTAAACCTGCCCAAACAGTAAGAGCAGACCTTAAAGGAAAAGCCTACTCAGGAATCGTCCTTCCCTACCTGTCGGTTCTCCACATGAAAGATACCGATATGGTTCTAAAACTCAAAGGAACAGAGGTTATACCAACTCCTGTAAAAGTCTTAAAACAGGTTAACCAATGGGTTGTGGTTTCAGGAAACGTGAAACCCGGCGATAAAGTCGTTGTAGGAAGGGAGAGTAAGCTCCTTGAAGTTTTAAGGAGAAAGAGCGCCGTTCCTGCGGAGGCATTCAATGGGTAGGATCGTTGACTGGTACGTCAGAAAACCCCACGCAGTTTTAGCAGTCCTCCTCTTCTTCTGCGTAATCGGAGTAATTGGCTACTTCAAAATACCGAGAAAGTTCTTCCCCGACGCGAACAGGCCCCAGATTGCCGTTGTTACAATAGAGCCGGGAGCCTCCGCTTCAGACATCGCCTCCCACGTAACAAGGCCGATAGAACAGAGGCTTAAAACCTTAGACCTTGTAAGAACAATCCGCTCTGTTTCAAAAGACGAAGTTTCGGTAGTTACAGTTGAGTTTGAGTATAAAAAGGGAATAGACGCAGCAGCAACAGACGTTTCAAACGAGCTCTCAAAAGTTCTACCGTTCCTTCCAAAAGATATTCTCCCCCCACAGGTTTACAAGGTCACAGATGCAACGAGGCCTGTAATGGTTCTGGCCGTTTACCCCAAAAAAGGTTCTCACCTTTCCCTTGCTCAGGTGAGGGAGCTTGCAGAAAACGAGATAAAGGACGAACTACTTAACCTACCCAACGTTTCAGATGTAGAAGTTTTCGGCGGATACAAGAGGGAGATCAGAGTCTACCCGGATTACCAGGCACTTGCCAAATACCACATCTCACTCTTTCAGCTTGTTAACGCAATCAAAAGCAACAACAAAAACGCTCCGGTTGGCCTCATAATAAGCAAAAACGGCCTTGTAGTTCTGAAAATAAGGGACGAAGCTGAAAGAATTGAGGAGATAAAGGACATCTACATAAAGCCCAACGTTCAGGTTAAAGACGTTGCAAAGGTTGAGTGGGGGTACAAAGACAGGCTCTCCGCCTACCACGGAAACGGCCACAAGGCCATAGGAATCTCCATCCTCCGCTCCCCCCACGGCTACGAGCTTCCAGCAATAGAATCTGTAATGGCCTACCTGCCAAAACTAAAAAAAGAGTACCCTCAGCTCAACTTCGTAGTTGCTGATACGCAGAAGTGGTTGATAGAGCTCTCCAACAAAAACATGCTTGAATCATTAAGAGACGCCGTAATCTTCACCCTCCTAGTAATCTTCCTCTTCCTTGCAAACGTCAGAATGCTCATAGTCTCCTTCTTCTCTGTTCCCATCACCTACACAATAACAATCGGCCTCATGTGGCTCTTCGGCTTCAACTTCAACATCGTTACGCTAACGGCCGTAATCTTAGCCCTCGGTATGCTTACAGACGACGCCGTTGTCGTTCTTGAAAACATAGAAAGGCACTACTTTGAGCTGAAAAAGGACATCTGGCGGGCAACGATAGACGGAACAAAAGAAGTAATGCTCGCCGTTTTAAGCGGAACCTACACAACAGTTGCGATGCTCATTCCCATCGTCTTTATCGGCGGTTACGTTCAGCACATCCTCCGTCCTCTCTCTCTAACCCTCATAATCGCCCTTGTTGTCTCGTACTTTGTTGCAGTAACGGCAATTCCGATAACAGCCCCCTACATACTCAAGAAAACGCCGGATAAAAACTGGTTAGAGAGGAAAATCTACGACTACTTTGTCGTTGCAGTCGTTTACAGGCTCAGAGATTTTTACGTCTGGCTTACAGAGGGAATGTTAAAGAGCTTCTGGCTAAAACTTGGAGTAATACTCTTTGGATTCTTCCTCTTTGTAATAACGATGAAGAACGTTATCCCGGTTCTCGGCAGAGACCTAATGCCCCCGATGGATACAGGAATAGTAATCGTAAGGGCAGAAACAGACTCAAACACTTCCCTTGAGAAAACTGAAGAGGTCCTTACGAAAATGGAAAAAATCGTCTACTCAATGCCAGGAGTAATAAGGGTCTCATCAACGATAGGTTCTGAGCCGGGAGTCCTGTCGTTTGGAAGCGGAAAGCCCCCACAAAGAATAGAGATGAAGATTCAGTTCATAGACCGTTTCCACAGGAAGAAGACGATATGGCAGATTGAGGAGGAGCTCCGGGAAAAGTTTCACAAAATACCAGACCTACGTTACGTAACAATAATGGACTTTGGAGCAACTCCCCTATCTTCTATTAAGGCAACAGTTGACGAGATGATATACGGAAGAGATCCTAAAATCCTAAACCAGATAGGCGAAAAACTTGTTCAGCTTATGCACAAAGTAAAAGGAATTAAAGACATCTCAAGAACCTGGTACATAGATAAAAAGGAGATTGTCCTCAAAGTTGATGCAAACAAAGCCTCACTCTACGGGCTAACTCCACTACAGATAGCCCAGTACGTAGGTGGTTACGTGAGAGGAATTCCAGCATCCTCCTTCGTTGTTCCAATGGAAAACGGACTCTTAATCAGAGTAATCCTTCCAAATGACAAAAGAGATTACGTTGACAAGCTGAAAGACATTCCAATTCCGACAAAGAAAGGCTTCATCCCCCTCTCCTACTTCGTATCAATTAAGGAACACCTGACCCAAACTGTAATAACCCACCAAGATTTACTGAACACACTTGACGTTTACGGCTACAGGGCAACTGCTCCAACAACCTTCGTTCAGATGCAGACAAATATGTTAGAGAAAAAGTTCCTCAAACTCCCTGCAGGCTATGGCATCTCCCACGAAGGTGAAATAAAACAGATGATGGAGAGTTTCAAGCGCCTCTTCCACTCCCTCATGATTGGAATAATCATCCTCTACTTCTCTTTAGTTCCCGCCTTTGAGTCTTTCACCTATCCAATCTCCATAATCTCAGCCATACCATTAGCCC